>JBKPBY010000096.1:0-6242 GCA_046727075.1 bacterium | reverse complement strand
TACATTCGAAATAATCCCGTCCGAGCCGGCCTTGTCGAAACTATTGAAGCGTGGCCATATCAGGGCGAAATTTTCAAAACCTCCCTTTGGTGGTAGGGTTCGCGCTCCTGCGCGACCTGAACCCAACGTGTGCCACGATCTCCTCGTGCTCGGTCTTGAGATATGGGAATCTCTGGAACCCAGGTCGCGCAGGAACGCGAACCCTACCGCTTGCGATGCGCGATAAGGTGGTGGCGCACATTGGGTTCGGGTCGCGCAGGAGCGCGAACCCTAGCGCTTGCGATGCGCGATAAGGTGGTGGCGCACATTGGGTTCAGGTCGCGCAGGAGCGCGAACCCTACCGCTTGCGATGTGCGATAAAGGTGGTGGCACACGTTGGGTTCAGGTCGCGCAGGAGCGCGAACCCTACCACCAAAGGGAGGTTTTGAAAATTTCGCCCTGATATGGCCACGCTTCAATAGTTTCGACAAGGCCGGCTCGGACGGGATTATTTCGAATGTATTGCCATCGGGCCTCGGCACTCTCGTGCGATCGAATTCGATGATGGAAGCAGTATTTTTGCCAGCGGCACGAAGGGTTCCGAAAAGCGGCGGTAAATCGACTTTTCCAATATTTGACCCAAGGATCGAAAAGGCAGGTTTCAGGACCCGGCCACGCAAAAAGGTGGAGGTGATCGGGCATCAGAACATATGGTCCGACGTTCCATTTGTCCGCCTCCGACCAGATTTGTCGCAGCAAAGCGTGGACACGATCATCAGCCAGCCAACGTCCTCGGCCTCGGGTGCAAACGGTTAGAAAAACCACGGTTGGAATTGCGTTGTCGGTTATCACGCCGCGGGTGGGACGGGAGCGTTCAAGGAATTCGGCCATCGGATAACATAACATCTATTGCACATGTTATGCAAATAAAAATTAAACAGCGGGGAGTGGTAGGCGTTGGGTTCAGGTCGCGCAGGAGCGCGAACCCTACCGCGCGCGCGCTACCCAAACCGTTGTTCCCAGTGCGCTAGCGCGGTAACGATCTCGTCTTTCGAGACTCGGGAGCTCAGTTCCCAGACGAATGGAATATCGGTGTCGATCGGGCGGATAAGGGATTCCAGCTCGATCATGCCGCTGAATGGAACCTGATGATCTTGATCGGGGAATTTTACATCGTGGACATGACATCCCAACAAATGCGGGCGCATTTTATCCAGCCATTCTGCGTGATCGATGAATGTTAGATTATGCCGCACTTGGGCGTGGCCGAAGTCATGCCAGTATCCGATTGATCCGTTCGGAATTTGGGCAAAGAGCTGAGCGAATTCCCGTTCCGATGGAAAAGTCTCAATCCCAACGCGGTTTTCAATTCCAAGTTTGACCCCAGCCTCGGCGGCATGAGCTATAACCGGTTGCAACCATTTTAATACCCGATCGAAGACAGAGTTCGCTTCCCGCTCACGGATCGCCCTGAGCTTTAAAGCGACGTACCTGCGATCGAGATAGTGCCCGGACTTGATGCGATTGACTAACCGCCCGGTGTAATCCGGGATCGGAGCCGAGCCGAGATGCATGACGATTCGGTCTGCGCCAAGCTTCTGCGCGCAGTCGATTGTCTGAAGCGTGTGGCGCAAGCATCGTTGCCGTTCCTCGACGCGGGGCGACGTGCATTGATAGCAGTCAGGAGCAGCGTCCGGGACCTCAATCGGTAAAGGGCAAAAATTGTGCAGACTGGTTAACGTGACGGGATGATCTGCCACGAACTTTTCAATGCCTTCCCAAAGGGATAGCCGGATCCCGTGCCCCAGTTCGATCCGATTGATTCCGAGCGAAAATATTTCCTCCAGCATTTGATCGCCTCGCGTATGGCGAGCCGAATTCCAACAGGTCGAGAATGCGGGAGTCATGAACGTTGCGCGTTCGGCGTTCGGCGTTTGGCGCTCATATGTTGATGCTGCAACACCGCCGAACGCCAAACGCCGAACGTAATTCTAGCCAGCCCAGGTAATTAGTCGTAGTTCGTGGTCTTGGGCGAGGTGAGGGTGGGTGGGGATAACTCGAACGTTGAATCCGTAGCTGCCACTTTCGGTCGCGGGGAGAACGCCGCGGAAGCGGTATGTCCCTTTGTTCTCTGTCTTCTCGATCTCTGCGAGATCAACAGTATATGAGTTCGATAGGTTTCCGTTATTGTTTTCACCGACGTACGCTTGTACCCGGATATGAGCCGGGTCTAGTGGGCCGAGGAAAACGCGAGCGGTGATTTCCAGTTTGTCGCCTACGTAAAAGGCTGTCTGGCCATCCTGGCTAGCGTTGACCGACTCGATACGCACCTGGGGCCAATCTACTCTTGTAGCATGCTTCCAGCGCGCCAGCTCGACGGCCGGCGCACAGTTCTGTGCGCTTAGCGCCTTGTATCTGGCGGCAGCTGGTTCATACAAGCGTTCAGTATATTCCTTTACCATCCGGTGCGTATTGAACACAGGCGTTACGCTCCGAATCGACTCGCGCATCAACTGGATCCATGCAATCGGAATCCGCCCGTCTGGTTTAGCGTAGTAAAGCGGCACAATCTGGTTCTCCAGGATATGGAAGAGGCTATCGGCGTCGATATCATTCTGGTATTCGGGCGGCCCGTCGGTGATCTCGGCTCCGATCGCCCAGCCGTTCTTGCCGTTGTAACCCTCGCACCACCAACCGTCGAGCACGCTGAGGTTCAACCCGCCGTTTGGCGGCAGCTTCATACCACTCGTTCCGCTAGCTTCGAGCGGGCGGAGAGGATTATTCAGCCAGAGATCGACCCCTTGACTCATCCGCCGGCCGATATAGGTGTCGTAATCCTCAAGGAAAACAACCGAATTCTCTAAACCGGCTTCTCGCGAAAAATTATAGACCTCCTGGATAAATCTCTTTCCAGGATCGTCCTTTGGATGCGCTTTTCCCGCGAAAAGAAATTGAACAGGGCGCTCCCGGTTTTGCACCAGACGGAGCAAGCGCTCTTTCTGGCTGAACAAGAGATTGCCGCGCTTGTAGGTCGCAAACCGTCTGGCAAAACCGACGGTCAAAACTTCGGGATCAAGGATACTATTGATTTTACGAAGTTGTGCCGGCGATTCGCCGAGTCTGGTACGCTGTTGTCGCAACCGCTCTCGAACGAAGTTGATCAGCCGAGCTTTCAAAAGGTGGTGCGTCTCCCAAAGGACTTCGTCAGGGATATCGATGACTCGCCGCCAGTATTCGGTGTCGGTCAGATGCTCTTCCCAATCGTTGCCAAGATATTTCGAGTAGATCCGATGAAACTCCGGCGCGGTCCACGTTTTAGTGTGGATCCCGTTGGTGATGCTGGTGATTGGGACTTCTTCCCGAGGCACTCCGGCCCAGACATCTTGCCAGAGTCTCTTGCTGACTTCGCCGTGCAGTTTGCTGACTCCGTTAGCATAACGACTGGTCCGCAGGGCAAGAATCGTCATGCTGAACGTGTCTGGTGGACTGATCCCTGGTTGCCCAAGCCGAAACAGGTCATCGAAACTGATCCCGAGGTCGTTGGCGAAACCTGAAAAATGGCGCCTCATCATTTCACGCGGGAACGCGTCGTTGCCTGCGGGTACTGGTGTATGCGTGGTAAAGACGTTTGAAGCGGCCACTACCTGAAGCGCAGAATAGTAATCCAATTTCTTCCCTTGGACATACTGACGGATCCGCTCAAGTGAAAGGAAAGCTGAATGGCCCTCATTCATATGGTAGACCTCGGGCCTGACTTGGAGGGCATCTAAAGCTCGTACGCCACCGATTCCCAGAACTAGCTCCTGGCGAATGCGCATCTCCAGATCGCCTCCGTAGAGTTGCTCCGTAATCAATCTGTCTTCGGGCGAATTCTGCTGAATATCTGTATCGAGCAGGTAGAGCTTGATACGCCCGATCTGCAATTCCCAGACTTTTGCTGTTACCGGGCGGCCCAGAATTTCAACAGTGACATAGAGCGGTTTCCCGGCAGCTTGTGTCTCGCGTAGCGGCAAATGATGAAAATTTTGATTCAAGCTGACAGCCTCCTGCCAACCGTCTTTACCAATCTGTTGCTTGAAATAGCCGTGCCGATACAAAAGGCTTACCGCTGAAAAATTGAGATCGAGGTCGCTGGCCGATTTGCAATGATCCCCAGAAAGGATGCCTAAGCCTCCCGAATAGTTCGGTACCGATTCGTGGAAACCGAACTCGGCGGAGAAATAGGCGATACACGGGGCAGAGGATCGACGCTTACCATAGGTATCCGCGCTGCCCATGTACGCCTTGAACGCGCGATGCACGCCTTGCATTTCATGGATGTATTCGTCGCTTCCCGCTAGCTCCAGTAAGCGTGCCTGGCGCGAGAGTTGCAACATCCGGATGGGATTATGATTGGTCTGGTCCCAGAGGGTAGGATCCAGATGTCGAAACAAGCGGCGGGCATCTGGTTCCCACGTCCACCACAAGTTGTGAGCCAGTTCACGGAGTGGCTCAAGCACTTCCGGCAATCGAGGCGCCACATTGAAGCTTTGGATCGGTTGCATAATTTGTTCCCCCAGGGTGACGTGCCTACGGCAGGCGCGGTTTTCGGTCAACAATTTTTACGTTTTAGACGGGCTTTACGGTCTAGATATTGCGATGAGCACAATCCTCCGGGGTTGACCCTTCCAGGGTCGACGGCCTTTGGGTGCCGAATTGTCGAGCTTGAAGCGCAACCCATCCGGCCTCGGCCGGACTGGAAGCTTCGTGTTCCGAACCCCAGGGGTTGCATGGTAAATTCGATGGGCACATAATGGCCGGTTATCCATGAAATATCGTACTTATCGAAATACCGACCTGAAAGTGAGCGAGGTTGGATTTGGCATGTGGACCGTATCGACTGGCTGGTGGGGGAAATTCACCGAAGGCGAGGCGATCGGCTTAATGCACAAAGCGTTCGATCTCGGAATCACTCTCTTTGATGCAGCGGACACTTACGGGAACGGGTTGAGCGAAGAATTGATCGCCAAAGCGTTCGACAGGCACCGCGACGAAATCGTCGTCGCCACCAAGGTTGGATACGATTTTGTACACCATGGAAATGAGCGGCGCGGCCAGCGTGAAATTCCTCAAGATTTCTCTCCAGACGCCATCGTTCTAGCCACTGAGGCCGCGTTGAGACGTTTGAAAACGGATCGAATTGATCTGCTGCAACTCCACAATATCCGGATGGAGCAAGTTACTGACGACGCTTTGTGGACAACGCTGGATAAACTGCGTGAAAAAGGGCTGGTCCGTTACTATGGCATCGCCCTCGGACCTGCAATTGGATGGCTATACGAAGGTGTGAACTGCATCAAAGAAAGGAACGTGACCAGCGTCCAGCATATCTACAACATACTCGAGCAATATCCTGGCTCGAAAATTCAGGACGCTGCGAACGAAAACGAGAAGGATACGATGTTCCTGATTCGCGTGACTCATTCATCAGGAATGCTGGAAGGGTATTACACCGCCGAAACCAAGTTTCCGCCGACCGATCATCGGAGTCATCGCCCCAGGAGCTGGCTTTTAAACGGGGTCAAGAAGGTTGACCAGTTGCGATTCCTTGAGGGATCAGACCGGACACTGGGGCAAGCCGCTTTACAATGGCTATTGGCTGACCTGCGCGTCGCTTCGACGCTACCCAATGTCTATGACGAAAAGCAATTGGTGGAATTTGCGTCGGCCCCAGAATCTCCCGAATTGACCTCTGACGAGCTCGAGCGAGTGCAAGCGCTGCACGCATCCGGATTTGGGTTGGAGGAAGATCCACCGAAATTCAAAGGGACGATGGAGCTTGTTGAGGCGCAGTAGGCTGGGATGGGACTGGGATTGAACACAGCGCCGCGAAGCCACAGCCACAAGTGCGGCGGGTATCGGCCTGTCGGCGTACCGGCGTACCGGAGTGGAATGAGTCCATAACAGCCACTGTGCAGAACTACTCACCAAGAACTCGTGAAGCAATGGCGGATTTCTTGCGGCCGCCAAGAGTGGAGCGAGAATTGCGCAAGCAAGCCGAGATACTCGCGAAAGCAGAGATCAAAACCATCCTTATCTCGCCAGGCACAGAGAATCTGGAAGAACAGATTGTCTATTATCGATGGGGCAAAGGTAGACGGCGCGTTCTTCTAGTCCATGGGTGGGCGGGCAAAGCGGCTCAATATTTCAACTTCATTCCGCATCTGATTGAGGCGGATTTTGAAGTAGTCAGCTTTGATGCGCCGGCACATGGCCGGTCTTCC
>JBKPBY010000095.1:0-9390 GCA_046727075.1 bacterium | reverse complement strand
CCTGGACTAACCAGACGATGTTCGCTGCAATCTCCGAGCGCCTGGAAGCGCTGGAGGAGAGTGAGAAGGAAAAGAGCGCGCTGCTCGATTTCGTTCGTCTGCTTTTGTTCGGGAATCGCGATCGGTTCGTGCAGAACCAACGCTTTTTGTGGCAAGAGAAGTTCTCCGATCATGCGACTTCGTTTCAGGCCGCAATTGAGGAATCGGCTTCTGCGATCTGCGCTGAAATTGAAGCGACCCCGCCGGACAGGCCTTTTGACGCGGTATTTGGGATTTCAAGCGAAGGCATGCTCTTGCCGGGAATCGCGGAAAGAGTCGTTTCTAAGCTGGGGAAGCTAGCCGGCAATAGGACGATGCAACTGGATATTGGCAGCGCGGGCTGTACCGCCACAACGCGCGCTATGCAACTCGTTGCGAGCTCCGAAATTGAGAACGCTCTTATCGTTGCAATGGAGCCGACTTCTACCATGGCCGATCCGAAGAGTATCGCGCGCTCAAATTGGCAAGGGATCTGCACCTTCGGCGACGGAACAGCAGCCGCATGGATTTCCAAAGAACCGGGTTATCGCGCGATTGCCATTGATCGGACCGCGGCCTGGCGCGGAGATGCGAGCGATTTGATCCAATGGCATTGGGGTAGCGACTATTATCGCTTCGGAATCGTCGAGCCTGAACAGTTCGAGACAAAAGTCCGGCACGAAGTTCTTCGGGCCATTGCTGCCTTACAGATAGAGAAAGTGTCCGGAGCGCGTTGGGCGATTCATCCCGCCGGCGTGCTTCTTCTGGTCAGCCTGGCGAAAAAGCTGGGAATTGACCGTGCAACCCTCGAACCATCCATTAATCATTTTCGGTCTTGCTCAAACATGAGCAGTGTTAGCATTTTGCACATCCTGGCCGGGCTGATGGCCAACGCGAGATCTGGGGAAACGATTCAATGGCTTTCCATGGGAGCAGGCTTTCATGTAGCCTATGGAAGTGGTACTTGCGTCTAGAGGGCATTCGACCGGAAATTTTTATGACTGATCGGAAACAAGTGTTGGAAGCAATGTCCGAGTTTTTTGCGGAAAATTTTCCGGATATCCCACGGGATAACTTTGAGGGCATGAAAGCTGGGGAAGTAATTCAACAGAGCCTGGATCTGGTAGAGTTTGTTCTGCATCTCGAGGAACGGCTTGGGGTGGAGATCAATATCAATACGTTGGGCGAGAAATTGATCACCAGGACCTTTGGCGAGCTGGCGGATGATTTAGTGGCGATGACCAAGGCGTAGCCAACGCCGTCAACGCCGCCATCGCCGGCATCGCTCACGCCAAGGCGCAGAAGAAGGACCTCATGCCAAGGCGCCAATACGCAAAGGTTTTTGGAAAATGGGAAGAACAGGCGAATTTTTGATCAGGAGCCGATAGAACCATCCACTCGGTCGGCTGCGCCCTAGCAAGCTTGGCCATATCAAACGCTGATGATGGCGCGTCCTTGTGCGCTCAGCGGGGAAACTTGCGTAGTTAGCAACCGAAACGTGGCTTCTCCTTGAATCCAAACCTTTTGCGTCTTGGCGCCTTGGCGTGAGGTCCTTCTTCTGCGTCTTGGCGTGAGATCCCTTCTATCTTGGCGTGAGATCCCTTCTATTTGGCGTCTTGGCGTGTGCGCCTTTGCGTGATGTCCCACCCAAAAAAGCCCTTGAAGTTTGGGTGAAACCCCCTATTTTCACCCCTCCTTAGAATTTATGGCATCGAGTGATAACATTGATCTGACCGGGTTCCGACTGCATGCGCAGGATACAGGTAGTGCGGATGTCCAGATCGCGATCCTGACCCGTCGTATCAACCAACTAACCGATCATTTGAAGGGGCACCGGAAAGATCACTCGTCCCGGCGCGGTCTTTTGAAGCTGGTAGCCACTCGGAGAAGCCTTCTCGATTACCTGAAGCGTACTTCGCAGGATCGCTATAAGGTGGTCATCGAAAAATTGAATTTACGTAAGTAACGAAGAGCCGCAGATTTAATGCGGCTTTTTTGTCAAACCCAAACGAAAACCAAGACCTCCGGGATTAACCTGCCTGTCCGATATAGCCTCTTACTCCGCCGAAATCACGGGGGACGCGCTGGCGATGTCGGAAGCGGCCTTGTCTTAGGTCTGAGCCTCGAAAATTGTCGGGGCTCAGACCTACGAACAAAGGCCGAGTTCGACGGTTATCTTGGAGGCTCATTCTATTATGCACCATCGAGTCTCGAGAATTATCGGCTCTACTGATCTCATCATCGAAACAGGGAAACTCGCGAAACTCGCGGATGGATCTGTCACGGTTCGCTCTGGCGATTCAATCATCCTGGTTGCCGCGGTCTCTGCAACTGCCGTAAAGGAAGGCCAGGACTTTTTTCCGTTAACAGTTGATTACCGAGAGAAAGCTGCCGCAGCGGGCAAGTTCCCCGGTGGCTATTTCAAGCGGGAAGGGCGTCCGACGGAAAAAGAAACGCTGACGTCGCGAATGACCGATCGTCCGCTCCGTCCGCTTTTTCCAAAGAATTATTTTTACGATACTCAGATCATAAGCATCCTCCTCAGCGCAGACGGCGAGAACGATCCCGATATTCTGAGCATTAACGGTGCTTCAGCTGCACTTTGTGTTTCGGATATTCCATTTGCTGGCCCGATCGGCGCGGTACGGGTTGGTCGTATCAACGGAGAATTCGTAGCGAACCCTACTCACACTCAACGGCAATCGAGCGATCTGGATCTGGTCTATGTGGGTAATTGGGGTGACGTGATCATGATCGAAGGGGCAGCTGACGAGATCCCTGAAGACGATTTTGTGCGTGCGCTCGAGTTTGCGCATCCATTCGTGCGCCAGATCATCGAAATGCAGCGCGAACTGACTTCAGTTGCAGGCAAACCGAAGCGGGAGGCTGAGCTGCTTCATGTGCGCGCCGATCTCCTTGAAATTGCCTATCAGGTTGCCGGGGACCGAATTGAGGCGGCGTTATATACGCCTGGCAAAGTGGCTCGCGGCAAAGCGGTCGAGGCGCTCCGCAAAGAGGTTGAAACAACCATTTTGGCCAAATACGCAGACGCGACTCCGTTCGAAATTTCGCAGGCGTTCGATTATCTGCAAAAGAAGGCGTTCCGGATCAGTATTCTTGATCGCCAAACCCGTTGCGACGGGCGAGGTCTACGCGATATCCGGCCGCTGACTGCTGAGGTTGGTTTACTACCGCGGTCCCATGGCTCGGCGCTGTTCGCTCGTGGTGAAACTCAAGCGCTTGCGTTGGCGACCCTTGCTTCAGGCGAGGAAGCCCAGGCGATTGATGGTTATACCGGAGGCGAACAATCGAAGCGCTTCATTCTGCATTATAATTTCCCGCCGTTTAGCGTCGGTGAAACCGGCCGATTTGGCGCTGCCAGCCGTCGCGAGATCGGTCACGGCGCATTGGCTGAGCGTTCCATCGAACCTGTGATTCCACCGGAATCGCAGTTTCCTTACGCGATTCGGGTGACAAGCGAAGTGATGGAATCGAACGGTTCAACTTCAATGGCTACCGTCTGCTCCGGAGTGATGGCATTGATGGATGCCGGTGTGCCAATCCGAAAACCGGTCGGTGGTATTTCGGTCGGCTTGGTTACCGAGTTCGAGGGCGACCAGTTGAAACGTTACACGACGCTGACAGACATCATCGGGTCGGAAGACCATTTCGGCGACATGGACTTCAAACTATGTGGCACGAAAGATGGCGTCACCGGATTCCAGCTCGATCTGAAGTTACCGGGGATTTCTCATAAAATCATGGCGGAAGCCATTTATCAGGCGCGTGATGCGCGCATGAAAGTCTTGGATGTAATGGCAGAAGCTATCAAAGCTCCCCGCACAGAACTGAGCCAATACGCGCCGCGTATTGAGACCGTGAAGATCCATCCGGACAAGATCGGTTTGTTGATTGGTCCTGGAGGAAAGACAATTAAAGGGATCGTGGCGGAGACCGGTGCAGAGATTAACATCGATGACGACGGCTCTGTTCACATCTATTCTGCCAGCCGCGATAGCCTGAACCGCGCGAAGGAGATCATCACAGGAATGACCAAAGAGATCGAAGTGGGCGAGACCTATCATGGTCGCGTGGTTTCGATTAAGGAATTTGGCGCGTTTGTGGAAGTTCTGCCTGGGAAAGACGGCCTGGTGCACATATCCGAGCTCGCAGATTTTCGGGTTAAAGCCGTTGAGGACGTTGTAAAGATTGGCGATCTGATCTGGGTGAAATGCATCGGGATCGATGACAAAGGCCGCGTCAAGCTCAGCAGAAAAGCGGCCATGAGAGAGCGGAATGCCGAGGCTGAGAGCGCTCTGCAGGAGCAGGAGCACTAAACATCCATTAGGAGGCGAGAGGGCGATTGTCAGATGTTGCGAAACGTCTTGGAACGCTGACTCTCTTGCCGTGGGCCAAATCATCCTTCTGAGTGCTTCGCTCGAACGTTTTGTCGCCGCCTCGCCCGCTCGCCGTCTGGCCGTTTCGCTTCTCCTCATTCTTCTGATTTGGGCCGGAATCTATCTTCCGAGACTAGGGAGGATGGAGCTGCATGGGGAAGAGGGGCGGCGTATTCTACCCGGTGTCACGATGTTGGAGACGGGGAACTGGTTGGTTCCCTATGTGGGCGGAAAGCCGTACCTGAGAAAGCCGCCAATGGTAAATTGGCTGGCGGCAATCAGTTTCGAGGCTACTGGCCACCAGGACGAATGGTCGGCCCGGTTGCCATCAGTGATCGCCGTTTTGCTGCTGACTCTCGGTGCTTACCTGTGCAGCCGACGCTGGTTGGGCGAAGACCACGCGCTGCTTGCAGCAATAGCTATCCTCTCGACGGTTTGTTTGTTGGACAAGGGCCGCCTGATCGAGATTGAAGCTTTATATGTTGCGAGTTTCGGGCTGGGGTTGGTTGTGTGGCTTGGCGCACGAGCGTTGTGGCTGCGCTGGATTCTTTCCGCGCTGCCATTGGGATTCGGCCTTCTGTTGAAGGGCCCGCTTCACCTTCTATTCTTTTACGGAATTGTCGTACTGATTCTGTGGCGTCAGCGAAGGCTGAGCGAACTCCGGTCGTTTGCCCAATTGTGCGCGGTTGTACTAATGGTCGCGATATTTACAGCCTGGGCGGTCCCTCATTTGCAAACGCCGGAAGCGCGAACAGCAACCAAAGAGTGGTCGGATCAGTTTACCGGCCGGCTGGCGCTTCAGGAATTTCATTGGAAAGATTGGCTGCTGAATTATCCGCGAGCGTTGTGCAATTTTCTGCCGTGGATTCTGTTTTTGCCTTTCGGTATGGGCTTGGAGGGGCGAAGGAACCAAGAAAATGAGCCATTCATCTTTGGCCTGGAGTTTGGTTCGTTAATTACGTTCCTGATCGTGATGCTGGCGCCCGGGGCATTGCCCAGGTATACCATGCCACTACTTGTGCCCGTCTGTCTGCTCGCAGCCTACCGAATCAAACAAGCGCCATCGTTAAATCGGCCGTGGAAGTACATTCTGATGGGGCTAACAGCGGTTTTGCTCTTGGCATCGGCTGTCGGTCTTTTCTTCTCACACGAACGGATTTTTATCGGTCTCGCCGTGATCCTGTGCGGCGCCAATCTCCTTTTTTTAGGGCCGCTTCGGTATCGAAATCCGGAATCCCAAACTACGACTCTAACTGTCGGAACCGGAATTCTGACGGTCGCTGCAATATTCTTCTATGTAGATGCCATTCTCCCGCGAATGCCGGAAACGCTACGACAGCGGGCAGCTCTTATCGCGAAAATCGTTCCTCCCGGTCAGACCATTTACGCCGTCGATCCAGGACCCCAGCCATTGTTTTTTTATCTTCGAAAGCCGTGGTCCTACATCTCCGATTGGAATCAACTGCCACAAAACGCGAAGTATGTGCTCGCAGGCGGGCGAAGTGAACCAGGGCTTGCTCAACGATTTGGGCAGAACGCTCAGCTGCTGCTCAGTTACCGGGACAGAGGAGAGAAAGAGTTCGGCTTGTATAGCATTGGGTCTAAGTGAGACAACTGGGCCCGGTTACCAATGAAGATTAAGCGGTCCTGCAAGGTTTCCCTCACTCTGTTGGGCTGAGCATCTTGTTTCTAAGCGGCTGCGACAAGGGTCCCAGCCCCGAACAAAAACAGGCTTGGTTACTGGAACAGGAAGCGAAAGCTGCCGACAGTTTGACGCCTCAAGAGAGGGAGGCTGCAGAGTGGGAGTACAACAACTGGACACCAGAAGAAAAAGCGGCTCGGGAACAAGAGAGCCGTGAACGAGGTTACAAGGATGATTCCCGGCTTCCTTGGTGGGTGTACTGGATGGTTTTTAATTCGCTGATGTTGCCGTACAACACGTGCACTGGCTTCCGTCCCTCCTATTACTATTCGCCCTCTTTCCAGACTTATCAGCGACGGTTCACCTCGGGATCGAGCGGCGGATTCTTTTCCAAAGGCAGCGGTAGCTTTGATGGACGCGGTTCGGCCGTGACAAGGGGCGGATTCGGCTCGAGAGCGAGCGGAAGGGGTGCAAGTTCGTAGGCTGGCCATGCAAAGGGTGCTCGATCTGCCGCGTCCGAACTGGATGAGCCGGGTGGAGGAACAAGGGTTGTCTTATCACACGCACACTCAGGCAGGAATCGCTGTTCCGTACTGGTTCGAAAGCGCGTACTACGAATTCTCGATGGCCGAAATCGATCGGATCGAGCAGGTCACAAATGATCTGCACGAGATGTGCATTAAAGCTGCGGAACGAATCATTGAGAAAGGTTGGATCACCACGAGACTGGCTTTACCTGAAAGCGCTGTTCCGTTGATCGAGGCTTCTTGGGAAAAAGACGAGAGGTCGCTGTACGGAAGAGTTGATTTTTCGTACAGCCCTTCGTTAAGCGAACATCCGAAATTCCTCGAGTACAACGGGGACACACCGACTGGGCTCCTTGAGGCAGCGGTGATCCAATGGTTCTGGTTAGCAGATCGGTTTCAGGCGGAGTTGGACCGCAAGGAGGTCGATCAGTTCAACTCAATCCATGAAAGCCTGATCGACACCTGGAAATTGATTGGGCCCAGTTCGGCAAAAGTCCATTTTACCGGGTGCACTGATGTCCCGGAGGATCACCAGACTTTGCTTTATCTCGCGGACACCGCTTCACAAGCCGGGAAACAGGTAGAGTTGATCGATATTTCGCGAGTCGGCTGGAACGGTTCACTCCGGCGTTTCTGGGGCGAGACCGATCCTCTTGATGCGGTGTTCAAGTTGTATCCTTGGGAAGATCTATTCTTGGAAGAGTTCGGGAAATACCTCGGGGTCTCGCCCACCGTCTGGATCGAGCCTGCCTGGAAAATCCTGGTCGCGAACAAAGCCCTGTTACCGATTCTTTGGGAGATGTACCCGGATCATCCGAACCTGCTGCCGGCATATGATCGACCGGATCGCCTGAACGACTCTTTCTCGAAGAAAGCGCTCTATTCACGCGAGGGGGCAAACATGGTCCTTCGTCATGATGGCAAAGAGATTTCCACTGGAGGCAGGTACACCGATGGACCGTTTGTCTATCAGGCGTATCATGCGCTGCCGGACTTTAGCGGGAACCGGCCTGTCATAGGCTCCTGGGTAGTCAACCACGAAGCGCACGGAATGGGTATTCGCGAGTCGAATACGGAAATCACGGATGATTTCAGCCGATTCGTTCCGCACATTATTCGTGATCGAGAGCAGGGGAGTTCTTTTGAAGAAGAGTACGGAATTTCGTGATAGGGACGTTGCGAAGCGACGACAAGTCATAGCCAGCTGGCTTTCATTTGTTGTCGCGTTGCGACAAACACCCTGCAAACGAAATGCTGGACGTCGCTCATCACTCCGCCGTAAGACGGATCCAATTATGGATCCTGAACTTCCTGTTATTCAATCGAGACTATCTCACGAAGACGATCTGATTAATCACCGCATTTCATGGCTGATGAATTCACAATCCTTTTTGCTGACGGCGTACGCGATCACGCTCAACGGTTTGGCCGGAGACATAGGTCGCCCCGAGGCGGCGGTGCAGCGAAAGCTGCTTCAGCTCTTGCCGACGACAGGAATTGCCTGCGTCATCCTCGTGGGTATTGCCGTAATCGGGGGAATGTTTGCATTGAGCGAGCTTCGCCAAATCGCAGTCGCAAAGTTTCCCAGCGATCGTGTCGACCTTATCTGCAGTCCTAGAATTCAGTTCCTGGGCATTAGCGCGCCGATCCTGATTCCGCTGGTATTCTTATGCATCTGGATCGCCATTCTCTTTGCTTCAAACCACTAGAAAATTGGGCTCAGAGCACTCCTTGAGCGAGGTCCAAAATTCTCGCTCAAATTCGCAGAAATCCGTTGCTATTAGAAAGTTTAATACTAGCCTGATGCACCCACGAGCCCCCGGAACCAATGTGATGTTGCATGGCTAATATTTTTCCCCGCTGGACAAACTATCTCGCCATAAAGATCGTCTTTTGCCTTCTTGTTCTCGGCGGAGCAGCGTCAGCGGCTTATTGGTATTACCTCACCCCGGATTACATGCGCGTCGGCTATCAGCCGGTGCAACCGGTCCCTTTTTCTCACGAAATCCATGTGACCGAGCTCGGGATGGACTGCCGTTATTGTCATTCGTACGTCGAGGTCTCTTCTCATTCGAATGTGCCAACAACCCAGACCTGCATGAACTGCCATTCGCAGGTGCAGGCGAACAATCCAAAGTTGGCGGCGGTCAAACAAAGCTGGGAGACCGGTAAGCCGATTCAATGGGTGAAAATCCATCAGGTGCCGGATTTCGCGTATTTTAACCACGCGGTTCACGTTAATCGCGGGATCAGCTGTCTGGCTTGCCATGGCCAGGTGAACCACATGGATGTGGTCTTCCAGGATCAATCGCAATCAATGGGCTGGTGCCTGAATTGTCATCGGCATCCCGAAAATAATCTGCGGCCTGTCAGCCAGGTCTTTAACCTCGATTGGAAGCCGGGCAAAGGAGAATCACAGCAGCAGATCGGCGAACAGCTTAAGGAACAATGGAATATTAATCCGCCCCAGACCTGCGCGGGGTGTCACCGTTAATGAAAACAGTTTTCCAGCATCCATCCGAAGAACTTACCGGGAAGCGCTACTGGCGTAGCCTGGAGGAACTAGCTGATACGCCGGAATTTCGGGATTGGTTGCATCGAGAGTTCCCAAGCGGCGCCGCCGAGCTTGAGTTGGATAGTGTATCGCGCCGGAACTTCCTGAAAGTAATGGGCGCCTCGATGGCGCTCGCGGGGATCGGATTGACCGGTTGCCGCAGACCGGAGGGCTACATACTTCCGTACACCAAGAGCGTTGAATGGGTTATCCCGGGCAAAGCAGTCCTGTATACAACCTCAATGCCTGGGC
>JBKPBY010000094.1:0-30615 GCA_046727075.1 bacterium | reverse complement strand
CCCCCAGGCCACCTTCGTCGGCAGCGTCAGATGTGTATAAGAGACAGGGGCAACAAGCGGCAATAGCGGCGATCGAATTACTCGAAGGACGCTCGGTAGGAATCCGGAACTGCACCATCTCCGAGAAGATAATCGTCAGAGAATCATGTGGAGCTCGCAGCGCGGCGCTACCAGAAAAGTCTTCGGCCAAGACACGCTAGTCTCCCGTCCCCGAAATAGCATGGCTTTCGCGGTTAGTCAGTTGGCTGCTTTCAAGGCGCGAGTGACAGCGTACGAAAGGTCATACGTAAGGAGCGAACAACGCGGGAAAACATTCAACCCGGCTGCGGCCCGGAATGGTCCCCGATGAAAATTGGCCGGCGGCTACTTGGTTTCTTCTTCCCTACCCAGCGTCCAATTTGGAGGGTCACTGGCAGGGAATGATTCTTCTAACGCTTCTTCAACGTTAAATTCGTCCTCCTCCGGCTTGGGAGAGCCGTTGTCATTCTCATCGGCTGACTCTGCACCCATAAACTAACATCGGCCTCCCTCTGGGCCGACGCAAGTGTCGATCTAGCGTGAATTCAGCATCGAGCGCGCCGGCCTTTGGCAGGCATGAACGGCTTACCAACCGGCAAATCGTCATCGGATGGTCCGCATAGCTCGTGTTTCTCTATATTCGGCAACCGAGGCATGCTCATGCCCATGACCACCATTGAGGGGGTGGAAGGTGATCCCTCCGCGGCACCCTTTACACGCTCTACAGCAATGAACGATTCCGTCAGATGATTTGTCTTCTCAAGCTGAACCTGATCCGTATCATTTTCTATCCCCAGCACCAAATGAGCAATCCAACGACTATTCATCCGGTTGAACAGCGGCCGGAAACCAAAGCGAAAGGTTTTTTGCCACGGATCGGATCTCCCGGTTACCACCTTCTGTTGGGCACAGTTGCGATTTTTATTCTCGGGCCACTTGGTGGCATTTCAGCTGCGTTCATGAATTTCTCGATCGGTTTTTTCATCGGCGGCCAAGTGCTAGCCGGGATCCTCGGGAGCGCGGTGACGCTGGGTTACGGACCCGATGGCAAACACGGAGCGAATTATATCCAGACGATGGCAGCCTCTGTCGCCGGCCTGTGCGGGATGGCAGTTTTGGTCCAAGCGATGGCTTGGTTGGGATTGCCGGAACCACCAGTCTGGCAGCTCGTCGCTTTCTTCACCTGCGTTGGTATGTTTGGCATTGGAATCGGAATGCTCTATACTCCGATCCTAGTTGACCGCATGCAGTTGCCGTTCCCATCCGGTTTCGCGGTCGCGAATATTCTCCGCGCACTTACCGACCCGGTTTTGCTCAAACGCTCAATCGCCAAACTCGGCGGCGGAATGGGCATTGGCTACCTGGTTGGAGTACTCTCGTTAAATATTAGGTCGCTCTCGCGTCTCGGTGTTTCGGCATCAACTTTCGGAGCGGGGATGATTGTGGGAGCGCGCATCGCGATTCCGGCCTTGGTTGTTGGCCTGATTGGCGCCTGGCAGACACCACATCTGATGGCTATCGGGTGGCTGAATCCAGGTGACCCATTTCGAAAGATCGGGTTCATCATTTCGCTCGGCACAATTCTGGGCGCGGCCATTGTCGATATCACATTGATCCTTGTACAAGCCGCGAAACGTTTCATGGCAAAGTCGGAGCCGGCACAAGCCGCTCCGGATTGGAAACGGGTAAACATGGTGAAGCTCTGGGGCTGGGTCATTTGTTGGGGAGCCGGAATTATCCTGTTTGGCAGTCTGGTGCTGCATCAACCTATTCTTTACGTGGCAATCGCTGTCGGGCTCTGTTTTCTTTTCCTTTTGGTTAACGGTATCTCGCTCGGCATTTCCGATTGGAATCCGATTTCCAGCGCATTCGTGCTCACGGTTTTCATCTTGGCTGCTGTGGGATTGCGAAACCCAGCGATTGGCTTGTTATGTGCCGCTATTGTTTTGATCGCCTGCAGTGTCGGAGGAGATATGCAGCAGGACCGCTCAACCGGTTGGCGTCTGGGGACGAATCGAGTAATTCAATTCCGATACCAGGTGATCGGCATTTTCATGGGCGCGATTCTGGCAGTAGTCCTGGCGAAACTGTTCGTGAGCGCCTACCCGATTTTGACCCAGGACCAATTTGCTAACCCGCATTTGCCGGGAGCGGAAAAATGGCAATCGGCGATGACCTACAAATTTGTGGGCGCGCTCAAAGGAATCACTTCCGCGCAGCCGCACGTGATGAAAGCTTTGCAGCTCGGGATCACTCTCGGGCTGATCATTGGGATCCTCCGTAAAACAATAAAGAATAACGCAGCCTATAAGAACTGGGTCGCCAGCTCGCGTGCTGGTTATTCGACCGACTTTCTCGTTGACGCAGTCGTTTTATGTAGTCCGTACGCCTCGTCGTTCGGCGGATTCGTAGAACTTCCGGCAGTACTGTGGTGGACAGCTGGAGGCATCAGCGGAACGCTCTACGAGGTGTTCGCAAAATCGCGCAGCGCAAGGTCTGCTGAAGAAAGCTTGCCGTCGGATATGAGTACAACCTCTCTGGTGGGTGGCGGCCTGATAGCCGGAGATTCGCTTGCCGCCTTAAGCGTTGGTATCTGGGGTCTTTTGAGTACGGTATTGAGCAGGTAGGGGGTCGCGTTTGGCGTTTGGCGTCTGGCGCGTCGCGCACAGGGAGATATCGTGCTCGTTCTCGATCTCGTCCTCGTCCTCGATTTCTGGCAAAACTTGACAGCATATTTTGCGAGGGGTCCGCTGCAAATCTGCAGGGGGAGTATTTGCGCTGCGCCCTAGGGCATGCCATATCCGGGCTACCAAATGTCTTTTCAGCTCATCCAAACTGATCCGGATTCAAAGGCGCGTCGGGGCCGGCTGGTAACTCGCCGCGGAATTATCGAAACCCCGGCGTTTATGCCGGTCGGGACGCAAGGAACGGTGAAAGGCTTGCATCCAGCGGAACTGAAGACGCTCCGCGCCCAGATCATTCTCGGAAATACTTATCATTTGTTTTTGCGCCCGGGTGTCGACGTGATCGCTCACTTCGGCGGACTGCATTCGTTCATGCAATGGAGCGGACCAATTCTAACCGATAGCGGTGGTTTCCAGGTTTTCTCACTGGCAAAACTCCGCAAGATCACTGAAGAGGGTGTCTCGTTTAACAATCATATTGACGGTTCTCCCTGTTTTCTCAGTCCGGAAAGCGCGATGCAACTTCAGGCGGATTTCGGGTCGGACATCGCCATGGTTCTGGACGAATGCCCGCCTTACCCGTGCGATTTCGAACATGCGAGCTCGAGCCTGAATCGCACATTACGCTGGGCCGAACGCAGCCGAACATGGCTGGCGAAGCAGCTGACTCAACGACCGCTCGCGTTCGGTATCGTTCAAGGCGCCACCTATCCGAAGCTACGCGAAACGAGCGCGTGCGAGTTAGTCCGAATGGATTTCGATGGTTACGCTATCGGCGGAGTCAGCGTAGGAGAACCTGAAGCGGAGATGATGCAAGCGATCGAAAACAGTGAACCGTTTCTTCCGGCTGAGAAACCGCGTTATGCGATGGGTCTCGGAACTCCTCCGCAGATCGTTGAGATGGTAGCTCGCGGGATTGACATGTTCGATTGCGTGCTCCCGACGAGGTTAGCGCGCAATGGAACCGCGTTCACTGAAACCGGCACAATGAATTTGAAGAACAACCCGTACCGCCTGGACCAGAGACCAATTGAAGAAGGTTGCGCGTGCGACACCTGTCAGACTTTCACTCGCGGCTATATCCGGCACCTGATCAAAGCAGAAGAGATTTTAGGGCTTCGTCTGATCACAATTCACAATCTGCACTTTTACTTGAACCTGATGCAAGGGATCCAAATTGCGATTGAAGAAGGAACATTTGCACAGTTCCGCGAAAAGTTCGTTGCCGGCTACGTGAAGTACGAAGCCTAGGACGCGGTCCTCATGCCAAGACGCGAAGAAGGATCTCACGCCAAGACGCAAAGACGCGCCTACACCATGATCCGTAAACCGTATTCCGTATCGGCTGAACCGGCTAGCAGATCGCAGACTGTGTATCACGGTTTACGGATTAGGGATTACGGATTACGGATCACGGATTACGGATCGCGGATTACGGGAGTCTTTGCGTCTTGGCGTGAGATACTTCTTCGCGTCTTGGCGTGCGGCCCATGCTTTTCTTACGCGTGCGTCACCGGTTCTTTGGCACTCCCTTGCGGAGGAATGTTGGTACATCCAGGTCCTGACCATCGATGATGGTCGGTTCGCTCTTTTCAAATCTGCCGCGTGATACCGGCTCAAATTGCAGGTTCTCTTGTTTGGCTTCCGGTTTCTTCGCAGGCGGCGGCTTCGGCCTAGGATCTGGCTTCGAAACTCGCCGAGAGCGCTCTTCTTCCTGAGCGACCACTTCTTCGATTGGTTGCTCGGCGGGTTGAACCGGGGTTGAGGCGACAATTTTTTGGGGTGGCGCTTCAGCGACGGATCCTTGCGCTGGAACCGGCTCAGCCACGGCGCTTAGGCGAGGCCTGGAGGGTTGAGGTTCCGGACTTGCCAAAACTGATCGGGAGTCTGAATTCATCTCAAGCAAATCATCGGATCTGCGCGGAATCGGTTGCACCTTCGGCCGTTTTGTTTCTTCTCCGAGCGAGCTCAAGATCGAAACTGACAGCCGGTTCCCCATACGCGGGTCGACGCCGATTCCCATAAAGAGCTGGGTGCGATCATTCACATGCCGGTTCAATTCCTCCATGATGATCTGAACTTCCCCGAGCGTCATATTCGGCCCTCCGCAAATATGGACGATCGCGTTAAAGGCTTCTTCTAACAACGCTCCCCGATTCATCAGAGGGTTTTTCAAAGCTCTAGCCAGAGCGTCGTGGGCGCGATTTTCACCATCGGCATCGCCGTACCCGAAAAGACCACGAGCGTCGCCATGGCGCAGAACCGAGCAGATGTCATCAAAGCCGATATGCAGGAGCCCTGGACGCTGAAGCAGCGTAGCGACTGAGCGAATGCTTTGCGAAATAGTTAAGTCGGCCGCACCAAACGCTTCATGAATACCCATTTTCGGCAAGGTAATTTCTGCCATTCGATCGTTCTCGAAACAGACCACCGCATCCGATGTCGAACGCAATCGTTCAAGGCTTTCCTCGGCTTGTGCGCATCTGCGCCGGCCCTCGAAACCGAATGGTAAGGCGGCAAAGACAAGTACCAATGCATTCTCTTCCTTGGCCAATTGTGCAACGATCGGTGCAGCGCCCGAGCCTGTTCCTCCACCCAGTCCCGTACAGATGAAGATGACTGCGCCACCCTGGAGAACGGACCGAATTTCGTCGACAGCTTCCTCCGCAGCCGCCAGACCAACTTCGGGGTCACCGCCGGAACCTAGACCTCGAGTCAGACTACGACCCAACTGCACTTTGTGAGCAGCCACGGACGCGGTTAGCGATTGAACGTCGGTGTTGATTGCTACCAGATCAGCAGACTCAATACCATCAAGCATCACGCGGTCCAGAATGTTGGATCCTGCACCACCGATACCGACAACCTTGAGATTTAATGCTTCGTGAGGGTCGCGATCGTATTGGCGATTAATTGGGATCATAAGAGTGTGAGTTTGAGTGAGAGTGCGAGACCGAGTGTGGGTGCGAGTGAGAGTGCAGACCTCAGAATGGCCAAACTCACACCCGCACTAGCACTCACACTCATTTAAACATCCCGGTAAATTTCTTGAACGCGCGGCTAAGGATCCCGCGAGATTCCGGCCGATCGGTTTGCACCAGGTGGGCGTATTTCACTAGCCCAAGCGCCGTAGAAAATTGTGGATTTTCGAATGCGGCCGTCACACCCGCCATTGGTAAGGCGTGCGCCATTGTGACTGGCATCCCAAAAATTTCGGAGGCCAAATCCTCCAAGCCGCGGATCTGGCTGCAGCCGCCGGTTATGAAGACCCCAGCTCCGACGTAGTGAAGGTTCTGTTCCGCATCGATCTGCCGTCTCAGGATTTGGATGGTCTCGGACAAACGGGAGTGAATGATTTGATTCAATAGCTCTCGCTCGACTTCTCGGCCGGCAAACCCGGTTTCATCCTTGAGAGCAATCGTCTCACCCGGGAACGCAGTTCCAAGCGTTACGCTGCCTTCATCGATTTTCAGTTTTTCCGCGCGCGCAGTCGGAATTTTCAGTCCGATAGAGATATCGTTGGTCACGTGATCGCCGCCGACGGAAATCACCCCGCTTTGTTTCACTGCGCCATCGACATAGACAACGAAATCTGTCGTTCCACCGCCGATATCAATGACGATGGCGCCAAGTTGTTTCTGATGTTTCTCAAGAACTGCTTGCGCCGTGGCAAAGGAATTGATCACAACATCAGCCGGCTCCAGCTCGAGTTCTTTGACGCATCGGATTGCGTTCTGGATCCTGGTGCGGATGCCGTAGACAATGTGAAAATCTGCTTCCAGTTTTTTGCCGAGCAAGCCAATTGGATTCAACACTCCATCCTGTCCATCTACATAATAGTGCTGGATAATGGTGTGGAGGATACAGTCCTCCATCGGCAGGCTTACCTCACGCGCATTGGTCCGGACATCGTCAAGGTCCTGTTCATCGATCTCTTCGCGCCCTTCTTCAAGAACAATGACCCCGCGGTTGTTAAAACTTCGGATGTGGCTACCGGTAATACCGAGGTACAACTCGCTGATCTCAACATCGCTTTTCTCTTCGGCGTCAACGATGGCGTCGTGAACACAGCGTTTTGCAGTCTCAAAATCAACGATCTCGCCTTTGCGGACTCCACGGGCAGGTGCGCTGCCTACCCCAACAACTTTCAAGCTCCCGTCATGGCGGGCCTCAGCTACAACTACACAGATCTTGGACGTGCCGATTTCAAGACCGACAAAGATATTATCTCTAGCCATTCAATTGTGTATGGGAAACCGGTAGTGCTCGCCGAACGGGCACGTCGTTTTGCTCATGGAGCGGCTTTAGCATTCCGGACTTTTTCTTTTTAGCTTTGGATCGTGATCCTCTTGGAACATTGGGCTCGGCCCTCGGGGCCGGCGTAACGGCGCTATTGGCCGGAGGAGCGGTCTCTGGTGCTCTCTCCGGAGGCTTTGCTTCAGGCCCGGCAGCAGCCGGAGGCACAAATGTTACCGGGACATTTCTCTGAACCATCAAATTCACGGTTTGCAATTCGCGATTATTCTGATCGCAGAAATTCATGATTGTTTCTAAGCGCTTGAGCTGCCACTCGATGTCGTCGGGGCCAAACGTGACGCTGGCATGCTGCCGGTCGGTGACCACAAGAGCGTACCCTTTCGACACGTCGATGCTCTGGATTTGGAGTCGGCCCCGCAAAATCTCTGAATCAGCCCGAATCAAATCGAGAGCGGCCTTCACTTCATCCGACTCTAACAGCTGTCCCGGTTGAACGTCAGAAGTGTCCACCCCGACGATCAGCGGCAGACCAAGGTACTCGGGAGCCAGAGACTTGGTTTTCAAAAGGATACCGCGCCGGTCAACCATGTAGGCATTTTCAAAGTTGAATGACCCAGTGTTCGTATCAGGAGGAACAACCCAGGCAACAGGACGACGTTCCTGGATCGTGATTACAAGCTTATCTGGCAATATCCGCCGAACGTGACTTTCTTCGACTTGAGGAAGTGTCGCCAACCTGTCCTGCAATTTCGGCAGATCAATCGAAAAAACGTTCTGACCAACCGAAATTTGGGCAGTCCGCAAAACTGTGTCACGGTTCAAGTTTCCGTCTACCGAGACATCGACGGTCTTAAGAGAGTAATCGGGATTTGAAAAAAACAGGGCATTCAGGGCGCCCTTTGCTCCAAACGCAACTGCGCCCGAAGCAGCTGCGATTAGGATTAATGCACAGAGAGAGAAGAAGACCCTCTGCGTCCGCTTAGCCACGGCTTTTTTCGCGCGAACCTTTACA
This sequence comes from bacterium, assembly GCA_046727075.1. GTDB lineage: Bacteria > Verrucomicrobiota > Verrucomicrobiia > Chthoniobacterales > JAFAMB01 > JBKPBY01. The sequence goes on along the minus strand of JBKPBY010000094.1, from coordinate 22,644 downwards.
TCAAGGAGATGTTGATGCTTGCGCTGCTTGGAAGTGGACGCTCGTCGGTTCTGTTTCTTAATTCTCTTCTCAATGATCACCGCTTGCTCGCCACTCTCCTTTCCAGAGACAGTTGCAGAATTTTTTCACACAGTTTCGGCATCGAAATGCCAGCGGCTGCGGCCGCTTCGGGCAACAAGCTTGTCTCAGTCATACCAGGAATTGTGTTAACTTCCAAGACCTGAGGCAGACGATTTTCGTCCAAGATCACATCGACTCGCGAATAGATCTGCAGACCCAACGCGCGATGAGCCGCTAACGCGGCTTCCTGAACGAGCTCGGTTTCTCCATTCGGCAGCTGCGCGGGACATTCGTGCTCCGCGGCTCCACCGCGGTTGGTCCATGTATACTTGTTCTCGTAGCTGTAAAAGCCGCCCTTTGGACGAATCTCGATAATCGGCAACGCTTCATCGCCAAGAACACCGACGGTCAGTTCGCGGCCCGCGATGAATTTCTCTACCAGGACCGTGTCGGTCTGTGAAAAGGCTTTCGCTAACGCCGCGTCAAGTTCGGCGGGTTCCTTAACGATATAGATGCCGACGCTTGAACCCTGGCATGGCACTTTCACGACGACCGGAAGACTGAGCTCAAGATTTTCGCCTTTGCGCAGGGTCACATACGGCGCAGTCGCAACGCCAGCCTTAATGAAGCGCTTCTTACTCTCGATTTTATCAAAGGCGGCCCTGCTACCATCTAGTCCTTCTCCAGTGTACGGAACACCGGTCTGATCGAGAATGGTCTGAACGGTACCGTCCTCGCCAAACGTGCCATGCAAAGCGTTGAATATGAAATCAAGGCGCTCGGGCAAACGGACATCGCCTGTTTCGGGATCTACCAAAATAGTCTCCGCTCCCAGCGACTGCAGCGCGCGACCGACGGCCGCTCCGGAACGCAAAGATACCTCTCGCTCAGCACTCGGGCCGCCGCAGAGGATTACGATTTTCTTGTTGGAAAGATCTAAGCGTTGCATATGGCGTTTGGCGGACTAATCAACTTCGCAAATTCTGCCGCAGAGGCCGCTGAGGAACGCTGAGGCTTTTTGATACTTCGCTTCCACTGCGTCCCCCTGCAGCTTTTGCGTGAATGCTGGACACTACTCATCGTCTACTCCTACGATTTGCACTTCTGTTTGCAGGTCGATCCCACGCTTCTGTTTTGCGGCGGCTTGAACCTCGCCGATCAGTTGCAGAATGTCGTGCGCTCTGGCGCCGCCTTCATTGATCATGAAATTCCCGTGAATCTCTGACACCCGTGCAGCACCAACCCTTTTGTTTTTCAGACCTAACCCTTCGACAAGTTTTCCGGCAGGGCATTCGCGTGGATTTTTGAAAATGCAACCGGCGCTCGCAGCGATTGGCTGAGTAGTCTTCCGTTTGCGATTGGACTCAGCCAGTAGCCGGTCGATTAATTCAACGCTGCCCGGCTCACCATGAAAAACCGCCGATACCGCGTAGCGATCCCGAAGGGTGGGCACGTGGCGGTATTCGATCTGCATCTGCTCAGGCAAAAGTGTCTCGAACTCACCGCGCGCATTAACTACATCAACACTGACAACTCTTTGAAACATCTCAGCGCCCATCGCGCCTGCATTCATTCGCAGACTTCCACCAACACCTCCGGGGATACCTTCCATCCACTCAAAGCCGCCAATGCCCGCGTTCCGAGCCGCAGTCGCGATCTGTTTCAATTTAACTCCGGCGCCGGCATGGATCTCCAAACCTTCCGCCTTTAGTTCAAGGAAGTCTCCTCTCGCCAAATGAACGACGACACCTGGGATTCCGCCATCTCGGACCAAAAGATTAGAGCCACGTCCAACGAATGTGATTGGCAACCGGTGAGCGGTTGAAAATTCCAAAACGTTGGCGAGCCCGCCGCGAGTTTCGGGCTCTACCCAGAACTGGGCAGGGCCGCCGACGCGCAGCGTAGTATGCTTCGACAATTGTTCGTACAAACGGACTTCGCCTGCTCCCATTACCATCCGCAGCTGATCGGCTAGCTCCAAGTCTTGAACAAGCTTCGCTGCCTCTTCGTGTATATCCCCTGCTCCCAGACTCAGCACCAGGTCGCCAGGCTCAATAATCCTGACAACTCTGCGGTGAAGCCGATTGCGCCGGGCGACGTAAACGGTGGGCGCGGACCGACACGCTTCGATTGCCGCAACAATTGTTTCGCCCGATACGCCTTCGATCGGCAGCTCGCTGGCGGCATAAATATCAGTGACGAATACGAGATCGACGCCGCGAAACGCTTCTCCAAACTCTTTCGCCAACGCCGCCGTCCGGGTATAACGATGCGGCTGAAACATTACGATCAGCCGTTTTGGACCCAGAGCTTTTGCGGTCGCTAACGTCGCTTTGATCTCAGTGGGATGGTGACCATAGTCATCGATCACTGTGTACGAGGCGTTTTGCAGCTTCACTTCGAACCTGCGGCGAGCGCCTCGAAACGATTTGAGCGCCTGCGAAATTTTCTTAAACGGCATCCCCAACTCAGTCGCGAGTGCAACCACGGCCAGCGCATTCGATGCGTTGTGTTTTCCCGGCACGCCAACGGTCACCTCTCCCAGGAGTCGACCTTTTCTCCAAACTTCGAACCGAGACTCGGTTTTATCGGCTGTGAGGTTGCGATACTGATAGTCGGCATCAGTTCTCTCTCCATAGGAGATTGAATTTTGGCGTTCTCGGCATAGCCGCGCTGCATTTCGATCATCCGCGCAATAAAAGATCGTGCCGGAGACCTGATCTATGAAACGATTGAACACTTCGTCGATAGCCGCGAGGTCACGATAAAAGTCGAGATGTTCCTCTTCGACGTTGAGAATGATGGCATGATCTGGCCGGTAGAGCCGCAGCGTTCCGTCGCTCTCATCCCCTTCCACCACAAAGTGCCGTCCATTCTTTTCCCAATGCGCATTGGTCCCAAGAATCGGAATTTCGGCTCCGACATAATGGGATGGGACGAGACCGCCCGCTCGGAGAACGTGCGCTGCCATCGCCGAAGTTGTGGTCTTCCCATGCATTCCTGCTACCACAATTCCTCGTTTCAGTTGCATCAGCGCCGCTAATGCTTCAGCCCTTCTTACCATCGGGAGACCGAGGCGAACTGCTTCATCGTAGGTAGGATTTCCCCCTTTGATTGCGGATGAATAAATCACCAGCTCAGCGCCATGGGCCGTTTCGGCGGTCTGCGGCAAATGAAATTTCAGGCCGAGTCTTTCTAAACGTTGGGTCTCTAGCGTACTGACTCGGTCGCATCCACTCACTCGGTGACCCAATTCGAGTAACAAACCGGCAATCCCGCTCATCCCGCTGCCGGCAACACCGATCAGGTGAATCTGCTTTGGGCTTTCAACTAAGAATTCGGTGAGTTTGGTTGGTACTTCAGAGGTCATGCTCTCGATCTTTCGATCAGTTCAGCGATCCTCGCCGCTGCATTCTCAGGAGCGAGCGCGCGCAGACGCTTGGACATCTCGCCTCGCCTGGCTTCATCATTGACGAGTTGATCTATCAAAGACCCGAGTAAATCGCCTTGCGATTCCTGTAATACTTCAGCCGCGCCCATTCTCGCAAATATTTCTGCATTAAACAGCTGATGATTTTCCGCAGCGTGCGGATAAGGAATAAGAATCGCCGGAAGACCGAAATAAGATATTTCTGTCAGGCTTGCCGCTCCGGAGCGAGCTACGGCGAAATCGGCAACCGCATACGCCTCTTCCATTCGATGATAAAACGCTCGGACGAACGCCGGAATACCGGCAGTTCGATAACATGCGGCAACCGACGTTTCGTCTTGTTGCCCGCTGAGATGGATGAACTGAACCGGCTTTGATACAAACCGCCGCAGCGCTCTGGTTACGACTTGATTGATTCCATGGGCTCCCTGACTACCGCCCATGACAAGGATTGTTCGAAGGCCAGGTTTCAGCCCAAAGCCCTCTAGTGCGCGAGTCCGATCCACAGCCGTCTGCAGACTTCCCCGAATCGGCGTACCGGTGATTTCCACCGTCGACTGTGGAAAATGCGCGGCGCATTCCTCGAATCCGACCAATACTTTGTCCGCTATGCGCGCGTTCAAACGATTCGCTTTGCCCGGAATCGAATTCGATTCATGAATAAACGTCTGCGCGCCAGCCATCCGACCCGCCAAGATCGGTCCGGTAGAGGTAAATCCGCCCATCCCAAGAACCGCTCCGGGCATAAACGATCTATAGATGCGCCGGCATGTGTCGAGCCCTTGTACGAACTTACCCAGAAACGGAATTGTCTTCGTGGAGAATAGCCGCGGCATTCCAATTGACGGTATTCTCTCGACTCGAAACTCGGGCCGATCACGCACCGCTACCGTGTCGATCTGCTTCTCCGATATGAGCAAGAGGATCTCATGGCCACGGCTCTTCAGAACCTCAGCGACAGCTAGCCCGGGAAACAAGTGTCCCCCTGTTCCACCGCATGCAATTACGACGTTCATATCAATTCTGTAGGGCGGGAGGCCCTGCCGCCGACACGCTGGGCCTTGGCGGCAGGGCCTGCCGCCCTACATCACTCACACACACTCTCTTTAGAGCCTCACCGTATGTCTTACCTGAACCGCCATCTGCGCCTGCGAACCCGGTTTCTCCGCTTTGCCTTGGCGGTAGATATTTATCAGTATCCCAAGACAAACCATACAGAAGAATAGGTTCGACCCGCCATAACTAATAAACGGCAAGGGCAGCCCCTTGTTTGGCAGCAATGATGTGGTCACGCCAATATTGATGGCGGCTTGTAGGCCGAGGATTACCGTACACCCGAACCCCAACAACATCCCAAATCGGTCTTTGGCGTTCAGTGCGATCAATGTGCCTGAGGTCACGAGCAGCAGGTAGCAGAACACGATCAAAAGCGTCACTCGCAGACCAAGTTCCTCTCCAATGACAGGAAAAATAAAATCGGTGTGGGCGTAGGGCAGGTAGAGCATTTTTTGCCGTCCGTTACCGAGCCCCAGCCCATCAACGCCGCCTGAACCGAAAGCAATCAAACCCATCCATTGCTGATGTCCTTCTTTCTCCTGGTATTGCTCTGGATGGATAAATGCGAGCAGACGGTTCTGACGCTCAGACATGTGCCACGCTACCAGAAAGATCGAAACGATCCCGACCAAGACCAATGGCCCCAGGTATTTTGGACTCGCACCGGCTACAAACATCATGAGAAAGACCACACCGCTGATTAGTAAGGTAGTCCCCAGATCGGCCTCGGCGATGATGAGCAGAAGTAGCGACGATATTACTGCTACCGGAACAATCAGGCCAATTACCAAACCCTTCGATTTTTCTTCGTATTTGGAATACCACCAGGCGATAAAAATAATCGAGGCTAGTTTTGCCAACTCCGAGGGTTGCAAGGTGAAAACACCAACGTGGATCCATCGCCAAGAGCCATTGATCCGCATCCCGATCGGACGGATAAAGCAGAAAGCCAACAGAATCGCGGCAGCCGGCAGTAAGAAATACCAGGACCGCTGCAGCCAATGATAGTCAAATACAGCGAACACGATACTAAACACGAATCCGATCGCTAACCAGAAGCCTTGTTTTTTCAAGAAGCCGAACTGGTCGCCGTGGTTATCCGGAGCAAACGCGCCGGTACTGTAAAGCATGATCAAACCGATTGTAATCAATGCCGCTACAGCCAGTACCAACAAATATGCGCTTTGCTTATGCATCCGGAGCGTTTCGCGTTCCGCGTTCCGCGTTTCGCGAGCACCCCGCCGAATGGGGAACGCCAACCGCGAAACGCCAAACGCTACTTGGGTATCGTCAATCTCTGGCCGATCTGAAGCTTTCTGGGGTCCTCGATGCCGTTTGCCTTGAGCAGTTCGGTATAGTTCACTTTGAATTTCTTGGCGATGCCCGCTGGATTGTCTCCTCTCTGTACCACGTAAGTTTTTCCACCATCCGAAACTGTTTCTTGTGTAGCATTAGTCTGCGATTTGACAGAAGTAACCCGAGGCGAATCAATCAGCTTTTGCGCGTCCAATGGGACGGGCTTGGTGGTTGTCTCTGCGGTCTTTATTTTATGAGCAGCGGTAGCTGGATCGTTTGATACCGGCTGGGCGGTTCCGGCAAACGAAGGCCCAGTTTCCTGAGTTGGACCCTTTGCCGTCTTAGCTGGATTCATCTGACGATCTTTCAACGCGCTGAACGCGAAGATTCCTCCAACCGCCACGACATGCAGCAACAACACTACGACGAACGCTCGAGACAGTTTCACATTCGGTTCATCCGAACCGTATTCATCCTCCGCATATTTCGGTGAGGATCGCTGAGTTGCCGCACGCAGCTTCTTTTTAGGATTCCTGATGAATTGCTTTTTGAATATTTTCACTTGGTTAACTCCTTGACGATTTCACGAAATTGGTCGCCGCGATCCGCGTAATCCTTGAACATGTCGAAAGAGGACGTTCCCGGAGAAAGCAGCACTACGTCGCCAGGCTCCGCTACTCGCTGAGCGGCGGCCACAGCGTCGGGAAGCGTCTTCGATACCGAACAGGGCAGATGGGCTGACCACTCCTGCAGCAAGTCTCTCGCGATCTCCCCGATCAGCACGGCGTACTTAACTTTGCTTCTGACTAAATCGGTGATCGCGTCGAACTTGAGACCTTTGTCCTTGCCGCCTGCGATCAGGACAATCGGCGCAATTTGCGAAGCGAGCGCTTTCGCGAGTGCGTCGACATTGGTCGCCTTGGAATCGTTGATGTAACGCACTCCATCAATTTCGCCAACCGGTTCGCACCGGTGTGGTAAGGCGCGGTATTCGCATAATCCCTTTCGGGCTTCTCGCCAGGGGATCTTCAAGGCGAACGCTGTTCCTAGAGAAGCCATGAGATTTTCTGCCTGATGGATCCCAGCAAGATGCGTTTCATGCAGGTTCAAGACGGGCTCACCTCGAAAAAGAACTGTATTAGCGCTGAGGGTGAGATCAGCGTTCGGCGTTCGGCGTTTGGCGGTCGGCATTTGGCGGTCGATACCGAGCAGTTGACATTCGGCTGCGCTGAAGCTGATTGTTTGAGCGGCGAGAGTTGGTAGATCGCTATACCAGTTAACTACTGCGAAATCGTCTGGTTGTTGATTCTCGAAGATTCGTAGTTTGGCCTGACGATATTCTTCGAACGAAGAGTAACGGTCCAGGTGATCGGGTGCGATGTTCAACCAAACAGCGATTTTCGGCCGAAACGTCGAAATAGTTTCCAGTTGGAATGAGCTTACTTCAACGGCGAAAACGTCGAACCCATCCTGCGCTTGGACTGCATCCGAGAATGGCATTCCGATATTACCACAAGCCAAGGCGCGAATTCCTGCGCTATTCAGCATCGCTTCGATGAGTTGGGTAGTAGTCGTTTTGCCGTTGGTGCCGGTAATAGCGATGATGGGCCGACTGCAGCTTTGGAAAGCAAGCTCGATCTCGGCGGTGAAACTCGCTCCTTGGCGACGGAAGTTTTGAACCAATGGGACTGCTGGATCGATACCTGGACTGAGGATCGTTACGTCATATCCTGCTCGAGCTTGATTCGCGGCCGGGCCGACGACAGTCGTAATACCGCGTTGTCGCAGTGAATCAATCTTAGCGGGGTCGGGATCGCCGCTATCAAAAACCGTCACCTCGGCGCCCTGCATCTGCAGAAGGCGCGCGGCCGCTTCCCCGCTTGAGCCTAGTCCCAAAACTGCTGCTCTGGTGCCGCTCCGCTTCATCTTAGTTTGAGAGTTGCCAGTCCAAGAAACGCGAACATCAACGACATGATCCAGAACCGAACGATGACAGTATTCTCCTGCCATCCTTTGAGCTCGAAATGATGATGCAGCGGCGACATCAACAACACTCGCTTGCCGGTGAGCTTGAAACTGAAAACCTGGAGAATGACCGAGAGCGCCTCTATCACGAAGATTCCGCCAACCACAATCAAAAGCAGCTCCTGTTTGCAGCAGATCGCTACGACCGCCAAGGTGCTACCGATAGAAAGTGAGCCGGTATCGCCCATAAAAACTCTAGCGGGATGACAATTGAACCATAGAAAACCAAGCCCAGCCCCTACGAGCGCTGTGCAAAGAACGGTTAACTCTTCGCTTCCTCGATAAAAGGGAAGATCCAGATAGGTCGCGACAGAAACTGTCCCTGCCGCGTAAGCGAGAATTGCATAGGCGGATGCCGCAGTCACTGTGCAACCGGTTGCCAGCCCATCCAACCCATCGGTCAGATTCACAGCGTTAGAAGCCCCGGTGATAACAAACGCAAAGAAGATGAGGGTAAACCAACCAAGGTTAGCAATGATCGGCTCCTTAAAAAATGGAATGTATAGCTCTCGAGCTTGTACCTCTAGTGTCGGGTTCAGGAGGAAGAACGCAGTTACTATCAGGGCAAGGAAAAATTGGCAGGCGAGTTTGATCCGGCCAGGGATTCCATCCGACTTCTTTTTACGGACTTTCAGATAGTCATCGACAAAGCCGAGGCCAGCAGTGAACACGATGGTAAAGATGCACAACCAGATAAATGCGTTATCCGGGCGGGCCCATACTAAAGTAGAAATAACTACCGAACCCATCAACAGAACCCCGCCCATCGTGGGCGTGCCTTTCTTTGCTCCATGAAGCTCGTAGAGGCGATGTACTTCGTCCTTCGTGCGAATCGGTTGACCGAACTTCAGGGAAGTCAATTTGCGGATAACCCAGCCTCCAAACACAAGACACAACAGAAAGGCTGTAATCGCTGAGCAGACAGCGCGAAACGAGACATACTGAAAGACGTTGAATCCAGTCCAAACGAACCTTGGGCTTTGGCTGAGGTAGTAGAGGTAGAACATCATATGGTTTTGCGGCGATCAGAAAACGAAACGCTGGGTCCAGGTCGCGCGGGAGCGCGAACCCTACCGCGTATTCGGCGGCTATCACTGGTAGGGTTCGCGCTTCCGCGCGACCTGGACCCACGGCTATCCACCTCCATCCGACCTCTGGCAAACTTGATCATCCCGGTCTTCCCCCTCCTTCAAACGCCGCTTTCAGCCCAATCACCACCTGATCCATGGCGGCACTCAGGCTGCCTTTCACCAGCAAAAGATCGCCCGGTTTTAGATAATCGAGCAAAAGGTCCACGGCATGTGCGTGCGTTTTAGTCCGAATCGCTGTTTTCAATCCGGCAGCCGACGCGGCCTCAGCAATGACCTCAGCTTCCTCTCCGACCGAAATTAGAAAATCAAATCCAAGGTCGGCCACTGCGCGGCCGACACGTTCGTGCCCGGCTTTAGATTGTTCCCCTAACTCTCCCATCTTTCCTAAAGCCGCTGCGCGTCTCCGCTTTACAGGTATCGCGGCAGCTGTTCGCAGGGCGGCCAACATGGAGTCCGGGTTCGCATTGTAAGCGTCGTTCAGGACGAGGATCTCTCCCAGTTGTTGAAGTTTTAATCGGTTACCTGGAATGGATGTCTTGGCCAAACCGGCTGCGCACTCTTCCAGCGTCAAGCCGATTGCTATGCCGGCCGCCGCCGCAAGAGCGGCATTCGTCACCATGTGTTCGCCTAAAACGGGAAGGCGGACCCGCGCGCGATCCGAGCCGTAAACCAGTGTGAAATTCTCACCACTCTCCGAGTGCTCGATATCACATGCATAGAGATCGCCGCATCCGATTCCGGCACGAATGATTCGCCCCTTGCATTTGCTGGCAATCCGGTCGGTAAAGTCATCAGCTAGGTTTAACACAACACAGCCGGTCTCTGGCACAGCTTGAGCCAGTGCCGCTTTCTCGGCCGCAATCGCTTCTCGCGATCCAAGAAACCCTATGTGAGCAACACCAATATTAGTAATCACGGCGACATCTGGTTTCGCTATCGCCGCCAACGGCGCGACCTCGCCTGCGTGATTCATCCCAATCTCAAATACGCCTACCGCGTCGCTTGGGTTCGCGCTCAGAATCGTGAGAGGTAGACCAATATGGTTATTAAGATTGCCGACCGTCTTCACCAGGCGATGTCGGATACCGGCAACCGCTGCAATCATTTCTTTGGTGCTCGTTTTGCCGTTGCTTCCGGTGATGCAAATCGCCGTCAGGCTCAGTTGATCGCGATAACGGTCGGCAAGCTGCTGCAAGCCGGTCAGAGTATCCGCGACCTCGATCTGAGGCAGCGCCGCCACCTTCGGATTGTATTTACTAACCAAGGCACCGCTCGCACCAGTTTGCTGAACCGCGGACAAAAACTGGTGTCCGTCGAATCGGTCGCCGTGAAGCGCAACAAAAAATTCACCAGGCCCGATAGTTCGCGAATCGGTGGCGATCCGAGTGACCGTTCCGGTACCGGCCCCGTGGAGTTTCCCACCCACCCACTGCGCGATCTGTTCAACCGTTCTAGGATCCATTGAGCTCCACTGGGTGTGCTTCTAGGGCGCGGGCCGCAACCTCAACGTCATCAAAGGGGATCGTGTGATCGCTGAATTCCTGGTATTTCTCGTGCCCTTTCCCAGCGATCAGAATGATATCGCGCGGCGCCGCAATCCGGATAGCATGATCGATCGCCTGCTTGCGATCGACGTTCTTCTCGTAGTTCTTGTTGCGAAAGCCTTTCTCGATATCACGAATGATCGTCTCAGGATCTTCTTGGCGCGGATTATCCGACGTCACAATTGCGTAGTCAGCGAAGTCCTCCACCACTCTTCCCATTAACGGCCGTTTCGCTTTATCCCGGTTGCCGCCGCAACCGAAAACGACAATCAGCCGATTTGGATTCAGATCGCGGCAGGTCTTTAACACACTGAGCAAAGCGTCATCGGTGTGCGCATAATCGACGAAGACCTGGAATTGTCTTTTGACTGGCACAACCTCCAGCCTGCCCGGAACTTGAGGCGCCTTGGCGAGGGCCTGAACACAACCGCGTATGTCGGCACCGATCGAATACGCGCCGGCTAAGGCTGCCAACGAATTATAAATATTGAACCGGCCAATCAGCGGCAGCCGAACGAGGTAGCTTCGTTCTCTTGCGTCCAGTTGATAGGAACTGCCGCTCAGCTCTATCTTGAAATTGCTCGCACGAAATTCCGCTCGCGCGCTCATCCCGTAGGTAATCATTGGGATATCTTTGCTGAAGCGGGCCGCTAGCTGCTGGCCATAAGGGTCATCGATATTGATAACCGCCGTATGGTCGCGTTTGCCGCTCCGATGCAGGCTCTCAAAAAGCTGGACTTTCGCGTTGAAGTAGTCCTTCATCCCACCGTGGAAGTCGAGGTGATCCTGCGTCAGGTTCGTAAAAATTGCAGTATCGAACGCGATCTCATTCGCACGGGACTGGCTAAGCGCGATTGAGGAAACTTCCATCACCACGTTCTTGCAGCCCGATTCTACGCACTGGTGAAGCAACTCTTGCAGGTCAAGCGATTCCGGCGTTGTCCGCTGAGCCGGCAAAATCCGTTCACCAATTTCATAACGAACAGTCCCTACTAATCCGGTTGGCTGGCCTGCTCGTTGCAGCAAATGCTTCAGGAGAAACGTCGTGGTCGTTTTGCCATTTGTCCCGGTGACACCAATGATTTTCAACCTTCGCGATGGATGGCGGTAGAACGCGGCGGCCAGCCTAGCCAGCGCGCTTCGCGAGTTTTTCGTGACGATCGTCGTTGCCCGCTGCGAAAGCCCCGTGTTCTCGCAAACGACCGCAATCGCGCCTTTATCAATCGCCTGTTCGACAAACGCGTGGCCATCGAATTGATTGCCTTTAATCGCAACGAACAGATTGCCTGGTGCTACCCGGCGCGAATCGTAGCTGATTCCCGTAATCTCGCGATCGATGGGCCCGCTCACCGAGATGATCTCGAGTGGTTGTATGAGATCGGCTAATTGCATCGGGTGTGCGGTCCGATCGGCGCTGTAGGGCGGCAGGCTCTGCCGCCGATACGCAACGCATCATAGATATTGGCGATAGGGCCTGCCGCCCTATAGCGTTCTGTCCAACAACATCTCATAAAAAATACAGCTAATGAGGGCCACCCGGAGCCAGCGCGACTTTTTTGGTACCGGCAGGAGGCGGGATCGATTCGGTCGGTCGTAGATCCATGTAACTTACCGCCCGAGCTGCAATTTCAGAAAAAACTGGCGCCGCGGTCCTCCCGCCAAACGCTACCTCCCCCTTCACCGTCGGGTCGTCTAATGTAACGAGCAGGACGAACTTCGGGTCATCAGCCGGCAAAAAACCGATAAAAGAAGAAACGTAGCGCCCGGACAAGTACCCTCCTTTCGGATCGATTTTTTGAGCTGTCCCTGTTTTCCCAGCGACCTTGAAACCGGGTACCACAGCGCTTTTCGCTGTGCCAGCAGCAACCACGTCTTGGAGTGCAGGAATGACTCTTCGGCAGGTCTCGGGCCTAACGACCTGCCGTTGGGCCTCCGGAGAATAGGTTGCCACCACCCGGCCGGTCGGGTCGGTGATCCGGGAAACGATCATCGGCTTCATCAGTTTGCCATTGTTCGCGACGCATGCCATCGCCATCACCATTTGTAATGGCGTGACTGCAACTGATTGTCCCATGGGAATACGAGTGATCTCCAATTTACTCCAGTGCTGAGGAGGGCTCAGTAACCCCGAAATTTCACCTGTCAAAGCAATCCCGGTTTTCTGACCAAACCCAAAACGTCGGGCATAGTCATACAGCCGATTTTCACCGAGTTGAAGACCTAATTTGGCTGCGCCGATATTGCTCGAATGCTGCAGCACGCCGTGAACCGTCAGAACTCCCTGCGGCTCAGCATCACGTAGCACCCGCCCTCCGTACATAAAATGACCATTTTCGCAAAAGATCGTCGTATCGGGTGTCACCAGTTTCTCATTTAACGCCGCAGAAACTGGCACGATCTTGAAGACTGAGCCGGGTTCCACCATGTAAACCACCGCTCGGTTTTTCGTTTCGTCGGCATCTGCTTCCCCTGGATTGTTCAGGTCGAAGGTCGGCCTGCTTGCCATCGCCATGATTTCGCCAGTCTGAGGTCGAACCATGATTGCGATAGCACTCTTCGGCCTATATTCGTCCATCGCCCGGTCCAGCTCGTTCTCGACAATATTCTGCAAACCCAAGTCGATCGTGAGGGTCACGTCGCAACCATCTTTGGCGGCGCTCTCCAGGCCACGATATGGAACCAGCTCTTTGCCGGTCCGATCTTGCTCGGTGTAGCGGAAGCCGTTGGCACCTTGCAGGAAGTCCTGCATCGTCCGCTCGATTCCCAACGCGCCCTTGTGATCGTGATCTACAAACCCTATTACCTGCGAAAGCAACGGACCGTTCGGATAAGTCCGAACGAAATCTTGTTCAAAAAAAATCCCGCCCAGATTAGCGATTCGAAGAGCTTCTTTGAGCCGGTTCGCTGCTTGCTCTGAAACTTCTCGTTTAAGAACGATGTACTTGCGCCCAGTCTTCAGCTTGTCCGCAAGCTCCTGCGGATCCATTTTAAGCTGATCTGCGATTGCCTTTGCCACAGCGATCGGATCCCGCATGTGCGACGCATCGGCAACGACCGTCTTGACTGGTACATTTTCCGCAAGCGGTTCGTTGTGGACGTCCCGGATGATTCCGCGCCTAGCATAAATCACCTGTTTGTGAACATGCTTTTCCGCAGCAAGCGCAGTGTACTCCTCGTGCTTGGCGATCTGAAGATCGATAAGCCGAAACGAGAAGACACTGAATACACCGACCAATCCAAAAGAGACTGTGACGGCGCGCGCTTGTGCATTCCACCTCATTGATTAAAACCGCGATTGGAAACAACTCGCCACGCATCTCCGACGGTATCGTGACGCTGGTTAAGGCGAACGATTTGGTCATTAGCGATCGGCACCAGGCCGAGCGAATCTTTGGCCAGCTTCTTCTCGAGAACAACTCGAGAACTAAGCTGAGCTATCTGCGCACGAACCACTTCATTATTCGCTCGGAGCTCCGTCAGCTCGCGTTCCAATCGACGTTGAATCTCTCCATATTGATGGAGCTGATTCTTCAAATACACGTACGACAATCCGGAAACCGCCAGGATAGCCGTAGCGAGTACTACTTTGAAAATTGAGGCAATCTTAATGGAGTACGTAATCTTTTTGCGGTTATGATTCATGGTCTGATCCGTTCAATGACCCGCAGCTTTGCGCTGCGAGCTCGTGGGTTCCGATCAATCTCTTCTCGGCTCGGCTCGATCGGACGGCTCGTTATGAGCCGGAAATTCCATGCTGGGTTCTTTCGAGGCGCCGGCCATTCCGGCCGATCAATCCATTCCTGGGTGACTTCGCGGAAATAGTTCTTTACGATCCGGTCCTCCAACGAATGGAACGCAATGATCGCCATCCGGCCGCCAATCTTCACGAATCCGGACAGCGTCTGCAGGGCCGTTTTCAAAACGTCCAACTCGTTGTTAACAGCGATCCGCAGAGCTTGAAATACTCGCGTGGCGGGGTGCTTAGGTCCCCGTCTCGGGACGACTAACTCGACGATCGCCGCCAGCGATTGGGTTGTCCTGATTGGTGATAGTGCCCGCTCTCTGATCAAGCGCGTCGCGATCCTTCTTGCTGCTCGCTCCTCGCCGAAAGTATGAAAAATGTCAGCCAGCTCCGCCTCGGATGCAGTGTTGATAATATCAGCTGCTGTCCGCCCAACATGCGGGTTCATCCGCATGTCGAGCGGACCATTCATCTGAAAACTAAATCCACGGCTCGCCGTATCGAGTTGATATGACGAAACACCCAGATCAAGCAGAACACCGTCCAGTTCGGTGACGTTCATTTCACGCAATCGGTCTGAAAGCGCCGCAAAATTGGATTCGATCCATCGCATGCGATCTTTATAGCGATCCAAGCGCTTGGCCGCCGCAGCCAGAGCGTCTGGGTCTTGATCGCATGCGATGATCGATGCACCCCGAGCGAGTAGGGCTAAAGCATGTCCACCTCCGCCAACCGTGCCATCAAGGATGAGCTTTCCCGGCGCAGGCTCTAGCGCCGAAACAATCTCGTCCAGCAGGACTGGCACATGAAAATCTGATTCAGCCATTCGGAAGCGTTCGACGTTCGGCGTTCGGCGTTCGGCGTTTGCCGCAAACAGCCACAGGCGTCGCCGAACGCCAAATGCCAAACGCCAAACGCTGAACGTTATGGTACTCATATTCCTGCTCGTTCTAGCACGTAATTGAATCCGGGGGCGTCGCTGTCCGTCGTCTTCCGCCAATTGTCCGGATTCCAAATTTCAAATCGCGAATAGTTGCCAACCAAAACGACTTCCCGTTGCAGCTTCAGCAGCTTGCATTGTTCCTCCGGCAGAACCATGCGCCCCTGCTTATCGCTAGTGAGATGCTGAGCCTTGGCAGAAAATTGGCGGATAAAACGTCGCCGCTCCGCCCGCCCCAAGCTTTCATCATTCTCGACCTTTTCCGCCACTCGCTTGAACTCCAACGGCGGCATGACCATCAGAAACCCGGCCTCAAGATTTGGGATTGCAAAGAACTCGTCTACATCGCTCGCGCGCCACCGAGACGGGATGGTAACGCGATTCTTCGCGTCCATCGCATGCCGGAATTCACCGGCGAAGATCGGCCGAACAGTCTGGGGCGCATCCATAGGGCTGACACGGTCTTGTGAACCATTTTACACCATTTCGCCCCACTTTTACCCATTATGCGCCGCAAGCGTCAATGAAATTCGGTGAGAAAGTTCTGTTTTTTTGGTGGCGGAGCCGAAATAGGACCAATAGAACCAATAAGACTATCGGGCGGATAGGACTTATCGGAGGGATAGGACCAATGAGATACCGTCGCCAGTTACCTGACCTGGCCGGATCCTTTAACGACGTATTTGTAGCTGGTCAGCTCCTCCAGACCCATCGGGCCACGGGCGTGTAGCCGGTCGGTGCTGATACCGATCTCTGTCCCGAAACCGAATTCGCCACCGTCGTTGAATCGGGTCGATGCGTTCCAGAAAACAACGGCTGAATCGACTGATCGGAGAAATTTTTCGGCAGCCTCCGGGTTCGAAGTAACGATGCTGTCGCTGTGATGAGAGCCATAGGTCTCAATGTGCTCTATTGCATCGTCCAAGGTCGACACGACTCGCACAGAAAGGATGAGATCCAGATATTCCGCATACCAGTCTGCTTCAGTCGCCGGTTTGACGCGTGAGCCAAGAATTCTTTGGGTGATTTCGTCGCCACGTAATTCGACGCCATGCTTCCAAAGGGTTGCCGCGCATCTCGGCAAGAAATCCGAAGCAATGTCTGCGTGAACCAACAATGTTTCTATCGCGTTGCAAACGCCAGGGCGCTGGCACTTCGCGTTCAGGACAATATCTTCCGCCATCTTGGGATCGGCCGCGTCATCGATGTAGAGATGACAAACACCGTCAAAATGCTTAATCACGGGTACTCGCGCCGACGCTGCAACCGTTTCAATTAGAGCCTTTCCGCCGCGCGGAATAATGAGATGAAGATACCGATCCATCTGTGCCAGGAGCGGAATCGCAGCCCGATCAGTCCCGGGTACGAGCTGTACCGTATAATCCGGCAAACCAGCGGAAACATACCCGCGCTGAAACGCAGCCGCTAGCGCTGCGTTAGAACGGACGGCCTCGGAGCCACCGCGTAAAATCACCGCGTTTCCAGTTTTCAAGCAGAGTGACGCTGCGTCGATCGTAACATTGGGTCGCGACTCGTAGATGATGCCGATGACTCCAATCGGTACTCGGACTTTGGCGATCTTCAGTCCGTTTGGACGCTCCCATTGTTTGAGAATTTCTCCAACCGGGTCCTTCAGCTCAGCAACGGAGCGAACACTCTGTGCGATCTTGTCAAGTCTGTCGCGATCGAGGCGAAGCCGATCAAGCATGGCGGCCCCCAGACTTTTAGCAGCATTGAGATCGGCGGAATTGGCAGAAAGTATTTCCTCGGTCTCTCGCTCGATCTGGTCGGTGGCAGCCCGGAGCGCCTGATCTTTCTGCACGGTGCTTACCCTTGCAAGAAATCGGCTTGCCGCTTGGGCATTGCGGCCGATCTGGTCAATAGTTTGGGCTAGGTCCATTGAGTGCTTAATGTAGGGCGGCAGGCCTCCTGCCGCCAGTCCGCAAAAAAGTCAGGGGTTTCGGCGGCAGGGCCCTCCTTCGCCGAGGCTACGGCGGGACAAGCTTTGCCGCCCCACAGCTTGCGTTCACACCGAGAAGAATGTTCCGCGCGGTTTTAACGTAAGCACAGAGGCTAATACTCCCGGCTCCAAGCCGCTTCCGATGAAGCCTGGGATACCAGCTCTGACCGCCATACCAACAGATTGAAGTTTTGTGACCATACCGCCGGTAGAATAGATTCCGGTTTCTTTATTGGCCAAGTGGGCGACCGAATCGATATCGCTGACTTTCTTGATCAATCGCCTATCCCCGTCCAAAAGACCGGGCACGCTGGTCAAAATGACAAGCAGATCGGCATGCGCGAGGATTGCGACTTCCGCGGAGAGACGGTCGTTATCGCCCAGCTTGAGTTCTTCGACCGCAACGGAATCATTCTCGTTGATCACTGGAATCACGTTCTTAAACTCAAGAAGACGTTCCAGAGTATTACGAGCGTTTAGGTAACGCCTCCGGCTATCAATGTCTTGGTGGCTCAGCAGGAGTTGCGCGACGTGAAAACCGTGCCGGAAAAAAAACGTCTCGTACATTCGCATCAAGCGGGACTGACCGACGGCAGCGCAGGCTTGAACCAGCGAAAGCTCCTTCGGTCGATCGCGCATTTTGAGCAGCATCAAGCCTGCGCCGACAGCGCCACTGCTTACGAGAAGGATCTGATGGCCCATCCGCGCCAGCTCCGCAACCTCAGCGGTTAAACGGCGGAACTGGTTTGTGTCCAGCGAGTTGCTATGATGCTTTGTCAGAATTCCGGTTCCGAACTTGATAACGATCCTTTTGCGCTTTTCGGACATGAGATTTTAGTCAGCTCCGCGACAATATAAGTGCCAACGACGCCGTCAACGCCGATCCGGCCTAGGCCGGACCAACAACGCAGGGAGATTGGAAGGAGGAAACGTTGTTGGCATTGACGGCGATGATGGCATTGTTGGCATTGTCATATTAGCCCGTGGATATCGTCTCCCTCATTCGTCAGAGAGCTAAAGAACAACCCTCTCAGCCGGCCCTCCGGATCGTAGACTCCGACGAAACGCTCAACTACTCTGAGCTCGTGCGCCAGGCGGAGCAATGCTCAAGCCGGTTATCCGACCGCGGATGCCGACCGGAGGAACGTTGCGGGCTCTTCGTCGCGAATCCGAAAGAGTTTCTCGTTTCCGCGCTTGGAATCCTGGCGTCGGGATTATGTATCGCCCCGATGGGCACATTTCTTCCGGAGGAAGAAAAAGACTATGCGATTAAGGCAGCCGGACTAAATTGGTTGCTGGAAGCGAACCAGCGGCTTATTCGGATGCCGTTTGCAACTGCAGTCGACGACGCTGGCGACAAAGCATTTCGAGCGTCTAGTCCTGCATACGTCCGATTTACTTCTGGCAGTACGGGTCGCCGAAAAGGGGTTCTTCTTGGACATCAAACCATCCTGAACCGATTGAATGCGGCAAATGAAGTTCTGAAGATTGCGCCGAAGGACAAGATCTGGTTCACCCTTCCGATGGCCGACCATTTTGTAGTGTCGATTCTTCTCTATCTTTCTCGCGGCGCAACGGTCGTGATTTCGGATAGCTCGACAGGTTGGAAAACGACTGCCCAACTCGTTCAACCAACCATTATTTATGGAGCCCCAGACTTCTACCAGGGGTTGGCGCGGTCTGACGTCAAGTCGCTGGATTCCGTGCGTCTCGCTATCTCGACGACGGCACCGCTTTTGCCGCAGACTGCTACCGAGTTCGGGCTCCGGTTTAGAAAAAATCTCAATCCTGCTCTCGGCATCATCGAAGTCGGGTTGCTGACGCTGAATACAAAACCAAACAAGAGCAGCTCTGTAGGAACGGCAATGCCTGCGTATAAGGTCACTTTGGTTGGAGAGGATGGGCGAGTTGTTGAGACCGGCGAAACGGGAGAGTTGCACGTGTCTGGTCCAGGGTTATTTGACGCCTATCTTGCTCCTTGGCGGCCGCTCAGCACCCTAATGAGGAAAAACGGATTCCCAACGGGCGACTTTGCTCGCCAGGACAAGGATGGATATCTCTATTTGCTCGGACGCGGCAAAAACCGCCTACAAGTCGATGGTTTGCAGTTCTTTTGCGAAGAGGTTGAGACGGCCCTGAACACGCTTCCTGGAATCAAAGAAAGTCGTGTCTTCCTGAATCCTGATTCCGGACAGCTTTCTGCAGAGATTGTTGGCCCGGTCGATAAGACTGAGAGACTGGAGAAATTGCTTCTCGAGCAATTTGATGCCAGGAAAGTGCCGCGAATGTTTCGAGTGGTCGATCGTCTGCCGCGAACTCCAAACGGCAAACTACGTCGAGAATAAACATGTCCATTGTCGTCCAGAAATACGGCGGAAGCAGTGTGGCCGACGCGGAGAGGCTGAAGCAAGTCGCGTCGCGGGTGATGGAGACGAAGAAGCTGGGACACGACGTGGTCGTGGTTGTTTCGGCTATGGGCGACACGACCGATGATCTATTAGGGCTCGCCAAACAGATTTCCGCGAATCCGGATCGCCGGGAACTCGACATGCTCCTTTCAGCTGGAGAGCGAATCTCTATGGCACTCCTGTCGATGGCGATTCGCGAATTAGGAGGAGACGCAATCAGTTTTACCGGCAGCCAATCTGGAATCATCACCAATGATCGTCACATTGATGCGCGGATTATCGAGGTGCGCCCTTTAAGAGTGCAAGATGAGCTGGGCCGCGGAAAAGTGGTCGTCATCGCCGGATACCAAGGTGTCTCCTACCGCAAAGAAGTAACGACTCTTGGCCGGGGCGGCAGCGATACGACTGCTGTAGCGATGGCTGCTGCGCTAGGCGCCGAATGGTGCGAGATCTGCTCCGACGTGGATGGAGTCTATTCTGCGGATCCGAGGATCGTTAAGGATGCAAAACGAATCCCGGTGCTCTCCTACGAGGAGACTCAGGAATTGGCTGAGTCCGGTGCGCGCGTGCTGAATGCTCAAGCCGTCGAATTTGCGAAAGAGAAAGGGATCGCGATCTATGCGAGATCGACCACGAGCCCGTTGCCGGCGAATGATCCGTCCAATGACGGGACGATTGTGCGTAAGCACTCGCCGAGTCT
Source organism: bacterium (assembly GCA_046727075.1). Lineage (GTDB taxonomy): Bacteria > Verrucomicrobiota > Verrucomicrobiia > Chthoniobacterales > JAFAMB01 > JBKPBY01. The sequence goes on along the minus strand of JBKPBY010000094.1, from coordinate 2,392 downwards.
ACCTGGATCAGTCATCGGGGTTGCGAGCGAAAAAGAGGTTGCAATGATTCAAAGTCACGACATCGATCGCCTTCTATGCCTGATGGACGAGGTCGGAGTGCCGGGCAAGCAACTTCACTTTGTCGCCGCTGAAGACGGCCAAAAGTTGGTGACGCTTGTGGTGTCGAAAGAAAACCTACACCAGGAAGCAAAGTTCCGGACAGCAATTAATGAGATTGGTCACTGGAATGACACACTTGCGGCGGTAAGCATCATTGGAGCGGGAATCAACGCCTCTAACGTTCAAACGCTGAGGGGGTCGCACGCTTTGCAGACAGCCGGAATCGCTATTGCAAATATTGCTACGTCCTCCTTTCGGACGACCTGGCTAGTCGAACGGGCAAAGGCTGAAGGAGCTACGCGCCTGCTGCACCGGCTATTCCTGGAAGAAACGGCCAGGCGTTTGCCGTAACTTCACAAGTCGATCGTCAAAGAGCGGCGGAAAGAAAAACCAGCTCGATCAGAGGGGGAACTCGTTCTGGGGGCCAATCGAGCTGGTAACTGCAACACTAGTATCGTCGCGCCGCTCCATCAAACGATTTTTTGTTAAAAATGAGATTTTTGTTAGGGGGGTGTAAGATTATCGCGCGGGATCGATAGGATCGGGATTTATCGCGACCTCATGCGGCCGCCACCTTACTTTTTTGAGTTGCTCTAGTCAGCACCAAGAGGAACGATTCTGCCAGATGTTCTACCCCAGGAGCTATCGGGTGCTTACACAACTGTGTGAAGAAACGTTTCGTGATAAGCCCCAGCCGCTTGTGCCTTCGCTGGTCGATTTTGCTTTTGGCCTTTTCCACGGACAACATCACCTCTTTCAACCTTGTGACGCCGCCTTCCACGACTTTGATCACACGATGGAAGCGACTGCGGTCGTGCTGAGATTGCTGGTGGCGCAGCGCGCACGAATCATCGCAGAACCCGCAGCATCCGGCGCGCTGCACGTCGACCCAACAGATACCGTCTTGAGCCCGCGCGACTGGGAAGTGGCTATCGCCGCAATTCTCTTCCACGATACCGGATATTTGAAATGCAAAAATGATACAAATGGCTCAGGCGCAAAATATTCAACGATTCACGTCGGACGCAGTTGTTTCTTCGCCTGGGATTTGTTGCCTGAGTTCGGGTTTTCGAACGACGAACTGCGCCAGATCCAGAACGCCATCTCGGCAACAGCGATTTCGACAAATATCAATCAACTTCCGTTTCGAGACGCTCGTGAATGGCTTATCGGCGCAATCGTTGCGACCGGCGACATGATTGGACAGCTCGCTGCGGAGGAATATCCAGAGCGGCTGCCCGGCCTATACCTGGAGTTTCGAGAGGCCTCCAGCTTCTCCAAGATCCGTGAAGGTAGCTTTGCAACCTATAACAGTTTGCTGGATCTCCTGCAGGATACCGAAAAGTTCTTTCACAACTATGTCATCACGATCCTGGACAAAGATTGGAAAGGTATTTATCGACTCTTAGATGATTCGAAAGGCGAGAACGTTTTTATGAAGCGGATCAAATTCAACATTGCCCGGGTTAAACGAATCGCACAGTTGCTTGCGCAACCGTAACGCAGCCCGTATGGGCTGCGGTTTTCGGTTTTCAGTTTCAGTCTTCCGTTCTCGGTTGGTAGGGCGAAGCTTCCTCAGCGGTGGGACGGCGGCAACAAAGGCCGAGGTCTTATGTTACCGGACATTGACCGAGAGACATGAGGTGGCAAGATAGGAACCTCCATGTCAACCCAACCAGAGTCCGTTAGAAGTGCAAAGCATGTCTCATTCGATCGGATTGTGTTTGCGGCATGGATCGTTACGGTGGCTGCTGTTAGCGTGCGGATTGCGTTCGATTCGTCTCAGAACGACCTCGTTGCAACCTACGCCGATGCCGGAGCACGCTGGTTACGTAGTCTTCCGCTCTATTCGACAACAAGCGGTTTCATCTACAGCCCATTAGTTGCCGGTCTCTTCGCACCTCTTTCGCTCGTTCCTCATTCGGTCGCCGCGATCCTGTGGCGGCTCCTGAATGTGGGCGTATTTGCAGGGGCGATCTTTTGGTGGTTGAAGTCGGAGATTCATGACCTTGTCAAAAAAAGGCATTTCTCCGTGGTCTTTTTGCTACTGCTACCGCTGGCGATCGGCAATTTGAACAATGGACAAGTAAACCCTTTGATCATTGGGTTACTGATCTTCTCGATTCTTGCGGCTCATTACGAGCGCTGGGCGCTTTGCGCGATCTGCATCGGTATCGCTACTTACTTCAAGATCTATCCGCTTTGCGTCGGCTTACTGCTGATTCTCTTCTATCCGCGCCAACTTGCGTGGCGATTGATTGTCGTCCTGGTGTTGTTGGGAGCGCTTTCATT
>JBKPBY010000093.1:0-6495 GCA_046727075.1 bacterium | reverse complement strand
ACAATCTTTTAGAGCGCATGCAAGGCAGCCGGTTAGGTAAACCGATCGTACCAACGGTTCCGGTTGATGTTACGATCACCCACGACGGTAACGGGGATGTTTAATGTCGATCTTCCGAGAAGATTTCCTGAGTCGGGTAAAGTCACGCGGAGCGTCGGTAAAGACGCAGGAACCTCCTACACCAGAGAATGTTCCGGAGCAAAAGCCGGACACCCAGATGGAAGAGCTGGTCCGGAAAGCGCGAGCCGCCGGCCACACTGGTCCGCTGGTCCTCGGACCTTCACGCTCAAGCTTGAAGCAAGATTCCTGGCGCGACAATGCCAAATGGCTGGAGGAAAACTGTCCGGAGGAGTTCGGTCCGTCGCAGAGCCAACCAAGTTCGGCCCCGTGTGTGGAAAGGTCACTTTGTTCCGGGCGCCTCGATAGTGTGTCGAGGGAAGAAACACAATGCACGCCAGTCGCTCCAGAGTTGTCGCAGGACGCGCCTGAGATGCTTCCTGCCCCGCTACCTACCCCGCTGCTCGAGAGCGGCTTCTGGCAACGCATCTTGTTCGGCAATCCGGATAGCTTGGTTTCGGGTTCTGAGGCAACGCGTGCTCTGCAGCTAGTTTCGGACAAGCTCGGAATTGGGCGAGTCGAAGACCAAACCATCGAGACCTTACGCGCCACTCAGTTGCGCAAACTGCTACATAGCAGATTTGGTCCGAGCCAAGCGGAGCGTATCATGAACGAGCTGTGGCGAAGTGCTCCGGTCAGTCCTGGTGCGCCGATGCCAAATGTCGATCAGAGTCAAATGGCTCCTGGCTCCTGGCCTGTTGGTCAGGATCAGCCATGGTGGGTCCAGGAGTTGAACGAGCCAGGCATTCCGGAACGTGATTGGAGAATCGAGAACGGGCTGTGGTGTGGTTAGTGTTTTCAGAGCCATTCCCAGAGCCAGGCAGATGAGCGAGAGCAGCGCTTACGCGCAATCCGATCGAAGTTTGCGCAGCTCTTAGAGCAAACGCCAGGCGAGCACTGAGAAGAGCAAGGCTCTAAGCTGCGGCGGTTCCTAGGCTAGCTGAAGCCGAGTTCAAGCGGCGTCGGCGCTCGGAATTTCGGAACAATTGACGGACCGGTTGAACTGACTCAACATAAAATGCGCATCGGCGCGATGCGCACAAAAGCGGAGTATGTTGCGCTACAGCCAGATTGTGACCGTGCTCGGATGTAAACTAGCCGATCGATTAATCCGAGCGCGCTGGATAACGCCTCTTCCCTGCTCGAGCTCGCGGGCCATCTACTTCGATCGGTGCCAAGTACATCGCGCATTACGACGACTCGCTCGCGAAGGTAATCTCGTAAGCGTCCGCAGCGCGTCACTTTCCGATCCGCCGAAAGTGCAGAACCCCTCACTCGAGGAAGTGTTGGCTAACGCGGAGCTAGTTTTCGAATAGAAACGATCTTAGCCGGAAACGGAGCTAAAACGAGGCGCTTTTCTGCACAATCGTTGACGTGACTCGCGAGAAAACACCGAAAAACTCTAACGAAATTTTGCGATCGCGAGCGTTCGCTAGCGACCAAACGGTTTTTAAAACCTAGCCCGGGAGGTTGTTGCTCTTACGCGCGAGCGATCTGGCGCGGTGACATAGTCAACGGGCATGTGATCGGCTGAAATAGCTGGTTCGGTCTGGAGCCGGTGAGCCGATGATGATGTGATTGATCAATTGAAGTTGAAGGATTTTGCCGGCTTCTAGAAGTCGTCGCGTGAGCCGGAAATTGAGTTAGGCGGGCGAGTAAGTGGGCGCGTAAGTGACTCTGAGGTCGGGCAGAAAGCACCGAAGCTGGGGATCATTGACCAGATGCAGAACGCGTGTAAAGAAGTCGCTGTCAGCGTCGGGGCGACCGATATTGATAATGCCGGCGTCTTTGAGCTCGTCTTTGAAAAGCCTGATGACCCGATTACGGGCGTCGTCGTCCAGGGCGTCGAGCGCTTCGTCAATCACTAAGAAGCGCGGCTTGTGTAACAAGATACGTGTGAACACCAGGCACCGCTGTTCCTCATCGGTGAGCTCCTTGTCCCAGCGAGCGGTTCGGTCGAGTGACGAGGAAAGATGATCCAGGCCTGTGCTCTGGAGCACAGCGAGGAGTTGTTCGTGTTTGAAAGCGGTCTGGGGTAAAGGGTACGCCAGGGCTGCACGTAATGTCCCCAACGGTATATAAGGCCGTCGCGGTATGAACATCATACCGTCCGACAAGGGTAGTGCGACGCGCCCCGAGCCCCAAGGCCACAAGCCTGCGATCGCCTGGAACAGGAGAGTTTTACCGGTTCCGGAGTCGCCAACGATGAGGACGCGGTCCCCGAGGACAATCTCCACCTGTCGCTCGCTTAGGATGGTGTAGCCGGTAGGCGCAGCGATCTCCAGGTTCTCGAAGGTAACCTTACTGCCTGGCGCCTCCACAAACTCAATGTGACTCTCCGTTGTTCCGATCTGATCCAGGTTAATCACCGTTTCGCGGAACCCGGTGATACGCAGCAGCGTGGCGCGCCAGTCGGCGATCGTGTTGAAATTATCGATGAACCACCTCAAGGACTGCTGTACCTGAATGAAGGCGCCGACTGCCATCATCAGTTCACCGAACGATAGGTCCGCGCCGAAATATCCGGGAGCTGCGGTCAGGAAGGGGGCGATCATTGTGGACCACCCGTAACCCGCTGTGATCCACGTGAGCCGCGTGGTCGCGCCAGCAATCTGCCACATGATGCGAAGCACACTCTTGAGCTCGGTAAGAAGGTGTTGCTTCTCGCCCTCTTCGCCGCCATAGAGCGACACGCTGTCAATGTGCTCGTTGAGGCGTACCAGTGCGAAGCGCAATTTGGCCTCCTGAGCATAGCGGGCAGCATAGAGGCGGGCCAGCGGGTGACCGACGCGCCAGCTAACCCAGGAGGCGGTGCCCGCGTATGCCAGTGCGCACCAGACCATGTACCCGGGAATGGCAAAAGTGTGCCCGCTCAGGTGGAACGCCACATTTGCCGACAGCATCCACAGAACACCAATGAAACTGCTGAGGAGGAGCGAAGACTGCAGGAGACCAATGCCGAGATCGGCCGAGAGTTCGGTCAGATGACGGGCATCCTCGTGGATACGCTGGTCCGGGTTAGCGCCGATCACTACAGTATTGGCGAGGTGAAATGCGCGCCCGGGTTTAAGCCACTGGTCGAACAGATCATGCACCAGGGCTTCGCGCAGCTTGACCTTGGTCGCTTGGTTCAGCCAGGCCTGCGCTACGTTCAGGACCAAGAGGGCGCCGGCGATGATGCAGAAAACTGCGAGCTGGAAGACGAATCCATGCAAGTCTTTACGTGCCAAGGCGTCGTAAAACGGCCGATTCCAGGCGTTAAGCCTGATCTGGGTGAAAGCCGTGGCGGCGATGACCACGACGAGGGCAACGCCAAGCAGCAATATCTTAATGCGCTGGCGCGAAGGTATCCGAAACATCATCAGCATCTCGTACCTAAGGCGCCCCCAGGGTCGCAACGATGCCCCGCTTGCTAGTCCATCGGACGATTTGCTCGGTCGTTCTGCCGTTGAACTGGCTTTCATTTTGATGAGGCTTACCTCAACAGGGGCTTTCAAACAATACAACAGGGCTGTTTGGAGTCTTCTCAGGAACTTCGAATCGTCGACTGCTCGGCGCGAACTGGCCCTCGCACGTCCCGGCAGCAAGATTTGATTTTCATCGAACAATAACTGCTCTGAAATACTTCCGATAATTGGACTTTGGTGCACTCCGTTTTCACCTCTCAAAAAAGCGGGGTAGACAGAATGTGCTCTTCGCATGGCAGTGCTGAAAAGTCGGTACATATTGGTTAAAACTATGGCTGCCTGGAGAACATATCCCCCCTCGCCAGGCAGTGGTTTCCCCCAGGCGCAAAGTGCACCGACGATGGTGTGAACTTCTCGACCTTTAGCCGCACGGCGCGGCAGGTTGAGTTATTGCTGTATGGCAATCCTCATGGTTAGTCGCGGTACCCCTATGATACTTGCCGGGGATGAAATCTTGCGGACCCAGCACGGAAACAATAACACTTGGTGTCAAAACAATGAGCTATCCTGGTTTGATTGGAGTTTCGTCGAAACCGAGCGAGACATGTTAGAATTTGTCCGAGGGATGATTGCATTTCGCCGGCGACATCCCTGCCTCACTCACAACGCCTTTTCACTGGTAAGCCGGCACCGGGCCGTGATATCCCGGATATTTGTTGGCACGGCATCCGGCTGAATGAGCCGGCCTGGCATGACCCGGCAGCACAGTTCCTCGCTTGCACGGTTGCCGGTCTCACTGCCAATGAACCAGACCTCCACGTAATTCTCAATATGGCAGACGCTCCGGTCGAAGAGCCGCTTCCGGCAATACCCTGCAAGGAATGGTTTCCGGTGGTAGATACTTTCGATCGCGGAATCAGCGGCATTGTTCCACCAGAAAACCAACGCGCGGTTTTGACAAGAGTCCGGCGGTCGCAGCCGCGGTCCGGCGCCATATTTGAAAGCCGCAGCCTGCATTTCTCACAGATGCCCAGGGTCTGAGGACTGTCGGGGGGTTCACATCTGTGAGAAATGCAGGCTGGCGGCCAAGGTAAAGAATGGCAGAACAAATTCCAGCAATGGATGGCGCTTCTCTTGCTCTTGGGGGATGGTTTCACTTTCAAAGTTCGGGCTTGAGGAATTACCTCTGCGGGCAATACCGAGAGAGAAAACTCTTGTCGGGGCGGCTCAATTCCCGGCAATCCCTATGGCTAAGACGATCAATAACCGCTCAAACTAACCTTTGGTGGTGTATCCTCAGACGCTGCTAGAATTCTTGACGCGCGACAAGCGCAGGGTTCGCGAGTTAGCAGTTGGGTTGTGGCCAATTCTCGCTAAAAGATTCCCAAAAGACGGGAGGAGTTTCGTAACGGAGCCATCGAGGCTCACATTATGAGAACCGCAAACGTGTTTTTCCCATCAGGTGTGCAGACACGGCTCTATGATAAGTTGGGCTATTGTCCCCGCCGGCTTCCCGCAGATTTGGCAGCGCATATCGAGGCGCTGTGGGCGATACGTCATGCCGTGCCTGAGGCCCAGTTCGACGAGATAGACGACGCAATGGAGGAGCTTGTCTTGAGGGAAGCTGCCCGTTTGTGGGCAGCGGCTGCGTAGCGATAGCAGTTTCCCCCCCGACCCCGGCGAGAGAATCAGGGGGTAATCGCTCGTCGGGCTTGTTGCTAGCGTCCCGACTAATTCGGTCTAAACAGAAGCTCGATGGCATTTCCCTGTCTGGCCATTCGCTGATCGACTGTATTGATCTTTTCCTCGAGGTCCGCTATTTCGTTTTCCTGATTTGCGATTCTTTCGCTAACTCCATCTATCTTTTCGTTCAGGATGGCCAGTCGGTCATCGAGTCCGTCGACGCGATCAACAAGCCGCCACTCCGCGTGGCGAATGCCAACAACATGGCATCAATATCTTGCTTGCTCGGACTTTCTAATCGTTCATGCAGCCAGTTTATTCCCTCACACGTCACACGTTTGAGATCGAACGAGCCGTTCAGTGATGCCTTCATCATTTCGAGGAATTGGGGCGTTCCATGTACTCATCCCAGGTTTCCGCAAGCACTTTCAGCATTCCGCCGGCATTTTGCGCATCTCGTGGAGGGGCGGCGAACTGGCGGAAACTGTGACCAGACACCGGCCTATCCGCAAACGAGCATCCAGAGCTTCTGAAAAGCGGCGACCTTGTCGAAGAGTTTCTCTGGGCCGTCGCTCATATCGCGATATCAGCGACGCCCAAAATGCCCCACTTAACTTTTGCATCCATAACTTTTCATTCTCTCTAGCTTTGTGCGATTGCGAAAACCTGTTGTGGATTAGTGCACCCGAGTGGGCTATGATCAGTGGCCAGGGTCCGATGGGAAATCAGCCTGTTCAGAGGCAAAACGAGACAATTATGCGCATTCATCGGATTGGTATTCTGACGAGCGGCGGGGATTGTCCGGGACTGAATGCGGTGCTCCGGGGAGTCACTAAGGCTGCGGAAAAGCTCGGTTGGCAGGTGATTGGGTTCCTGGACGGCTTTGAAGGATTGTTGCCGCCGGCGCAGTATATTGTTCTCGATCACTCAAGGACCCACGGGATCATGCAACAGGGAGGCACAATTCTGGGGACAACCAGCAGGGGCCATTTCGTTGCCAAAGTGGGCGCGGGTGAAAAGACGCAAGTTCCGGCCGAAATCATTGAGAAAGCGCGACAGACCATAGCGGACCTGGAGATCGACGGCCTTATCGTGGTCGGTGGAGATGGCTCTTTGACAACCGCCCTGCAGCTCCAAGAAGCAGGAGTTTCAATCATCGGTGTCCCGAAAACCATCGATAACGATCTCGAAGCAACGTCGATGACGTTCGGCTTCGATTCCGCGGTAGCTTGCGTGGCAGACGCATTGGATCGCTTGCATTCTACGGCGATGAGTCATAAGCGCGTAA
>JBKPBY010000092.1:0-5282 GCA_046727075.1 bacterium | reverse complement strand
CCGCTCGACTCAGCATGATTTAACCCGGTCTTGACCGCGGCTCCTTTCCCGAGATTTTGCGGGTGACGAACCACTTGAGCGCCTGCCTTCTCCGCCTCCTGAGCGGTTTGATCGATTGATCCATCGTCGACTACTAGAACCGACTTCACGTGTTCGAGCACTTGCCGGACGACCGTACCGATAAAGCGCTCCTCGCCGTGAGCAGGAATGATGGCTAGCACTGTATCTCTGCAAGCCTTCATTCGAATGTGAGTGCGAGTGTGAGAAAAAAAGCTCGTCCGCGCTTACTCACAGTCGCACACGTTGACATCACGATGCGGTCGCAAGCACTTCTCGGTGATCCTTCAATTCAGCGCTCGAAAGTGACGTTGCCTGGCACCAACCGGACCGCTCGAAAAAGACTGCCCAGCCAGCAAGCTTTATAAACAGCATTTGAAGCGGAGGCGCATCAAACAACGGAACAACAATGTCTACCTCGCGCCCGGCCCACCACACCGTTGCATCGCCAAGGGATAAGCCGGTCGAACAGTCGAACACGGAGGTCCGCCCAGAATTGACCGGCAACGGAATTCGCCAGCGCTGCCGCGGATAATGATCCTCCATACCGGAGATCAATAAGAGCGAAGAGCCGATCCGCTCCCGTTTTCGAACCAACAATCGAAACGTCAACGCATCCGGACGACAAGAGACGTCAAGAAGAGGCAGAAGCTCTATCCTCCCGGCAAAGAATGGATAATATAATTCAACCGATCTAGCGAAAGCAGTGAAACGTGCTCTGCTCAAAGCAACCTGCGTCTCGTGTCTTAAGATCGCTTGATACTTGCGCGCCACCTCTTTCGAGGTCAGGCGGAGAGCCACGCGCTCACGACGAATCCTCACCCGCGGGCGGTGAATGAGATATTCAAAGATGTGGGTTGGCGGGTTAGCCATTCGCTTAATCGCAAACGCGAGCAGAACCGCGAGCGCGCTATGATCGGGATGAGCATCATGTCTGGTCGGAATCGCGAGCAGCGTCGGACGATATTCCTGCAACTCCTGAATTAATCGATCTGCGATCTCGACCCCACCGTCCATCAAAGTCTTGGTCAGACTTTGATCGGGAATGTTAAGGAAGCGCACACATTCAGAAGAGCCTCCGAGACACGAAATAGCTGCGAGCGCTTCTTCTTTCCGCCGAGCACCCCAACGGTCCCGATCCTTCGCGTTAATATTCCACCGCCGCTCACAATAACGCTGTGCCCACGGGTTATTATCACCGTTCGTAGCAAACAGAATCCGGACCTCGGCTCCGCAGGCGAACGCTCTTTGAAGCAGTCCTCCGGTTCCCAGCGACTCGTCATCCGGATGAGGCGCTACAACCAACAATCGATCTTGTTTAGAAACTGAAATCATTCACTTCTGCGCGCTGGCTTTCACGAATGGAGAATATCCCTTCTCCGCAGCCCGGGACCACACAATTGCCAACGATTCTCGTATGGGGGTCACAATCAAGGTATGAATTCCGGGAGCCAATTCCCGTGGTTCACGCCAATCGCTCCCATCCAGTACAGCTGCAACAGGGCCATCGTCGCACATCATCGCGTATTTCTCAGGAATGACCACTGCAAATTGCATTTTCCCATCTTCAGCCGGAATCAGCTTCTTGCCCAGAACCATCACCGATCCAACCGAAACGTAGTTCTGGTCGACAAAATCAGCCGTTTCTTTGGTCAGCCAATGCGATTCAACAACAACTGGCGTCCGTGCGGCGATCATTCTTTGGGGAGCATCATCCTTGAGATTCCCGGATTCGACCCGTTCCCGCGTAATTTGTTCAAAGACATAAAAATATGGCCGCCGGCGAAAAATCGTCTGACCTTTTGCATCGAGGACGGTTTCGTCTTTGTGTGTCAGCTTCAAAGTATCCTGGATGATCGCAAGGTTTCGCTGGTTTGTTTGCTTCAGCGGGGGATGACCTCTGACCAGCCAGATTAGTTCCGATGCTGTAACCAATGCAGGCAGGAGAAAAGCTGGGAGCGAAAAACGGCGTAGGAGTTCACCAAACCAGACTAAAGGCACAGTAACTGCCAGGATCACCAATGGGAAAAATGGAATGTAGTCTTGCTTAGAAATCAGAGGCCAAAACGTGAACAGCAGCGGGCAATAGAAGCCGGCCACCAGCAAAAAAAAGAGTCGTCGTGACGCTTGCCCATAGTCCGCATCTTTCTTTGCCAGCCAGAGCCCGCCGGCAATCATCGGGATAAACAGCCAGAATCGTACATCAAGTAAGCGCTCCGCGAACCCGCGTGAATTCTCGGCGCTACCCCAAAGATTATGAGTTACGATGCAGTAGTACATTTGCCCCAACGCGTTTTGAGAAGCGAAAAACAGAACGACGGCCGCGGGTACGATGATTGCGCCCAAAATCGCTGCCAGGCCGCTCTGCATCAGTGCACGCCAGTTCAAAGGAGGGGCCTTCAGAGCGAGACGGAAAAATAATAAGGCGAGCGCCGATACAACGATAATCAAACAGAGGAAAGTCGATTTCATGGAAACGCAAAACGCGATGCCGACGAGGAGGCCCACAAGAAACATACGTCTAGGAGTCCACGAACCTCCGCTGAAGAGCGCCAGGATCGCCATCCAAACGGCCGCCCAGAAACCGTCGGGCCGATATTCGCCCATCTTGAAATAGAGGTCTGGAAATGCCGCTGAGATCGCGGCAGCCCAAAGGCCAACCCGCGGAGAAAACAGCCGAGAACCGATAAAATAGGTGGCACCGATAATGACTGCGGCAATCGGCACCATCTCCCAGCGCATCGCCGCAACGATATCGGCCCGTTCACCGAACATGGCAAAAAGCGGAGCCGACAGCGCCTGGAACAAAGGCGCGTGATTATCGAATACATCCCGGTAGGGCAACAATCCGTTGGTCCAGGCCCAGACCACATGAAGATGCTGGGGTTCGTCCGAATCCCAGAGCTGCGTCCTGACGTAGAAAAAACGTAGGCCTAACAGAAAGAGAAAGACCAACGCGCAAAGCACACGATCTGTCTTTGTGATCGCAGATTTCACGCAGGCGCATCCACTGCCACGTTCTGGCTAGAAGATCCAGCGATATATCGAGCGGCATCGAGCGGCATCGAGCGGCATCGAGCGGCATCGAGCGGCATCGAGCGGCATCGAGCGGCATCGAGCGGCATCGAGCGGCATCGAGCGGCATCGAGCGGCATCGAGCGGCACCGAGCAAGGCCGAGCGGCATCGAGCGGCATCGAGCGAGACGCCGACACGCCGACCTGTCCACCCGTAGCCCTGGCGAAGGTGGATACGCCGACACGTCATCGATTTCCATCTTGCAGCCCGGGACCACAATAGGTAGTGTAGGCCGTAATCATGGCCACCTATATCTATGAGACGGTGCCGGATTCGCCGAACATAGTCGTTCGCCGAAAAACACAGGGTTCTAAAACTCATCCTCTACGGGATATCTCCACAATAACGCATTCGTCGCTTTCGAGTGACTCGCCACTAATCCGCGGTTGCTGTTGAACCCGATGCTTATTTCTGAAGAACAACCCGGACTGTTCCAAGAGCCGGCTAAACAGTCCAACGGGTCGTGCCTGCCGGAACCACTGAACGGAGCGAGCGTTAAGAATTACGTTCTCGACACCAATGTGCTGCTCCATGACCCCCACTGCGTCTATCGGTTCGCGGATAACCATGTCTGGATTCCGATCGATGTGCTGTCAGAACTGGACAAGTTTAAAAACGAGCAGACAGAACGCGGTGCGAACGCGAGGACTGTTCACCGATTCCTGACCCGCTGTTTTAACCAGAACAGCAAGCTTGTCCGAAGCGGCGCACGCACACCAGAAGGTGGAACAATCCGGATTGGGGTAAACGAATTCCTTACCGCGCCAAAGATTCCTAAGGAGTTGCGGCAATTTCAGCAAATCTTTCGTGATCTGGATAAAGCCGACAACCGGATCCTCGCTCACTGTCTCTACGTCCAGAGTAAATCTCCGGAAAAGACTATCCTGGTCTCAAAAGACCTGAACATGCAGTTGAAAGCGCTGGCGATCGGACTTCAAGCGCAGGACTACGAGAACGACAAGGTTGAAGTAAAAGATGTTGAAGGATACAGCCAACGCACGATCGAGGTCGACCCTCACTCGATGCAGCGGTTCGCCAGCTCGCGCGAACTGGCGCTCGAAGGCAAGATTGCCAGCACACTCTACCCTAACGAATACGTTTTCCTCTCTGCCGGTGATCACAAGATGATGCCGGCACGTCATATCGTTGACGGACTCTGTCGACGGCTTAACCTCCCTCCAGCGCTCGTCAATCCTCGCGGTGTGCATTTGAAGCCGCTGAACCTGGGCCAACAATGTTTGCTAGATGCGCTCCTCGATCCCGAGCTTGCGCTGGTAACGTGTTACGGCCAGGCCGGCACTGGTAAAACGTTGTTGGCAGTTGCCGCCGGTTTACATCTCTTTTGGTCCCGAATCTTTTCCGGCATGACTGTAAGCCGCCCGGTTGTCGCGATGGGAGATACTCTCGGTTTCCTGCCCGGAACGCTGAACGAAAAGATGAAACCATGGCTGCAGTCTATTTACGATGCGTTCGAACTGTTGCTGCCGGCGACTCCTCCTGCTCAACCGAAAAAACATAAGAAACAAAAAGGTTCAGAGCTGCACTTGAGTAATGGCTCATCGGCGCCGCTGAAGCCGTATGAACAGATGATCGAGCATGGCCTCGTAGAGATCGAAGCTCTCTGCTATATCCGCGGTCGCTCGATTCCGAACCGTTATTTTGTCCTGGATGAAGCTCAGCAACTCACTCCACTGGAGGCTAAGACAGTTGTCACTCGAATGTCGAAGGGGTCGAAGCTCGTTATGGTGGGCGACCCGGCGCAGATCGACAATCCTTACGTCGACAGCCGGTCGAACGGATTGGTCTACACGCGGAACCGGTTGAAGGGTCAATCGATTAGCGCACACGTTTGTTTAACCAAAGGCGAGCGCAGCCCGTTGGCAGAATTTGGGGCGACGCTGATGTAGTGCGCTTCAATCCAAGACCAATAGATCTTCGTTGCGAATAGATGCCGCACGAGTCCCGCTGCGGCGCGCTACGCGGGATGAAGCTCAGCCCTACCCAATGATGGGATCCTTGCCCACGATCGGTAGGGTCGCCCAGCAGCAATTTCAGGTCAGCTTACCTTGCGCCGCCATTACACACCTGCCATTCGAAAGAAAACCCTTTCTTTGGCGCCTCCATACGCGTAATCGTTTACCGGCTGAGC
>JBKPBY010000091.1:0-25264 GCA_046727075.1 bacterium | reverse complement strand
GTGCTTCAATGCGACGCAGAACATTTTCGAGATCATGAAGCGTCAGCCGACAATTGTGGATCGTCCTGGAGCGGTGGAGCTGGAAAGTTGTGCCGGCGATATTTTGCTCGAGAACGTGACGTTCCGGTACCGGCCTGGACTGCCGACCGCGATCCGCAATCTGAATCTGCATATCGAACCTGGTAAATATTTTGCTCTCGTGGGTTCAAGCGGAGCGGGTAAGAGCACAATCTTGTCGCTGCTCCTCCACTTCTACGAACCGGAATCAGGGGTCATCCGGCTTGACGGACGAGATATTAATACGGTCAAGCAGACCTCTTTGCGTGAGCGGATCGGCATGGTCTCTCAGGATACGTTCCTGTTCCATGACTCGATCTTAAACAACATTCGCTACGGGCGATTGAACGCCACCAAGGAAGAAATCGTGGAGGCGGCAAAACAGGCCTACGCTCACGATTTCATCATGCAGCAGCCGAACGGCTACGAAACTGTGATCGGCGACAAAGGATGCCTTCTTTCCGGTGGCCAGCAGCAGCGGGTTTCGATTGCTCGAGCGTTATTAAAGAATGCTCCGGTGCTCCTGCTTGACGAAGCGATGTCCGCACTCGATTCAGAGGCAGAGCGCGAGATTCAGGCAGCGCTTGATCGGCTTTCTGAGGGGAGAACGGTCATTGCGATTGCTCATCGTTTGTCCACTGTGCTCAAAGCCGACCAGATTGTGGTCATGCATCTTGGAGAAATCCAGGAGATTGGCACCCATCGGGAGCTGTTGGAGAGCTCGGCGATTTATCGGAAACTGTACGACCTGCAGTTCAATGTGCAGGTCGAAGAGTTGGCGGGCGTGGCATAGCGCAAAGGCCGCAGGCCTTTGCGGTTATCGGTCGATAGTCCACCGTTTGGAACTATCAGGTCTTCTTTGCCCCTCGGCGCTGGTGACCTTTGTGGACTCGCGCGTCCTCGAAATCTCGAATGCTATGCAACGGTGGACGGAAAAACGGCAGCGGCAAAGCCGCTGCCTTGGTTTCCCCAACGTTACGACTCTGACGGCTGGCTGAGCCTGTCGATCATCTGTTGCATTCGAGTTAGGCGCTCCTGTTGCAACTGATTCAACTTCTGCTGCTGGTCCGGTGTAAGGATCTTACTGATTTGCGAGAGCAGCTGCGCATGATTCATGATCTGCGCGGTGATTGCGCTACTAATCGCGGCTGCTTTTGTGCGAAGGGCAGCTTCATCGTTTGGATTTGCAAACATCGCGGTGGCTACATCTTTGCGCGCTGTTAGCATGTCCTTTTCGATTGAGCGCATATTCTGGCGATTGCTTTGCATGATTTGTTTGACCTGTTGTTTTTGGGCATCGGTGAGATTCAATTGCTTAAGCTCATGCCAGAACATCGCGCCGTGGTGATGCCATTCGTGCTTTTGAGGCTCCGGACTGGTTTCGGTTGAATCTTGAGCGATCAAATTGCCAAACATTCCTAGAGAAAGTAAGGCAGTTACTATAAATCTTGATTTCATACTGTTCAGAGAGACGAACGCTCGCCCAGACGGTTACTGCGATCGCAGTAATAAATTGATTCGTGTAAAACGCAGAAATGGGAAGTTGCAACGTGCAACAGATCCTTTCCGACTGCCGTCTTGGCGTGAGATCCCTTTCCGACCGGCGTCTTGGCGAGGCATCCTTTCCGGCGTGTTTGCCCGAGACGTTACGGTGTCGCCGCCCCTTCCCGTTGCTTATCGATCGCCTTCTGGAGATCGGTGCGGCGATCGATTCGGAATTTTTCGAGCCGCCTTTGTTGGTCGGGATCCAAGTTTCGTTCGATATCAGCGATAGCGGTATCGAACACCTCGCTACCCTGTAGCATCGATTGAGCGCGGATGGATTGCATTTGACGGACAGCCGCCTCGACCCGCGGACGGATCTTTTCGTCTTGGTCGGGCGTGAGCTTTGCGATCCTGTTCAGTTTTTCGACAAGGTGATTCGTCCAGGAATGGACGTTGCGTGTCGGATTGGGTCCCGACCATTTGTGCTCGAACCGACAAGGAGCCAGCCAGAACCCAGCGACCGCACCAATCAGGAACAGAATTGCGAAGACAGCGATCAGTTTCCAGTTGGATCCCATAGAGCGTAGGCTAACTCGGCCGTAGACTCCGAATCGTCTGAATTCGGAGCTCCAGAGCCCAAACCGAAGGCGGCGCCGAGGACGATCAGGGAGGCCGAGATTGAGAGGATCGATGCCCTGACAAAGGCTCGGTTCTCCTGAATTCGGGCCTGTCGTTTCTGCAGAACCCGGTCGGCAAATCCCACAGGCGCCCGACCAGGATCGCTATCTGGCGATCGGCGTGCCGCTGCAAAGAGATTGTCCAGGTGTTCGTCGTTCATTTTTCTAGGCGTTTCACTGCGGTGGCGAGTTTTTTACGTGCTCGGAACGCTGTAACCTTGATTTTTGACGATTTCCAGCCTGTGAGGTCACAAATTTCCGAGACCGACTTTTCCTCCAAGTACATCCATTGAACAATCAGTCGTTCGTTTGGTTTCAACGTTTGCAGCAGGCGTTGGAGGAGGTCTCGAGTCTCTTGGGGAGATGGATCGGTTACTTGAGTATTACTCTCTGCAAGATTACTCAAGATTGATTGTTGTTCTTCACTAAAGTCTGACCAGCGGTACTCGGGCCGATTGCGCTGTTTGCGTAAGTGATCAATACAGGTGTTTACCGAGACCCGGGAAACCCAGTGCTCAAATGGCATGTCGGCGCGATATTGATGAAGCTTAGCGAAGATTTTCAAAAAAATCTCCTGAGCCAGATCTTCTTCGAGTTCGCGCCGGGGGAGGTGGTTGCGAACGATCCGGATCACAGTGGGATAAAGATGCTCGACGAGTTCCGCAGCGGCAGCATCGTCTGAGTTTCGAACACGTTGGATCAGGAGAAGAAGTTCTTCAGCGGCCATCTTGTGCGGTGGTCCCTAGTTGCTGTCATCCCTTTTTTGTTGCGCTTTTCTAATCGGTAGAACACGTGTCCGGTTATTTTGGAAGAGGCTTCCCTCTTGGGTTTTTGAGAATTGACTGTGTAGAGTTGTAACCGCGTAAGGCAGGTGCGAGTTGTGCCGTGAATTCAGAAACAGGAATCAACTATGCCAAAGAGTTTGCCGTGAAAGGGAACATGGTCGATTTGGCAATTGGTGTTATCATCGGTGCCGCGTTCGGCAAGATCGTTGCCTCCCTGGTAAACAACATCTTTATGCCGATCATTGGCCTGCTTCTGGGGCATGTCGATTTTTCCAACCTGTTCATCCCAATGAGCGGCCAGCATGTGTCTTCGTTCAAAGAAGCGGCGGACAAAGGGATTCCGGTGATTGGCTACGGTGTCTTCATCAATACGATCATAGAATTCCTCATTATTGCGTTCGTTCTTTTTCTGGTGATCAAGCAAATGAACAGGCTGCGTGGTCCAGCGCCTGAACCGGCTCATCCAGCTCCATCTGCCGAAGAAAAGCTGTTGGGCGAGATTCGCGACCTTTTGAAAAGCCGCGCTTCTTGAAAGGTGACGAAGAAATCGCGATCTATCGAAAAAAAACGGCCGCGATGCCGATCAGTAGCAAGACAAGGCTAAGGCCTCGGATCAGCCATCTCGGCATCCCTTTCGGACCAGAGAGATTCAAAACGGCAATCAAGACGGCCAGGATCAATAATTCAATGATCTGGGACATCATTCGCTTTCGGCAAAAAGGGCATAAGACATGCCAGCCTCGGCAGATAAATACATAAGTTGCTGATTATGATGAACTTACCAATGTGGCATCGATAGGGCAACTGCTTTATGAGTTATGCTGGAGCAATGCAGGCTGCATGTTGGTGCAAGCTTTGCGCACGGTGGCTCGGGCGAATCGAGCGGCATCGAGCGGGACCGCGTGCGAACGAACGAGATACGAAACGGGATAGGAATTAACCAAGAGGCTTTTTATTATCATTATTTGCGCGGGCCGGCCACCGAACAGCGGGCCGAATGTCCGTAAGCGCTATAGCCATCACATTGTACTGTACCGCTAAAGTCGATCGGAATGAGTTGGTCAAGACACTTCGCCTCCCTACTGGTGTGCCATTCAAAAAGCACCTCTTCAGCCGGCCGATGCGCCACCCACAGATAACCCAGGCCGGTTTTTCCGTTTCCCGAATCGAGGTATTTGATTGGGGTTTAATCGGAAGTGATCGACAGTATGCTATTGAGATTTCGACGGAGTTGCTTCCTGGCCTACCATGTATGGAGGTTGTTTCGCCCAATGATACCCAGCCTTCGCCTCCTCAAAGCCGACGTTGTATAGCTTCTGCATGTAGACCCTATCAAAGTCCGTGCTGGCCGACTCCGTAAAGGTCTTAGGAATGTAAGCCAGGTTGAAGTCCGTGCCGTCCCGTTGACAGACCGCATAAATGCGAAACAGATCACCGAGGCCCTGATATTGCAGCAGACCAGCAATGGCCTTGAAGGTGATCGATAAGGTTTGGCGTTTCACCGAGGACCATTCGGGATCAAGGCGGGCGTTGCGGAGAATGTAAACCTTTCGCTCGCGCTGGGCTCTGTTCGCGGTGGCAAGATCTTTGAGACGCACGCCCGCCCAATAGACGAAGACCTGCGCGGCAACGCCGCCGTCTACGTGCATCTCAGTGTAGCTCCGTCTGTTTGCCTGTACGTTGACCATGACTGGCGGGAACGCACCCGGGATGGCCGCCGAGGCACGGAGAATCTTGTGAACGAGTTCGAGCGAGCCGGGGCTGTGGCTTGCGGCGATCTTCGTGATATTCCAGACGACAGGGCGCTCGGCATCAAGATTCACTGTTCCGATGAAGAGGAGCCGCCCCTTTGCGTACTCCGTGGCGATTTGATTGAGCATGTCCTGGGTCACATGCTTTTTGATGAGGCGGTATAGGGGCGTCGTATCGGCCATCGCATCTCCAAAAACCGCCGCTAAGAGATTCCGTTTCGCGAGGATGTCCTTCTGAGATACGCTGGTATAGAGCAACTTGATTTCTGGGTCGTAGTCCTTCCCCAGGAATGCGAAAGGTGCTATGAGTGCGCCGGTGCTAACGCCGGTTACCAGTTTGAATTGCGGCCGCGTCCCAGTTTGTGACCATCCGTTCAGGAATCCGGCGCCGTAGGCACCATCGCCGCCGCCGCCGGAGATCGCGAGATAGGACGCAGGCGGTAAGGAGCCTGTATGGCCCCGCGTGCGAAGATACTGCCTCTCGCGCGACCAAGAGTCCACAAACTCTTTCTCGATCAGTTTGATGTCCTCGGGGTCCCTGGGGAAGTAGCGAATATCGTCAGGGAATCCGGCGACCGTGGCCTTCGTCTCAAGCGCGGTCGGTACGGGCGACCCCCTTGGAGGCGTTACGCACCCCTGCAGGATCAGCCCCAATCCTAGCGCCACAGTCAACGTAAGTAGGGCACGACCGCCAGGCTCCTCCCTGTGGAAGGACATCCGCTCGGGGCGGACCAACTTCTTATATTTCACTTTTTTGTTCCTGGTAATTCGACGTTTTCGTAGGCGCCCCGAAAGCTGACGGTTACGAAAAGACTGGGAAAAGGCAAGTTATTGAACCGGTGGCATTATACATGGTTAAACGTGTGAGGGCTGCCGCAGATTCTCCCGCCACCAGCGCACCACAAAGCATTCGCCCTCCCGGACCCCGACATTTGAAATGAATGTCCAGCTTATCCAGAGCTCGGCTCAATGCCGCTCGATGCCGCTCGATGCCGCTCGATGCCGCTCGATTTGACCGTGGGGGCGGTAACATTTAGGTGTAATAAAAGGGAAGATAGTGGGCCCCCGAAGTCTCTAATTTTCCACCGTTGAAGGCTTTTGTGCTTAGAAAATTCGCTCTTTTAGTCGGGTTGATTGGATTGGCTCTGCCCTGGTCTGGTGCAGCCCAGGGAAAGCCGGACGGCAACGAGCTGGTTAAAGCGTCGCTTATTTCCGATGCTAGTTCGATCGCCCCCGGTCAGAAGTTCAGGGTCGGCATTCTATATCGCATTGAACCGGGCTGGCATATTTATTGGAGGCATTCCGGCGACTCCGGGATCCCGACTAAGATCGAATGGCGGTTGCCAGAAGGTTTTAAGGCAGAGGAGCTGCAATGGCCAATTCCAGTCAGGGAAAAAGAACCTGGCGATCTTGAGGTCTTCGTTTACGAGAACGAGGTATTGCTCTTTGCAACAGTGGTGGCGCCAAAGAACCTGCCGGCTGGTCCGGTCGAAGTTGGAGCAAAGTCAGAGTGGCTCGTCTGCCAAAGTTCGTGCGTACCAGGCAGCGCGCAACTTTCGCTTCAGCTGAAAACCGGCGCCTCATCAGGGTCGGACGCGCGCCAAATCTTCGATAAGCATTCAGCTCTACTGCCAAAGAGTTTGCCCAGTGGTTGGAAAGCGAGCTTTGCTCGTACGGGAAAGAACCTGCAGCTCCAGGTAACAGGAGTGCCAAGCAACACGCCGATAGACTTCTTCCCGCTCCCACCCGAGGAGGCGGCCCTCGGGCATGTTTCTTCCAGTGGCGACCAAGTGACAATCCCTATCGATTCTGAACCGCAGCCGATTAGCAAGCTTCCCGGCGTATTGGTTGTTGGATCCGGGGAAACTAGAACAGGATACTTAATAGATGCTAACGGCGCGAGCGTTGGCTCGATTGAGGCTCCGGCTGTTTCCGTTTCGTTGGCGGGCCTATTCCAGATTCTCGGTCTGGCGATTCTTGGCGGACTTATCCTGAATGTCATGCCTTGCGTTCTGCCGGTTATTTCCTTGAAGATTTTTGGGTTTGTGAGTGAAGCAGGCGAACGGCCTGACAAGGCTTTTCGGCTTTCGATGGCGTTTTCGGTTGGGATCTTAAGCTGCTTCGCTGTGCTCGCGGTGGTAGCTATCCTTCTGCGGGCAGCCGGCGCACAAGTCGGTTGGGGGTTCCAGTTCCAGGATTATCGGTTTGTCGTAGTGATTGCGTGCGTTGTTTTTGCGTTCGCCCTGAACTTGTTTGGCGTCTACGAGTTCTCGGTATCCGCCAAATCGACTGGCGGTTTAGCAAAGCTGGCGAGTGGAACGGGATATAACGCCGCATTTTTTCAAGGTGTTTTCGCAACGATTCTGGCCACGCCCTGTACAGCGCCATTTCTAGGCACCGCCTCCGCATTCGCATTCGCGCAGCCCGCGTGGGTAACCTTTTTGGTGTTCATGTTTATCGGGTTGGGAATGGCTTCCCCTTATCTGATGCTGGCGATCAATCCGAAATGGCTGCACTACTTGCCAAAACCGGGACGCTGGATGGTCCGGATGAAGCAGTTCATGGGATTCCTGCTGATAGCGACATTGCTCTGGTTAGCGTGGGTCCTTGGCCAGATGAAAGGAGCGAACGCGATCATATCGCTTGGTGCTGTTCTCCTGGTCATCGCGATTATTGCATGGATCAAGGGATCTTTCTGGACACCTGTCTCGCCGATTCGAACCAGGATTTCTGCGGCAATTTCAATGCTTGTGGTTGTTTTATTGGCAGCCGGCGCGTACGGCTTTCTGACAAAGCCGAGCCAGCTGACTTGGGCAAAATTCAGCAAGAGCTCGCTTGATCAAGCAGTTGCATCGGGGCGCCCTGTATTCGTCGATTTCACTGCTGACTGGTGTATCACTTGCAAGACGAACGAGCGATTTGCGATCGATACGCCACAGGTGCGTGACGCGTTTTCCAAGAATAAGGTTGTTCTTCTGAAGGCGGATTGGACAAATGGCGACCCCGAAATTACGGAGATCCTTCGCCAGCATGGTCGCGCGGGCGTCCCGATGTATCTGGTGTATCCAGGTGGATCGAAGGAACCAATTCTTTTATCCGAAGTGATCAGTTCACAGACGATTTTGGACGCTCTAAACAAGGGCCCTATCGGTTTTTCGAAACGGTAGGGTGAGGTTTAACGTCTGAATACTAGTCAGTGTCAGTGAAGAAAGAAGAAGCTATGATCAAGACTGTTTTGACCACTTGTGGGGTTCTGGCTGTAACAGCAGGGCTCTGTTTCTCTGCGCTTCAGGTTGGCCAGAATGCGCCTGACTTTTCGCTCAAGGATACGAATGGAAAGACCCAGAAACTTTCCAGCTATAGAGGCAAGTACGTAGTGTTAGAATGGTACCAGCCGGATTGCCCGTTTGTGCGTAAGCACTATGGGTCGGGCAATATGCAAAAATTACAAAAGGAATATACGGCTAAAGGAGTTGTCTGGCTTTCAATTGATTCGTCGGCGCCAGGTCAAGAGGGTAATTACGATGCAGCGAAACTCAATGCGTTTGCCGCTAGGGATGGGGCGGCGCGAACAGCCCTCATGATCGATTCGGACGGTAAAGTGGGCCACTTATACGGCGCGAAGACGACCCCGGATATGTACGTCATCGACCCGAGCGGGAAGTTAATCTATCAGGGCGCGATCGATAATAAGCGGAGTACGGACGTGGCGGATGTGAACACGGCGACCAATTACGTGGAAGCTGCGCTGGATGCAGCGCTTTCCGGGAAGAGTGTCGCGACCGCAGCGACTGCGCCATATGGGTGCAGCGTGAAATACGTGTCATCACGGTAATTTTAGCAGTGGGTTCAGGCAGTGTCGGAGGGCGCAAAGTTCTGGCGCCAGCAACATAAAATCCTCAAAAAAGCGTTGAAAACACAGGATGTTCCGCTAGATTCCGGCCTTCTCTATGGCAAAGAAGTCTTGGACTGAAAGGAATAAACGGAAGCAAGCAACGGTGACTAAGTACGCTGCTCTTCGCGCTGAACTGAAGGCGAAGAAAGACTACGAAGGTCTCGCCAAACTTCCGCGGGATGCTAGTCCAACCCGAGTCGTGAATCGATGCGAGCAGAGCGGGCGTCGCCGGGGATATATTCGGCGGTTCAAGCTTTCCCGTCTTGCG
The DNA here is from genome assembly GCA_046727075.1 of bacterium. Classification (GTDB taxonomy): domain Bacteria; phylum Verrucomicrobiota; class Verrucomicrobiia; order Chthoniobacterales; family JAFAMB01; genus JBKPBY01. The sequence continues at coordinate 16,346 of JBKPBY010000091.1, read as the reverse complement.
TTTCGCGAGCTTGCTTCCCAGGGAATGATCCCGGGTGTCACAAAATCGAGCTGGTAGCCGGAAACCTTGCAAACGCTTCGCGTTAGCGAGGTTTCACGCTGATGAGCCGCTCTTCGAGCGGCCTTCAAAGAAGGATTCGCTAAATGAACGCTGTGCTGGAGCGTGGGAAAGTTGCGTCGCGTTTCAGCCTGGAATCCATTGCCAAAATAGCCGACTGCGTCGCGGCTTAGGCGCGAGCATTCCACACGCTCGTGTTTGTGGAATGCTCAGGCTGGTGCATGGTTTGGGAGAGCAATTGACTTGATACCCAATGGCATAGAGGTCTTCTTGGGGATTGCCCAGAGCGGCGGGGTGGGTTTTGATTCTCTCGGGAGCATCCTTTCCAATCTGTTCATAATCCTGCTCCTGGTTTTGCTGAACGGATTTTTCGTAGCGTCGGAGTTTGCGCTGGTAAAAGTCCGTTCCAGCCAGCTGGACACGATCGGAGAAGAGGACAAAAGAGCCGCATTGACTCGGCATATAACGTCGCATCTGGACGCCTATATATCGGCGACTCAACTTGGGATTACTCTTTCAAGCCTGGCACTAGGCTGGATTGGTGAACCTTATGTTTCGCGCCTGATCGAGCCGCTCTTTGGCGAGCTCGGCATTCAGCCATCGACCATTACGCATGCCGTAGCTTTTGCGCTCGGTTTTTGTGTAATCACCTATCTCCATATCGTGTTGGGGGAAGTCACCCCCAAGACGCTGGCCATCAGGAAGCCGTTAGGGCTTAGTCTTTGGGTAAGCGGACCGCTTCATCTGTTTTACACCATCTTTCGGCCGGCCATCTGGTTTCTGCAGATCTCGGCCACTACCATGCTGAAGGTCGTTTTCCGAATCGACGCAGTCGCCGAGACGGAGCTGGCTCACAGCGAGGAAGAGCTGCGGGTGATTCTGACCGAAACCCAAGAATCGGAAGGTGGGACCCGGCTGAGCAAAGAGCTTCTGATTAATGCACTGGATTTTCGGCTTCGCGTGGTGCGCGACATCATGACGCCCCGTGGGGATGTGATCTACCTAGACGTCCAGGACACATTTGACGCGAACTTGCAGGTTGCGCTTGAATCCGGGCACACCCGGTTTCCGCTGGTTGAGGGCCATTTAGACAACACGATCGGCTTGATTCACATCAAGGACCTGATGCGGGAAATGAAGAAGGAAAAGCCGAACGTTCTCGCAGTGAAACGGGAAGTGACTCCGGTCCCAGAGTTCATGCCGTTGGAAAAGCTGTTGAACCAATTCTTAGCGAAGCGCGCGCATTTGGCGATCGTGGTAGACGAGTACGGTGGCGCCGTCGGGATTGTCACTCTCGACGATGTTTTAGCTGAGCTAGTGGGTGAAATTAAGGATGAGTTCGACCAAGAACCGGCGAAAGAATTCGTACGGTTGAACGCGGACGAATTTGTCGTGCAAGGACAGTTGAACCTCTACGAGCTGCAAAAATGCGTGGAGCTATCGCTGGAAGCGGCCGACGTCAGCACCATTGGTGGATACGTGGTGCAACTGTTGGGGCATCTGCCGAAGCAAGGCGAACAGGTACAGATCGAAGACTATCTGGTAACGATCACGCAGACCGATGGTCGCCGAATCTTGCAACTGCACTTCAAAAAGCACCCGGTAGCTACGGCCGAGGAGCCGGTTGAGGATGCGTCGGTCGCCAAAGGCGACCGACCCGATTAAGCGGCGTTGGTTTTCAGTTACCGGTTTTCAGTTAGCGGTTTTCAGTTTTCGGTTTTGAGTTTTCAGTTCAGATAAGTCGGGCACCGATCATTGAAAATATCCGGTCGAAATAGCGGGCTCGGCTCGACCGGCAAAGACCGAAAACTGAAAACTCAAAACCGCTAACTGAAAACCGCCAACCGTGCGCCGAAGGCGCGCTTTAGAGCAGATTCGCGACGAAGTCTTCTTTGTCGAAGTACCGGAAATCTTCCAGCTTTTCACCTGTGCCAACGAATCGAGGTGGGATCCCCAGTTCGTTCTGGATCGCGACGGCGATGCCGCCTTTGCCCGAGCCGTCCAGTTTGGTTACGACAACACCAGTTAGACCGATGGCTTCCTTGAATTCCTTCGCTTGTACCAACGCGTTTCCGCCAGTCGTTGCATCAACCACCAATAAAGATTCGTGTGGCGCAGTATCATCATGTTTTTGGATGGTGCGCACAACCTTTCCCAACTCTTGCATAAGGTTGTACTTAGTGTGAAGCCGGCCTGCCGTGTCACAGATCAAGAACTCGATATTCTTACGATGCGCCGCAGAATAAGCGTCATAACAAAGAGCTGCTGGGTCGGCATTGTATTCGCCGGTGACGATATCGACTTGGAGGCGATCAGCCCAGATCTTTAGCTGTTCGATTGCGGCGGCCCGGAAGGTATCTGCAGCGGCGAGCATAACTGTATGGCGGTTCCGCTTCAGGAGATGAGCCAGCTTTGCTGTTGATGTCGTTTTGCCAGTTCCATTGACACCCACCATCAGGATCACTTTTGGCTTATTTGGAAAGGGGCGAAGCTTTGGGTTCCCCGCGGGCAGGATCTGCTCTATGTGTGCGCGCGTGACGTCGGCGATATCCTTCGCAGTGATTTTGCCAGGCCGTTGCTGAAGTTCCTGGACGATCTTCAACGTCATCGGCACGCCGATATCTGAACGGATCAGCGCTTCCTCTAGTTCATCCCAATCAACAGGCCGGCCGCTGAAACGGTCGACAAGTTTTTTTAAAAATCCTAAAGCCATTCAATGAGGATACAGGAGACAGGATACAGGAGACAGGAGATGTCAATGCGTACCGCTATGGTCCAGCGGTACGTAAGGGGCGGTTTACGTCAAGTTTTACCCGATCTAATACGCCGTTAACGAATTTCTTGGATTCTTCCGTCCCAAATTTTTTTGCGATTTCGATCGCTTCGAAGATGGCCACGATCGGAGGCACCTCGCTAACGTACAACATTTCATAGATAGCCATTCTCAAGATGTTTCGATCGACTGCCGAGATCCGTTTGAGCTCGTAGTTTGCCGTATAGGCCGAAATCTTCTCGTCGATAGTCGACTGATTTGCGATTACTCCGTTGATCAGCTCGTTCGCAAAATTTCGAACGTGAGCCGGCGCTTTGCGCAATTCCCAGAATCGATCTAATGCTTCGGTATCAAGTGCCTCCTGCGAATTCAGGTCCCAATAATACAAAAGCTGGAGAGCTGCTTCTCGCCCTTCACGACGTTTACCCATAAGACTACTTCTCCAGATTTCGAAGAGATTGAAGGATTCGGACGGCAGCTCTTGCCGCCTCTGTGCCTCGATTGATTTTCGGCGAGAGGCAGCGTGCAGTTGCCTGTTCATCGTTTTTCACAACCAGGACTTCGTGCAGAACCGGAATGGATGTTCTCAGGCTGATCTCCATCAGAGCTTGCGTTACTGCGGTTGCAATCAGGGATGCGTGCAGCGTTTCGCCGTCAAAAATCAAACCAAACGCCAGAATCGCATCTGGTTCTGTTTTCTCCGCAACGGTCTGTACGCCGATCGGAATTTCAAACGAGCCGGGTACACGAATGACAGTGATCTGCGGATCGCTGACGATCTCTTTCAGTTCCTGAGACGCGAACTGGATCAGGCCATCGACATATGCGCGATTGTATTCGCTGGCAACAATTGCAAAACGGCGGGATTCAGCGAGCGCGTCTGGTCGTGTAGGAAACTCTGTCGACATGAGTTGAGTTGGGGATTCTACTGCATTTGGGCGTGGCCGCAATGGCGTTCGGCGTTTGGCGTTTGGCGTTCGGCGTTTGGCGTTTGGCGTTTGGCGTTTGGCGTTTGGCGTTCGGCGTTCGGCGTTCGGCGTTCCCGAAACCTTCGGACGGATAGGTTAGAAAAAGTCAAGACAATCGCAGCGCTTCCCTATTGCGAGCACGGTCGACAACCCATATCTGTCGCCGAACGCCAAACGCCGAACGCCAAACGTTATAATAAATGTCCCAGCTTTTCGCGCTTGGTATCGAGGTAGCGTTCGTTGTGTGGATTTGATGGAGTCTTGATCGGGATCTGTTCCACGATGTTGAGTCCGTAACCCTCGAGACCGACGACTTTCTTCGGATTGTTTGTGAGCAACCGAATGTGACGGACGCCTAGATCGAACAGGATTTGTGCTCCCAGGCCATACTCACGCAGATCGGAAGGGTAACCCAGCTTTTCGTTGGCTTGAACGGTATCAAGACCTTCCTCCTGGAGCTTATAGGCTCGGATCTTAGCAGCGAGACCAATACCGCGGCCTTCTTGCCTCATATAAACCAGGACGCCCGAACCGGCTTCATCGATTTGCTCAAGAGCGGCGTGAAGCTGGTTACCACAGTCACACCGACATGAGCCAAAAACGTCCCCGGTCAGGCACTCGCTGTGAACTCGGACCAGCGTCGTGTCATCGCTCGAAATCGTACCTTTGACCAGAGCAAGATGATGTACGTTATCAACAACAGACCGATACAGATGCAGCTGAAAATCACCGTAATGTGTCGGTAGCGAAATGACTTCTTCTTTCTGAATCAGCTTCTCACGAACTCGCCGATAGGCGATCAGGCTCTCTATCGAACATAGCTTCAGACCGTGCTTTTCCCTGAATTGGATCAGGTCTGGTAAACGCGCCATCGAACCGTCGTCATTGATTACTTCGGCCAGCACACCAGAAGCGCGGAGCCCGGCGAGCCGAGCGAGATCCACGGCCGCCTCAGTGTGTCCGGCGCGTCGAAGTACGCCTCCCTCGCGGTAGCGGAGTGGGAAAACGTGCCCTGGACGCACGAGGTCTTCCGGAGCAGTAGACGGGCTGGCGAGCAGGCGAATCGTGCGTGAGCGATCGGCAGCCGAAATTCCGGTAGAGACGCCCTCTTTTGCGTCAACCGAGATCGTGTAAGCGGTTCGCATCGATTCGGTATTCTGGACAGTCATCAACGGTAGTTCGAGACGATCGAGATCTGCTCCCTCCATTGGAACGCAAATTACGCCGGAGGTATAACGGATCATAAAGCTGATCTTCTCTGGAGTCGCTTTTTCCGCCGCAAGGATAAGATCCCCCTCATTCTCTCGATTAGCATCATCGGTGACGATGACCATGTTCCCTTTGCGAAACTCCTCGAGAGTCTCTTCAACCGAATCAAACTCAATGTTCATAAGCTGGTCCGCAGGAGCGTAAACCGTATCGGATTCGCTGTAAAATGGGGGGAACACTGGAACGCCGTCATCGCCGTCACCGCCGACGTCGCCGTGAATGGAGCGTCGACAACGCCGTCATCGCCGACATCGCCGACAGCGGTCAGATGGAACGCGCTGGGTCTCGGCGGCAGCGCCTGCCGCCCTACAGCGCGAGAACTAGTCCGATTTGGCAAATCGGGCGCTTCCTGTTTTCGTTGACGGCGTTTGTCGGCGATGACGGCGATGACGGCGTTGACGATCCTCGCTAGGACCGGCTATTCTCAGGCGCCGAAGGGCTACGCTCTGTAGCGGCGTTTCGATGGTGTATCCCAGGATGAACCTTGTTTTGTTGGTTTGGATAGTGGCAAGTGCATCTCTTGCGCTTGCTGCGAATCGACCGACTGCAGCGGACCCTCAGCAAGTGGCAATCGTTGTAGGGCGACTCCTGGAACAAGGCCACTACACGCGCCAGAAACTTGATCCGCAGATGTCGGCCCGCGTTCTCGACTCCTATTTAGAAAATCTTGATCAAAACAAACTTTATTTCACCCGGGAGCAAGTGGTGCCGATCGTCCAGAAATACGGCGCAACCCTCGGCCAGTCGATCCTCAAGGGTGATTTAGGTCCGGCGCGGGAGATTTATAAGATCTATCGGCAAGCGGTGATGATTCGGGTCGCCAAGATTCATCAACTCTTAAAGAAGGAATATGGATTTACCAGCGATCGGACTGTTGCCCTGTATCGATACAAAGAGCCTTGGCCATCCGATACGGCCGAAGCCGATTCGCTCTGGCGAGAACAGGTTGAGGGAGAACTGTTACAAGAAAAGCTGAACAACCTATCGACCGAACCAGCTGCTCAGATTGTTGGGCGTCGCTACGATCAGTTCCTGAAGAGCGTGGTGGGCCGAGACGACGAGGATCTCGTCAAAGTTTTTCTCAATGCGGCTGCGCAAGCGTACGACTCGCACTCCGAATACCTGGGGCGGTTCGAACTCGAGGATTTTGATGCGCAGATGCGATTGTCTCTCGTGGGTATAGGCGCAAGCCTGATTCTTCAAGACGGTTACGTGAAAGTGATCGATCTTCCGGCTGGTGAGCCGGCCGCTCGGAGTGGCCAGATAAGTGTTGGCGATCGCATCGTTGCGGTGGCTCAAGTGGATGAACCGTTTGTCGATACTGTCGGGATGCCATTTAACAAGGTACTCGATATGATTCGCGGCAAACGAGGTACCGTCGTTCGTCTTCAGATTATTCCGGCTAATGCGGGTAACGCGGCCGATCCTTCTCAGCGCCGTGTTGTCGAATTAGTGCGGGATGAGGTGAAGTTAACCGCGCAAGAGGCTCGCGCCGAGATTATCGAAAGGACCGTTGGCGATCGGTCGGTCCAGCGGATGGGCTGGATCACGCTTCCCTCTTTCTACCGAGATGCTCGAAATCTGCGTTCGGGAAAGAGCACATCTCGTGACCTTGCGATGTTGCTGACCCGCTTGGAGCGCGAGAAGGTTCAGGGCCTTGTTTTGGATCTTCGCCGCAATGGCGGTGGCTCCTTAGATGAAGCGATCAAAGTAAGCGGACTATTCATCAAAGAAGGGCCTGTTGCCTTGGTGAAAGATGAGTACGGCGAGATCAATGTATTGAAGAATCGGGCCACCACCGCGTTATATGGCGGTCCGATGATTGTTCTCACAAGCAAAACCAGCGCTTCGGCCAGCGAGATTTTTGCGGCGGCGATGCAAGACTACGAGCGTGCGGTAATCGTCGGTGACTCGACCTCCTTTGGCAAAGGCACCGTGCAATCGATACTCGAGCTCGGCCGATTCATGCCCAACCTTGGTGTGTCGCAGACCGGAGCTGGCGCGCTGAAACTCACGACGCAAAAGTTTTATCGAGTTTCCGGTGGATCGACACAGCTCCGAGGCGTGCGCGCGGACATCAAGTTGCCGTCATTGACGGATAACGCTGACTTCGGAGAAACCGCACAGCGACGCCCGTTACCGTACGACGAGATTGAACCGATTTCGATTGCCCTGGCGGCAAATCGTAAGCCCCTTTTCGTGAACGAGCTGAGTAAACGATCGATGGATCGGGTGAGCCAGGATCCGCAGTTCCAAATACTGGCGGCGGACGTTCGGCTGATCGGTGAACGATTGAAGAGCAACCGGCTCTCGCTCAATGAGCAGGTTCGACGGGCGGAGTTGGCGGCGGAAAACGCGCGCAAGCAGAAAGAAATTGCCGGCGAGCGAACGATTGAGGCCAATGACCGTGATCGCCGGTACTCTTTGACACTGGCCGACGTTAACGAACCGAACTCGAAGCCTGTCCTGAAGGGTAGCGATGCGTCAGCCGCGCCCGCCGGCGACCCCGCGAAACGGGAAGCATTGAATGTTTTGAGCGATCTGATCGTGTTGACCGGGGAACGCGGGTAGAGCGCAATCGATGTTTCGGGGATGGGCGCTATGCGTAGACTAAGCGTTCGATGAGAACGCGCCAAAGGTGTGTTTCATTAGAGCGATCGCCCACACCGTTCTTGCGAGACTCTGACCTTTACCACTACTGTGCCTCGCAACTGATTTCCCCGCACAACATATGAGAATTCTCTTACTGTTCCTCGCAAGTCTGTCGGCGCCGGTATTGGCTGCCGAGGAGCAGCAGGTCACCATTCGGCCGAACGAAAACCTGATTGTCGACGGTATCCCGCCCATCCCCGCGGCGATCACGGAGAAAGCAAGAAAATATACCGAGTATCGTGCCGCTTCATTTGGAAGCTGGGTGCCAGGTAAGCGCGAAATGCTGATCCTGACAAGATTCGCGGAGACGCCTCAGGTTCATCTGGTCCGGTTTCCCGGCGGCGCGAGGAAGCAGCTGACATTTTTCTCTGATCGGGTCGCTGATGCGAGATTTCCAGAAGAGCCGGCAGACTATTTCGTGCTGAACAAGGATGTAGGTGGTAGCGAGTTCTACCAGAACTATCGTTTTGATCTGAAGAGCGGCGACGTGACCCTTCTGACCGACGGGAAATCCCGAAACGAAGCGGGCGTTTGGGCGCATCACGGGAAACTGCTTGCGTACACGTCGACCCGGCGGAACGGCAAAGACTCGGACCTGTATGTAATCGAGAACGCGGACAAAACGACCGACCATCTCCTGGCCCAAGTTGAGGGCGCTGGTTGGGAACCGGTTGATTGGTCTCCGGACAACACAACGCTGTTGGTCCGCCAAGAAATCTCGATCAACGAAACAAACCTTTTCCTGGTGGACGCGAGTTCCGGCCGGATGACACGATTGAATAGCACAGGGCAACGAGCCGCTTACAATGGCGGACAATTTGCCAAGGAGGGTATCTACATCATATCCGATTCAGGCTCAGAGTTCCGAACACTTGGTTTATTTGATGCCAAAACCAAAGAGTTCAAATCGCTGACACGAGACATTCCGTGGAATGTGGACCTGATGCGGCTTTCGCCTGATGGATCGAAAGTCGCTTTCGTAGCTAACGAAGACGGAATTAGCCGCGTCTACCTGCTGGATACCGCCTCGGGAAAATACCGGCCTTTGGATGGGTTGCCGGTTGGAGTTATTGGCGACATCGAATGGAACAGCAACGGCCAGGAGCTAGAATTCACGATTAGCTCCTACAACGCTTCATCCGATGTCTTCAGCATTGATGTAAATTCAGGAAAGGTTGATCGCTGGACGGAAAGCGAAACGGGCGGAATCGATCCGAATCATTTTGCTAAACCGGAAGTGGTCAAATGGCCGACGTTCGATGGGCGTCAAATTTCCGGGTTTCTCTATCGGCCGCCGGCTATCGAGGGACAAAAGCTTCCGGTGATCATCGACATTCATGGCGGACCCGAAGCGCAATTTCGCCCCGGCTATCTTGGCCGAACCAACTACTTTCTGAACGAGCTTGGTGTTGCGATCATTTTTCCGAATGTTCGTGGTTCAGACGGGTACGGCAAGACCTTCCTGGATCTCGACAACGGTGAGAAACGAGAGGACTCCGTTAAAGACATTGGCGCCCTTCTTGACTGGATAAAAACGCGACCTGATCTCGATGCAGACCGGATCATGATTACAGGCGGCAGTTACGGCGGCTACATGACCCTCGCCTGTTCATTTCATTATGCTGATCGAATTCGATGTTCGCTTGATGTAGTCGGGATCTCCAATTTTGTGACCTTTCTGGAAAAAACCGAGGCATATCGCCGAGATCTACGCAGGGTTGAGTATGGAGACGAACGCGATCCAAAAATGCGCAAGTTTCTTCTGAGGATTTCTCCGCTGAATCACGTACAAGAGATCACAAAACCGATTTTCATTGTTGCTGGGCAAAACGATCCGCGCGTCCCAGTAAGTGAAGGACAGCAGATGGTGAACGCACTCAAACAGCGAGGCCAGACAGTCTGGTATCTGGTGGGGAAGAATGAGGGACATGGTTTCAGCAAGAAAGCCAACGCGGATTTCCAGTTTTATGCGACGGTCAAGTTTGTTGAAGATCAGCTGTTGAAATGAAATGGGCGTATCGGCGTTTGGGTGTGAAATAGCCCGGCGTCGGTAGGGCTGAACGCCGACAAGCCGATACGCCGACACCGTAAACTCTTCGGCCTGTCAGATTGCTGTCGCTACAATAAAAACTTATGATAGGATCGAATGCGATGGGGCTCGATCCGATCGCTTCCGCTGTTCACTATCACCTCGCGCATTTGCTGGGACTTCGTGAGCTCGACGACGATTTCGCCTTCATGCGCGGATTCCTGGGCGATATGGCGTCACGTAGTCCGCAGGAGGCCTGGCATCGAAAGTCGTTTCTTGAGGAATACGCAGAGCGGGTGGACCTGGATCTGACTTCGCTGTGCACGAAGTTATTACGTGAAAATCCGACTCCGCCTTTCAACCCGACAATTCTCGGCGTTTCTCCTGGCGCATTGAAGATTCCGCCGATCGCTGTTCCTTTATTTGGCGTCTGCCGTCGGTTTGACGAGGTCACGGTCGCTTCCCCGATCCCGGGGTTGAACAAGTTGCTGCAAACAGAAGATTTTCATGTGTTGAATCGTTTCTGGGGTGTTCGTCACCTTACCGCGGTCTGGGCCGAACCCGGGCATTTGCGAGATGTAATCCGACAAGCAGGGCAACAGTTGGATTTCCAACCGGTTGCCGATAGCCGTCCTGAGAAGATCGAAAATGGCGGCGTGCCGTGGATCGATCTCGATAACGTGCAGCCCAGTGACAAAATCAATCAATGGTTTAGCCCGGTCTTACAACGAAAGTACAACGCTGTTGCTGTTTATTGTGGGAAACGGATTCTGACGTTGGCGGTCTCCAGACCGTTGGGTCCCCGGTTGAAGGCTGAGATTGAAGGGGCGTTACGGCATCGGTTCAGTTTACAGCAGGTGCTGGTGGATGAAGCGGCGCTTCAACGTTTTGTAACAGCCTCAGAAAGCAAAGCAATTAATACCAGCGGCATCGTGCAAGCGATGATGGCCGCTGAACGTACTGGTCGCATCGCAGAGGACCTCGAGGTGATCTATGCGGAGAAGCTACAGCAATTCAGTGGTCGCAACCGTGAGGATGAGCAGGCGGTCATCAAGTTTGTTCATTCAATCTTGTACAAGGCGGTCGACATGGGCGCTAGCGACATTATGTTCCAAGAGTTTCCTCAGAGACTCAGAGTTCGCTACAAACTCGACGGCGATTGGTTTGACGAAAATGGTGAATTTCCTGGCCACATTGCGAAGCAGGTCATTTCGCGAATCAAGGTCATCTCGGGTCTCGAGATTCAGTATGTGCGCTTGCCGCAGGATGGGACGTTTCCGATCAAGATAGGGGACCAACGCTACGATTTCCGGGTTAACACTTCCTACCAGGCGCAGGGTGAACAAGCCGTCCTGCGCATGCAACGCGACCAGCGGAGCATCAAGACGTTGTCCGAGCTAGGTATGCCTGAACAGTATACACGAGCTGTAGATGAGATGATAAATGGCGATCACGGCCTGTTGATCCTGTGTGGGCCAACCGGTTCAGGGAAGAGCACAACCATTTACAGTATTCTTAAGTCGCTCGATTCGGTGAAGAATAACATTTTGACTGCTGAGTCACCAATCGAAATTTTCCTTGAGAATATCAGTCAAACGCAGATCGACGACGATGGACCGTACACCTACGCCATGTGGGCTCGCGGTATTCTTCGCCAGGCACCGGACGTTGTTATGATGGGCGAGATTCGTGACGAAGAGAGCGTGGACGCTCTGATGCGGCTTTCCTCTTCCGGGCACCGAGCTATCTCAACGCTACACACCAATTCGGTCTGTGAAGTGCCGAACCGTTTTTTTACGTTCGGTGCACAACCTTTTATGGTTGCTGATAGCCTTAAGATGGCGGTCTCTCAGCGGTTAGTAAAAAAGATCTGTCCGCGATGTTTTATCGGAGAGCCGGTTCCTTCGGAACAGAAGTTGTCTGAATCAGGCGTGCCACCGGATTGGCTCGCTGGAGTCGGGGTGCTGCGGCGTGGCAGAAAATGCGATTTTTGCAGGAATACCGGAGTCAGCGGCCGGAAAGCCATTTTCGAAGCTTTGCTGGTGGATGATGACGTCAAAATGGCGATCCAAGAACGCGTGCCGGCGGTGCAGCTTAAGAATTTGATGGCCGCGAAAGGAGAACGGTCGATTTTCGAAAAAGCAGTTCGCGAAGCGGCCGCTGGAGTGATCTCGCTGGAGGAAGCGTGCAAGTTCAGGGAGGAGATAGGAGCCAGGAGTTAAGAACTCCCGAAGCTGCTGCAATCCTCCAGCTTGGGGCCGGCAACATCTAGCCTGGGGGTGGGCGTTGGCAGCAGAGATCCTGCGAGCTTGCAAGCGCTGTGCACCTGATCTACCTCCTTGGTGATGGGAGCGGTTTACGTTCGATATCCTGATGGGCAGATGACGCGGCAGGCTGAAGATGCGGTTCGCGCTCTTTGGAACCAGAGATTGTTACCGGGCGGTGCGACCTATTGGAAAGAGGGAATGCCCGACTGGAGGCCGTTGAGCGAGTGGCTCGGACAACAGGCCGCTTCTGTGCCCGCGGAATCTTTGCCGGAGCCGGAGATCGACCGCCACTATCATTTTCTAATCGATCCGACGCTGCTGACACGCCTGCTACAACGATTGCTTTGGATCGGTGCCGCGTTGGCGTGCGTGGCATTTGTTATCGATTCGTTCGAATTCATCCAGATGAAGCGGGGCCACCTCAGCATCGAGCAGCTAAGCGGTGATGACCCTGTCCAGAATTTTGTCGGTCTGCTTCAGTCGTTCATCGCTGTGGCGACGGGGATTACTTTTTTGAAATGGATTTATCGGGCGTACAAAAACACGCAAGGCTTTGGAGCCGAAGGTTTGCGGTATTCTCCTGGCTGGGCGGTCGGTTACTATTTTATTCCTGTCCTCAGTTTGGTGCGGCCGGTCCAAGTGATGAGCGAGATCTGGCGCGTCAGTGAGGATCCGCATGACTGGCGCCGAAGAGCTGGCTCCTGGCTGATCGGCGCATGGTGGGGCCTGTTTCTGGTCTATTCGATCGCTACCCAGCTTGCTCTAAGGATTGCGATCGAGTATTCGGTGGCTGATAAGCTTACGCTGGCGAATTGGTCGCTGGCGCTGGGGTTCGCGATTGTAGCTGACGCTGCAGCGATACCTCTGTCACTCGTGACACTTCGATTGATCACTCGGATTTATGAGCGCCAGAGAAGTCTGGTCGAGTCGGGTCGAGATCTATAGTCTACTAGGCGTATCTTGAAAAACCGCCAATTGATCCCGCGCTTACAGGAGGACATTACCGTTGTATCGGAGCGAGGCGCGCCTCGCTAGTTCTTGGCCTATGAGGAACGACCACGGGAGCTCTCGCCTTCCACCACATCGTCGAATCGTTCCGACTGCGCTGACAGTCGGATTAGTGATCGCAAGCTTTTATGTATTAAGCATCGGGAAACATTTTTTCATCCCTCTGATTCTGGCGGTGATCGCTGTTTACCTGATCGATATTGTCAACCGGTTGATCCGTCGGATCAGCATCGCGGGGCGTCCGGTCCCGAACTTCATTTCACTGATCCTGTCGTTCGCAATCATATTCGGGCTAGGATTTGAACTGATTAATATAGTCGTCCACAACGCGATCCATGTTGCCCGGGTAGCCCCGAAGTATCAGGTCCGATTGCAACAACTTCAGGGAGAAGTGTTCTCCAGGGTCGGTTTGGAGGAACCGCCGGAGCTGCAGCAACTGGTGAAGGCGATTGATTTGCGCTCGCTCTTTACCAGTGTAGCCAGCGCTGGCGCCGAAGTTCTGGAGGATGTCACTCTCATTTTTATCTATGGCCTGTTCATAATGCTGGAATTGCGATTTGTGCCTTACAAAGTCCAGGCCCTATTTCCGGATGCTGAGCAGCGACAAAACGCGATTCGAATTCTCCGGCGGATTGATCGGGATATTCATACCTATCTCGGCGTGAAGACGGCAGTCAGCTTCGCGACTGCGCTTCTCGCTTACATTCTGATGCGGATTGTCGGACTCGATTTTGCTGAGTTCTGGGGACTGCTGATTTTTGTGTTCCACTTTATTCCAACCATCGGTGTGATCGTAGCCACCATTCTGCCGACCTTGTTGGCGGCGGTCCAGTTCGGCGACCTTGGCCATGTTCTGGTGGTTGGAGTCGGAATCACTGCGATTGCTCAGCTCATGGGCAACGTGGTCGAGCCGAGCGTGATGGGCGAGTCATTGAATCTCAGCCCGTTGACTGTGATTATCGCATTAATTGTCTGGGGCTCACTCTGGGGAATAGTCGGCGCCTTTTTGTGTGTACCTTTGACCGTGATCCTGGTGATCGTGCTCGCGAATTTCAAATCAACGCGCTGGGTTTCGATTGTGTTATCGAAGACAGGAACGATCCGATCTGGAGAAGGGTAGCAACGCCGACAGCGCCGACAGCGAGAGAGATGGGGATGGCGAAAACAGATAGGAAATTTGAAAGAGGGCCGCCAAGATCACGAAGATGATTGTTGCGGCCTTCTGTAAAAATCTTCGAAGACTTCGTCCTGTCTTCCTACTTGGGTGAGGGCTGGCGTCTCTTATTAATAGCCTGGATGATCGATTTGTATGCTGCGGCGCTTGGGGTTGAATGGCGTGTCAGAGCAGGGTCGGAATCGAGGTCGATGTGGTGGAGACCGAAGTCGCTGTCGGGTGAGAATTTCAAGCCCCATTCACGGTTCGAAGTGATGCTCCAGCATACATAAGCCGTGACTCGGATGCCGAGCGACCGAGCGCGCATGACCTGAAGGATATGGGCGCGAAGATAATCCTCGCGAGTAAATCCGTCCGCTTTTTCGATGCATCCATTTTCGATGATCATAATATCCTGACCGGGAAACCAGCGATCGAAACGTTTCAAGACGGTTAATAAACCGGGCGGATCAACCGGGGCATGAGCAAAGGTACTGAGCGACGCGTCTACAAGCTGAGAGAGCCGATGCGGTTCGCCACGGTCGATACCCCAATAGTAATCGAGCCCGACAAAATCTTGCTCGCCGACACACTCCTTTGGGCAAAGAAATTCCGGTAGTTTGCCGGCCATCCCCAGATGCCACCAGTTGCTGGTTAAAGCGGTGCCGATGATCGACATGACCTTGAGGATCGGGTCGAAAATGCGAGTCCAGGACCAGAGTAAGGGAACGCGTTCATGGATCGCCACCGGTTCAATTCGCACTCGCTCAGGATCGCCGAAGATCTCCTGCGCCAGGTCTCGGGCTAGCTGGATTTCCTGCCGAGTAATCTCCGAGTCCGGGCAGCTCTGGGTGTCACAGCCTACCCGCAGATAGCCACGTCTGCGAATCGCTCGGAGCGTTACAGATCTCATTGCATGCGGTGAGGGCGCGGTATTAGACAGCGTCGCGTTCACCACATGGAGCAAGTCCGGTTGCGCTTGAGGAACGCCGACCGCGTACTCCGAGACATACAAGGGCTCATCACCAAGCTCCAAATTTGGGAAGCCGGAGATACTGTCCAAGAAAGGCTGGTCTGCGACGAATCCATCGATCTCTTTGTTTGCCAGGGCAGCAAGTCCTTCTCGATATGTCGCAAATCCTTGACTTGTTGCCGCCGGATATTTCTTTTCGATGGTAAGCTTCGCATTCGAACCCTCGACATAACCCAGTTTCTTCTCCGAAAACGGTTCACCTTTTCTCACCACCAACCGCTGCGGTGCCCTGGCGTAGCTCTTGGAGAAGGCGACCCGTTTTCTTCGGTTGGAAGTTGGGGTGAAACGAGAGATCACCAAGTCGACGGGCGTTTGGGCGAGCAGCGGTTGTTCCGAAACCTTGCGAGCCCGACGGTGGAAGGATTTGCGATCAGTCGTTCTAGTTGCCAGCCAGTCGATGAACGATTGTAGTTCGCCGGGCAAGCCGAGCACGAATGGATTGACGCCAACTTTAGCAAGCGGATTGATGGCATGAATAATCTTCCGCGCGTGACAATGTGAAATGAACAGATTCCGTATCAGCTGAGATGCATTATCGAGTTGATCGGAAAGACTGTGATTGTTTCCAGGCGGTACCAGCCAATTCGTTTGCCACCACGGTCTTACATGACCGTATACAAGCAGATTGGGCTCGTTGAAAGTGATCCAATATGGGACTTCCTTGCCAAAACGAGTAGCGACTTCCTGGCTATACGCGCCATACCAATGCGGGAACTCCTGCGCGATGAGTCCGCCACGCTCTTCAACGTGAGCCGGCCAGGTAAAATGGTGCAGAGTGACGAGCGGCAACATCGCGGCTCGAAGGATCGTTGCGACGATTTCCTGGTAATGGGCCAAAGCTCCCTCATCAAATTCGCCTTGGCGTGGTTCAACCCGAGACCAGGCGATGGAAAAGCGGAACAGCTTGCAACCTAAGCCGCGCGCCAACCCCACATCTTCCGCGTAACGGTTCCAGAAGTCTGTTGCTCTGCCGCGCGCGGTCTGTTTCTGTTGCTTTTCCCAGATGTCTCGAAAATCAGGGCGTGCAGGATCAAACGACTCAGCCTGGTGATCGGAGGTGGCAACGCCAAAAAGGAGTTCGGGGAGCGCCACTCGTCGACCGTGTTTCGTTATCCGTTTGCCGTCCACCGTTCTCGC
>JBKPBY010000090.1:0-21288 GCA_046727075.1 bacterium | reverse complement strand
CGCTCGGATACAGGCGCATCCAGGCATCTACAGCAACTTTGCCCGAGTCTCGTTGAGCCAGTTCAATGCACCTTTCGAGATCGGCGGCACCTATTTCGTGTCGCCGGATTTGCAGTTCTTTGCCGGAGTCGGGGTCGATCTTAATCGTGATGCTCTCATTCCAGCCATTCCGGCGGTTGGCTTTCGATGGAAGATGGCGGACAAATGGGTTCTCTACAGTATGCTGCCGCGGCCGCAACTGCAGTACTCCGCCAGGGATAATCTGAAGTTTTTTGTCGGCGCCGACCTTCGCGATTCGACTTTCCGGATGGATGACGAATTTGGACATACTAGAGGTGTCAGGAAGCTGGATAATGCGGTGCTGGATTATACGGAAGTTCGGACCGGCGGTGGGGCGACATGGCAGGTCACAAAAGCTATTGGAGTTGATCTGGAAGGAGGGTGCGTTCCGTATCGACGCTTCAGTTTTCCGCGGGCCGATTACAAGGTCCACGCATCGGATCCGGTGCCGTACGTCCGCATTGGAATATCAGCAAAGTTTTGACATGACCTATCTGAGTGTGAGTGTGAGAGCGAGTGCGAGCGGGTTGCGCGAACAACATTTTTCTGCTTCTACTAACACTCGCACTCAAATGTCGGATCCGCTCATTGTCTTAGAAAGCCTCACCAAAAAGTTTGGCAAGACGGTAGCGGTAGACAAGGTTTCGATGTCGATGCGCAAAGGGGAGATCTTCGGTTTCCTCGGAGCCAACGGCGCGGGAAAGACGACTACCATTCGAATGATGTGTGGTCTGGCGCGACCAACCAGCGGTCGCGGTTCAATTGCCGGCCTGGATATCTGGAAGGAGCGGCTCCGTATCCGATCGAAGTTTGGGTATGTGCCCCAAAAATTCAGCCTTTATACTGATCTCACTGTCCTGGAAAATCTGCGTTTTTTCGGAGGCGCGTATCGCCTGCCGGGAGATCAGCTTCGTCGGCGCGTCGATCGAACCCTTCAAGAGATGGATTTGGGCTCACGAAAAGATTTCCGGGCCGGAAGCCTTTCCGGCGGGTATAAGCAACTGCTCTCGATCGGATGCGCTTTGATTCATGAGCCGGACCTTTTGTTTCTCGATGAACCGACAACCGGCCTCGATCCTGTGCATCGCCAGCAGATCTGGGACATGCTTTACGAATTCAGCCAACGCGGAACCACGATCTTCGTCACAACCCATTACATGGATGAAGCCGAGCGGTGTACCGATGTCGGCTTCATCCACGAAGGGCGTTTAATCGCGAAAGGGTCGCCACGAATACTGAAACAAAGTCTGAGAGAACAGCTGCTTGAAGTGCATGTGGAACCGGCGATGCCCGCAATGGTGGAGTTGCGGAAAATCCCGGGTGTCTATGGAGTGGATCTGCGAAGCGGCCGGTTACGGCTCCATGCGCGCGATCCTCATGCGTTGTTGAAGAGCTGGAATGATCATTGGCCTTTTGTCGGCCTGCAATGGCACGGCTACGCCTGGGTAGAACCCGATATGGAGGATGTTTTCAAGGCCTATTCTCAAGGATACTATCTCGAGGATCAGGCGAAGAGAGGAGTGCGATGAATTTCCTGGCTTCCTGGAACGCTATTCTGACGATTGCCTACAAAGAATTTGTCCACGTTTGGAGGGATCGCCGAGTTCTCCTCCTGCTGATCTTTGTCCCGCCTTTTTTTACGTTTGTGTTCGGACATGCGTTCGAAGTGACATCGATTCGCGACGTCCCTGCGATGTTGTACGACGCGGATCACAGCCCTGATAGCGAGCAATTTGTCGAGAAACTGAAAGCAAAAGATACGTTTGTCTGGAAGCAATGGCAGGGAGACCCGAACGGGCAAATTGATCTGCTGCGGGCCGGAGTTCAGACGGCGATTGTCATTCCAAAAGATTGGGGAAAGGGCCTGCACGATGGCGATCCGCGTCCTCTGCGTGTCGTTCTGGATGGAACCGACAGCAATACCGCTCCGGCGATTCAAGGTGCTCTGCAGCAAGTGCTGGCAGACTATCAGATGATCACGCGCGACGATGTGATCGAGAACCTGCCTGAAGAAGTGATCGACCTCGGCAGGAATCTGTCCAAGGACATCCGCGCCCAGTTCGGATCGATCATGTCTCCGTGGGAACTTAAAAGCGAAATACTTTACAACCCGAAGCTGATGTTCATTGACTTCGTAGTGCCTGGGATCGTTGGTTTGATCCTGCAATTACTGACGGTCACATTAATCGCCAGCACCATTACCAGGGAACGTGAAGTAGGCACCTTATCGCAATTGCTGGTAACACCGCTCAGGCAATACGAAATCGTGATTGGAAAGGTGCTGCCTTACCTGTTGATCTCGCTTTTGTTGATTGGAAGTACATTGGCGGTCGGCTACTTTCATTTCGGTGTAAAGTTTCATAAGCCGGTCTTGTTAAGCGGTGTCTGTTTCCTGTTTCTGCTGTGTTCTCTTGGACTGGGCCTTTTGATTTCTGCCTTCGCAACGACGCAAACTCAGGCGATCCAGTTCTCGGTTTTTCTACTTTTGCCAATGATGTTGCTTTCCGGTGCATTTCAGCCGTTGGCTTTACTGCCTGGTGTGGTTCAGGCTTTCTCTGAGTTGTTTCCTTTAACGCACTTCTGTCGCGCGTTCCGGCATGTAAACATGTACAACGCCGATTTCGCCGTGATCCGAGGCGATCTCATAGCGCTGGCAATCGGCGCGGTGGTAACATGCGTGGCGGCCGGTCTGTTGCTGCAGACCAACGAGGATTAAGTTTTTGAGGCCCTGCAGGCCTCAAAAACTGAAGCTCAGGTCCACTTTCAGATATGGTGAACCTCTGGTCGTATAAACGGGGCCGGCGCGAAAATAATCAAAGCGACGCTGGAACACCCAGCCGGCCGCAAGTTCCACAGAGATATCCGGTGTTGGATTATAGCTGGCTCCTGCGCCGGCACGTAGATCGCTGTACTCAAGAACGGCGTTGTTCGTTCGTCGATCCGGTGTCGGCCCGTTTCTGTAGCCTCCGCCCATTGCTTCTCCCGCGATAAAAAACTCCCATTCTTTGTTGGGCAGGTAGCTGAATCTTGGCTTGGGAAAAACTGCTTGAAGGTTGAACCGGTCATTGATTTTCCAATTGAAACCGCCAATGGGCAGCACCGGATTTTCTGTGAAGGGATCCGCGGTCAAACCGATTACCAGATGCAGATTGTCTCGGACTTTGATTCCTCCAGCCATTCTTAACGGCATGTCGAATGAATTAGCTGTGACGTGGCGCCCAGCGAAGAAGACGCCGGGCTCAATTCTTATCAGCGGATAGAATTCTTCACCACTCCAGTAGGAAAACGCGATCTCGGCGTTGAAGCTGTTCAGTGAGCTGGGAAAAGCACTGCCATCGGACCGGCTGAAAACAAACTGTTCAGCTTCAATGCCCGCCTGTAAATAATATCGGCCGGCAAGGTGAAAATTGCGAAGTGCTTCCAGGCTGTAGTGATATGTGGCTTGTGAACCCAATCGGCTCGCCTTGAGAATGCGGCTCCCGAGTGTGTAGTCGCCGATAATGTCGTAGGACCAATCCTTAGGTTCAGTCTGAGTGAAACTTTGAGTAACACCCTGCTGACCAGCAAATCCGCTGAAGCATACTAGAAACAAAATCAGTATACTGAACCGCATGCGATGCTGACGTCGAATGCCTTACACTGGTTGCCTGAAAAACTGCCTTGGCAGGACGCTCCAAGCTGTCCCACAAACTTATCGGCCGCAACGAGCTGGATGCGCAGTCACAATTCACCGCGTCCACAACGCTTCCGCCAATTGCGGATGCGGGCGGGTCGTGACTTTCCAGCGCAGTTCAGTCCGTTTGGGACCCGCAACCCGGCGAGGCAGCGTGGGATCGGTCGCCAAAGTCGACTCATGCTCTGAGCTCTTGGTTGTTCGAGCCGTCCAGTACGAGAAATTTTTCCAGGTGATAGGTCGGATCCGTACGAAATGTGAGACGGCCAGAGTATTTGCGTTCAATCTCGATCAACAGCTCTTCGTCTTCTGTCTTCAATCGATTGAGCACCTCGGGATTTACGATGACACGAACGTCATGCACATACGGGTTCTGTCGCATAATCGTGTGAAGCGCTCGCTGGATCTCGACACTCATTGTCATCGGGCTCTTTACTACGGCGCGTCCGTGACAATAAGGACAAGGAACGAACATCGATCCGGTTAAACTTTCTTGCGCTCTCTGCCGGGTCATCTCCACCAAACCGAGTGGCGAGATCGGTAGAACGTGAGTCTTCGCTTTGTCCCGTTTCAATCGTTCCTTCATCCGATTGTAGACCATCTGCTGATCTTTCCGGTTCTTCATGTCGATGAAGTCGCCGATGATGAGGCCGCCGATGTTGCGCAACCGGAGTTGCCTGGCGATTTCGTCGGCCGCCTCCAAATTGGTTTGCAGAATTGTTTTTTCGACGTCCCTGCCTCCCTTATTTCGGCCAGTGTTGACATCGATTGCGATAAGCGCCTCGGTCTCATCAATCACGATGTAGCCTCCGCATTTCAACCAAACTTGGCGATGGAACGCGTCGTCGATCTGTTTTTGGACTCCGAACTTGTCGAAAATCGGCGTCGAGTCGGTGTAGTGAAATATCCTTTTCTTCGATCGTTTCGATATTTGCCCAACCAGGTTCTGCATCCGGCTGACCGCCGCTTCGTCGTCACAGTATACGGTGCTGATCTCGTCTGTCAGGAAATCGCGCACTGTCCGATCGATTAGATCAGGTTCTTGAAACAAAACGGCTGGCGCCGGTTTCGTTCGGAACAATTCTTCTATCTGGCGCCACTGCTCCAGCAGAAGGCCGAGGTCACGAACAAAATACCTGGCGCGCTGGCCTTCTCCAATCGTTCGGATGATTACGCCAACGCCCTCCGGGATCTCGAGCCTCTGTAAAATCTGCCGAAGCCGTTCGCGTTCTTTCGGGTCTTCGATCTTCCGCGATATACCGCTTTGGTCGTTGTGCGGCATCAGTACGAGATAGCGTCCCGCCAAGCTGATGTTCGTGGTGATGCGGGGACCTTTATTGCTGATAGGTCCCTTGGTCACCTGTACCATCACTTCTGAACCGACCGGATAGATCTCGGGAATTTCCTTCGCCGTGACCTTCTTTTTCGATTTGCGCTCATGAGGACGGTTGACCTCTTCCACGCTGCTATCAAGGCCAGGCAACGCGTCCCAGAAGTGGAGGAAAGCATTCTTCTCAAAGCCGATGTCGACGAACATCGCTTTGAGGCCATGTTCGATATTTTTGACTTTTCCTTTGAAGATGCTGCCGACAATGTTGCGATCGGTATCACGTTCGATGTTATATTCTTCGAGCACGCCGTCCTCCAGCAACGCGACACGGCGCTCCAGCTTTTCACAGCTGATTACGAGCTGGTTACCGAATTTCTTCGGCGCCATACCCAAAAATTGTTTCACTCTTTCCAGCATAATTACAGTTAAGAAAGGGGTTACGCGGTTCAACTAAAAGAAGAGGAACCGCTTCTTTTTCTCGCCCGTACGGTTCTGACCTTGCTGCTGGTTGGGTTGCTGAGTTTCCCTGGGTTTTCTGTGGAAAAAATCAAAGAAGTTTCGCTTCCTTTCCTGCGAAGCCGGTTGTGCCCGTTGGGCTACTCTATGGTCGTCCACATCCGGACGAATATCCGGTTCCGCCACCTGCGCGCGAGCTACCTTGTGGGGGGCATCGTTGGGCTCGGGGGCGTCATCCGACGTCTCTTCGTCTATGGCTGCAACTTGTGCAGGGATACTATTATTATCCTTGAAGTTGATTGATTGGACAAAGTTGAAATTCCCGATCGCTGGATCCAATGGCTTGACTCCGGGATCATATCCACGATCAAGCGCTAAAATTTCCTCAATGATCTTGGATGCCAAGGGTGCCGGTACCTCGCCCCCGGCTTTTGCGCCTTGTACCAACAGCGACAGCGCGATTTTCGGTTTGTCGTACAGCGCGAACGCGATGAACCATGTGTGGTTATCTTTTTTGCCGTCGCGCCAGAATTGGGCGGTGCCTGTCTTACCGGCAACGGCCACTCCGGGAACTCGCCCGCGCGCACCAGTTCCTCCTTGTTCGTTGACCACGCGCCACATTCCTCGGCGGACCAATTCGATCTGGTCCTTGGTCAGACCGTTAATTTTAGTCAGATCTCCACGAAGCTTTTCCGGACGGCGAGTGATTGATCCATCCGCCCCTTTAATCTGATAAATCAAGCTCGGCTTGTAAGCGATTCCTCCGTTTGCGACCGTTGCAGCAACGATTGCCATTTGCAACGGACTGGCGAGGACATAGCCTTGTCCAATCGAAGCATTAGCAGTCTGCCCTTGTGTCCACTTTTCGTTCTTGTTCACTCGAAGCCATTCAGGCGAAGGCAGCACTCCCGGATCTTCGCCTGACAGCTCGATTCCGGATGGCTGACCCAGCCCGAGAGTTGCTGCGACGCTGTCAATCGCATCTATACCTGCAGCGTTACCGTACTGATAGAAAAACGCGTTGCAGGAATTCTTAATCGCATCGCTCAAAGTTTCCGTTCCATGGGATCCTCCTTTTTCGGCGATCCAACACTTCATATAGGTGTTACCATAGGTCACCCCGCCGGTACAGGTGAAGTGAGTCTTCGCTAGGCCTTTGGTCAGCCCAGCGAGAGCAACCGGTATCTTGTATGTGGATCCAGGTGCAAACGCGCTGATGCAACGATTTGTCAGTGGATCGGCGTCAGCGCCTTTGATCGATGCCCAGTCTTTTGCGGAAATCGAGGGAACGAACTTGTTTGGATCGAACGATGGCACAGAGACCATTGCCAGGATCTGACCATTGTTTGGATCCACAACTACGCAGGCACCACGCCCGATGTTCCGGAGTGCTCGTTCGACAATGTATTGGATCCGATAATCGATCGTCAGGTAGACATTCGCTCCCGGTTTCGCTGGAACGATTTCCTTTTCCCCTTCGATTTGATTCTTGGCGTTCTTCTTCAGGACTCGCCGCCCGGGCGTACCGCGGAGGGCGTCGTCCATGTAATATTCGATATTCGTGCGACCCTGTACGTCAGGTTCGTAGAAGTTGAAATCTTTGATGTCAGGTAACTGACTTATATCCTTTGGAGCTCCGACATACCCAAGAATCTGGGCTGCCATGGCGTTGAAAACATACTTTCGGAGCGGCCTGACATTCACTTGAACACCGGGCAGTCCGAGATCTTTCTCAGCGAACTTGGAAAACGTGGCGAAATCGAGGTCTTCCCGATAAGTGAAAGGCACGAGGCGATTGTTCAGGAAATGGGTCCACAACCGCTGGGAGTTGTAGGGTTCGGCCACTTTAAGCTCTTGCAATCGAGGGATAATCGTTCGGTCAACGATCTGAACGATGTCAGCTTCCATGCGGTCGTGAAGTATGCCGCTGGAATCTCTCGCCCGATAATCAATCATCGGCGTTCGACCGAACTGCTTCTTATAACCGCTGATCAGGTCCGGAAGATAAAAATCGACTTCGTAACTTGGACGGTTTGTTACAAGGACGATCCCGTTCCGATCGAGGATATCTCCACGAACAGCCGGAATGCGAACAGTCACTTCGGACGATCCTTGAATCCTGCCGCGATACTTTTCGCTATATTTGACTTGTACGAACCAGAGCCGAAGCCCGATTCCGCAAAGAGCGGTGAGCATGAACGCGGCCAGAAACAGGATTCGAAAATCGAGAACAGACGATTTCGTCAACTGTGCCATATATGCTGATTTAGCGCGTTCCCGGCAGACCTGGACGGTATCCGAGCGCGTGAGACAACGGTGTGAGAATAAAGAACAGGCATGGAGCAATCAAAAGCGAAATGAGTCCGGGACCAAAAATCCGCCACACAACGACGTCATTCAGAAAGAACTCATTTCGTTGGAAACTTAAGATGCTGTAGTCGGCCAGCAAAACAAATGGAGTCAGCACCGCGCTAATCTCCGCCAATAGCCAATGAGATTGCCAGCGATGGCGCAGAAATAACGGCCGCAGCCCATGCATGATCAGACCGGGAATCAGATAAATCAGAATCGATGTCCCCAGCACAAAGTCCGATTTGGAGTTCTGCGGCACCAGAAGAAGGTCGTTGAATAGTCCAGTCACAAAGGTCAGCCCAAGCACGAGCGGAAACGGGAAAGCAAGGCAGCCGTAGAAATAGAGGGCAGGGACGAAGAGAATCGCCGCTCCTTTCAACAGAAGCACCGGCGGCAGAGACAATTGGAAAAGATACGAGCCGAAAATCAGAGCGATCAACACTAAGAAGAACGAAATCATTTGCGTCCAATAATCACGAACACGTCCTGAATTTCGGCTAGATCGACCGCGGGTTTGACTGTAGCGACACCTTCGAGTTCTTTCACTGTGAAATCTTTCACTTGGCCGATCAACACCCCTGATGGGAATACCCCTCCGGCTCCCGCGGTAAACACGTTCAACCCTGGCTTGAGGTTCGCCGTTTTGCTCAAGAAGCGGATTCTCAAATCGGGCGCATAGTTCGTAGATGCCCTCGTGCCACTGACGATCCCTTGTTCCTGCGTTCCTTCGATAGTGACTGAGACTCGCAGGCTCTCATCAGGCAGCAGTAAAACCACCGCAACATCGTTTGCGACACTGGTTACCTTTCCGACAAGGCCTGTTTCAGTAACAACAGCCATGTCAGCGGCAACACCGTCAGCTGTGCCTCGATCGATGGTGCAGGAATTCCACCAGGTTGCGCTATCTCGAGAAATGATTCGGGCCGGGACTAACCGGAAAGAGGACCGCTCCTTGTATCCCAGGGCGCGATTCAACCGGTTAACCTCCGCCTCGCTGTTTTTTAGCAGATTGTTTGTAGCCTGCAATTGGCGGTTTTCGAGTTTGAGCTGCGCGTTTTCACGCTCCAGCTCATCGCGGTGTTTCAATCCGCCGCCGACACCTCCGAGGCGCTGCTGTACTGAAGCTCCGGTCCGGAGGATAGGCGAAATGGCCTGATAAAAGGCTGCTTGCATCTGCTGTTTCGTAGTCTGTGGCAGCAAGAGGATCAAAACCACGAGAATCCCAAATATCCCGACAGTCGCTATGGTGGTGCTCCTCATGAGAGCGGCGCTGCGAACAAACTGGCTAGTCCATTTAATGTGTTGGCCGGTCCGAAGAAGCGACTTGGCGCAGGAACTTGATCTCGGTCAGGGCGCGTCCGGTCCCCTCGGCGACAGCGCTGAGAGGATCGTCCGCCACGTGGACCGGTAAGCCAGTTTCCTCCTGCAAGAGCTTATCGAGTCCTCGCAACAAAGCGCCGCCACCGGCCAGCACCAGGCCGCGGTCCACCAGGTCTGCTGACAGTTCCGGAGGACAACGTTCCAGGGTGACGCGCACTGATTCCACGATTGTTGAGATCGGCTCGAGCAGCGCTTCTCGTACTTCCTGCGAAGTGATTGTAAGCGTTTTCGGAAGACCGGCTACAAGATCGCGCCCTTTTACTTCTAAGCTGGTTTCCTTCTCCATTGGATAAGCGCTACCGATTTTTATTTTGATCTCTTCAGCGGTTCGTTCGCCGATCATCAGGTTGTATGCGCGCTTCATGTAACCCGCGATTGCCTCGTCGAGTTCGTCGCCGGCAACCCGGACACTTCGGCTGAAGACGATTCCGGAAAGAGAGATCAATGCTACTTCCGTAGTGCCACCACCGATGTCGATGATCATGTTTCCAGCCGCGTCTTGGACCGGAAGGCCTACTCCGATGGCTGCGGCCATCGGTTCTTCGATCAAATAAACTTCCCTGGCGCCCGCATGGGCTGCCGATTCTTTCACGGCGCGTTTTTCAACCTCCGTAATTCCGGAGGGCACCGCGATCACGACTCTCGGCCGCACCCACTTTCGGTTATGCACCTTTGTAATGAAATGGCGCAACATCGATTCGGTCATCTCGAAATCGGCAATAACACCATCTTTCAGGGGTCGAACCGCGACGATATTCCCGGGTGTTCGTCCGAGCATCCGTTTTGCTTCATCGCCAACTGCAAGCACTTGACTAGTCCCGGAACGCACTGCGACAACTGACGGTTCGCGCAGAACAATCCCTTGGTCTTTGACATAGACCAGGGTGTTCGCAGTACCCAGATCGATGCCAATATCGTTCGAGAAGAGTCCGAGGAAGCCGTTAAACATTCAAAAATTCCGCTTGGGGTTACTTCAATCTGGTCTTGGTGAGGGACCCGACACAGGCGTTCACGAAACTCGAGTTCTCGCTCACTCTACGTATCGACCAGCCTGTGTATCTAGGTACAGGTCTGGCGATCGTCAAGGAAACAATCGGGGGCCGCGCCTGCGGCGCGGCCGTTAGCGCTTGCCGGTTTTCATTTTCGGTTTTCCGTTCTCGGTTCTTGAGCCTTGAACGGCTCTCGATCGTGAGTCACGACATGGAGATGGTTGGGGGGGAACGAGATCACGACTAATCGCCCTACCGACGATTGACCATCAGCCACGATCGGTGAGGCTTTGGCCATGACCCCGCCGTCGCGGGACGAGCGGTCGCGCTTTAGCACGACCTCGCGCGGCAGCCACCATAAATAGGTCCAAACCAGCCACCTGCTGAACAAAACGGTAGACGGTCGATGGTGGACGGATAACGGTTAATAACCGCACTTGTAAGCGCGGTCGCTGTGTTGTCTCTCTTGGTGTACCTTTATCTCCTTGAACTGGTCGGGGCGTCGGTGATTACCGCGCTGGGCTGGACGGCGTGTCTGTTTTTGCAGCTTCCCTGGGTCCCATCGGCTCCGTTGTGGTTTGCCGGCTACCTCTTCGTCTACAACCTTGATAGGCTCTGCCTGGATCCGGCCGATCGACTAAATACTCCGTTGCGGGTCCGCTGGGCGAATAAATTGCGTTTGTGGCGACTTATTCTGATTCTTAGCTCAGGCTCCGTGCTGGTTCTGTTTCCGCTAGCGACTTATCGCCCTTGGTTGCCCGTTGCGCTCGGTTGTCTCGTGGTACTGTGTTTTTTCTATTCGCGACCTATTCCTTGGCTCGGGTTCAGACTCAAAGATCTCTCGTCTTTGAAGTCTGTTTTTCTGCCATTTTTCGTCGCCTGCATTCTGGTCATCTGGCCGTGCTGGGAGGCAGGCCGTTCATTAGGCCCGCTGGAATGGCTGGTATTCTGCTGGTGCTTCTGTGCGCTCACCATAAACAGCCTGGTCTTCGACTATCGCGACATCGGCGGAGATCGTCGTTACGGCAATCGCACTATTCCCACGCAATTGGGGCCGGTACGTACGCTCTGGCTCCTGGTCGGGCTGGCGGCAATGCTGATCGTGTTGACTGCTCTAATGCCACTTCGTCGCTTCGCTGTGGCGATCGCGTTGGGCGCCGTTTCCATGGCTTTGCTTTCGTTTGTAAAGTGGCGGCCGCATCCACTGGCAATCAGCTTGCTTGCGGATGTGCTGCTGTTGGTGCCGGCTTTGGTGGAGCTGGTGCGGTGATTTTTCTCGTACTCGTCATCGTCCTCGCCCTAGTCCTCGATTGGTTACACGCCCCTGCAGAGTCTTAAGTCAAAATTACCCAAAACGCCTCAATAAAGCCGCCTCAATAGACTTCGAAGCGCCTTCGGACCAACTATAAGAATGACTTCAACAACTCGTAGCATCACCCCGCGCGCTCCCAACCGCGTGAGGAATCGCCCCAACAACAAACCGCAGACAATCGACCGCGCCTGCCGGTTTGCCTGGCAGCGCGATGACAACCGATCGATCTACGATTGCAGCCATGCATCGCGATAGGATCGCGTTCGGTGTCAGTTTCATCGATTCGATGCGCATGATCTCTCCGAATCCCGGTAGCTCCACCCGCATAATTCCGCGGATTGCCTCGGGGGTAACATCGCGCGGGGCGGCTCCGGTTCCTCCTGTCGTCAGTATCAATCCGCAACCTTGAGCGGACAACGATCGGATTGCTTCTCGAATCTTCTCAACATCATCCGGAACAAGCGCCTCCGCGGTAACGTTCCAAGCGTGCTCTTTTGCAGCTGCTTTCAAGGCCGGCCCGCCCAGGTCATCGTACACTCCCGCCGACGCTCGATCGGAAACAGTAATCACACCAACATTGATCGGATTCATGACTTAATCTTGGAAATCAATCGTACACCCGAAATGACCATCGATTTATCGACCGCCTTGCACATATCATAAATCGTGAGTGCCGCGACACTGGCGCCGGTCAACGCCTCCATCTCGACTCCGGTTTGAGCGACTGTCGTCACAGCGCACTGGATGCGAATCCCTTCCCCGCGAGTCTCGAAATGCACCTCTGAATGTTGGATTGGCAGGGGATGGCAAAGTGGAATCAGCTCGCCTGTTCGTTTCACCGCCTGGATCGCCGCAATCTGCGCTGTCGTAAGGACATTTCCTTTCCCGATTTCATTCGCTGCGATCTTCTTCAGCGTTTCTGGTTGAAGCGAAATGAACGCTTCAGCGGTTGCGACCCGTTTCGAGCTGGGTTTTTCCGACACATCAACCATCCTTGCCTGGCCCTGTTCTGTCAGGTGAGAAAACTCCACTGCTACCCCCCGATAGCGACCATTTTGCGACCTGGCTGATAGCCGCCCCGGAAATCGTGCTCTTTCGGTTTGCGCTCGACTACATCCATAAAGAAACGTCTTAACGTTGCGTCATCCGCGCCTCGCCGCATCGGCGTTTTGATATCGAATTCCAAGTGACTGCCCAGACACGGGCGTAACTTACCGTCGCATGTGAGCCGGAGTTTATTGCAGCTCTCGCAGAAGTGTAGGTCGGTCATCGCGCCAATAAACCCGATTCGCTGCGGCGAATCGGCAAATCGATAATAGAGAGCCGGTCCGTTTGTTTTAAACCCAGGCTCCGGCATCATGGGACCAAACAGTTTTTCAATCTGCCGGCGCGCCTCCGACGTGGGCATGAAATTGCTCTCCGACAAAACATCGGTCGAACTTACGGGCATCAGTTCAATGAATCGAAGCAGCATCCCGCTTTCGCGAGCAAACCGCACAAGGTCGGGAATATCTTCCTCATTTCGCCCGCGCATCAGCACTGCATTGAGCTTGATCTGATCGAACCCGGCGGACTGCGCTGCCGCGATTCCGTCGAGTGTTTTCTGAAGAAACTCTCGTCCGGTGATCGCGCGATATTTCTCCGGGTTTAAGGTATCGAGCGAGATATTAACAGTCCTTACGCGAAGCTTTACTAGCGCTCGCGCGAGAGTGTCGCCAGTATCCACCTGCTGCGCCAGTAAAGAACCGTTGGTGGAGACGCCAATATCGGTGATTTTCGGCAAGGCGCTGATTTGGCGAAATAACTGCAGCACATCCCGGCGCGTAAGCGGTTCGCCCCCAGTAATGCGGATTTTGTGAATGCCTAAGTCCGAGCCGACGCGGACAATGCGAGTGATTTCGTCATAATTTAGGACCTCAGAGCGAGGTAACCATTCCTGCAATTCCTGAGGCATGCAGTAGAGGCAGCGCTCGTTGCACCTGTCAGTAATTGAGACTCTGAGATAGCTGATTCGATGTCCGAATCGGTCTTCCATTGTAAGCTACAGTCTACTGTCCGCCGTTTACCGTCTACCGTTTTTTGGCCGTTGGAGGGCGGCAACGCGATAAATGCGGGCCCGCAGTTCATTGGTGCAGCTGCGTCTGCGTGCCTGCAAGAGCTTACCTGCTTGAACGCTGCAACTAGCCTAGGGTATGTATGGTTTGTATTATCGTATGATTCGCACGCTGCTATTTGGATTATTGGCAGTTCTCGTTGCCTTCCTGGTAGGATGTTCGACGGTCGAGAGCCGCATACAATCCAATCCACAAGCTTACGCTTCACTTTCGCCAGCAGACCAGGCGCTGGTTCGTTCGGGGCATATCAGGGAGGGTCTGCCGCCATCTGCCGTGTTTATCGCATGGGGTGCGCCTGATCGGATGCGGTCGGGAGTTCGTAACGGTCGGCCGTACGAGGCTTGGATATACACGACGACCAGGAGTGAGTTTACTTACTATCCAGGTCCTTATTACCCGGACTTTTTCTATTGGGGTGGCTCCGGATTCCATCACAGGTTCTGGGGCAGTCGTCACTTCTTTTACGCCGGGCCGTACTTTTACGATCCGTTCCCTGAAGAGGTGACCACCTACGAAGTACCATATAAGAAAGTATTCTTCGAGAATGGCCGCTGCACCGGCTGGGAATACATCCGGTAGTTAGACCCGAGAACGATAGATCACGGCAGGCCAAGCGCCCTCGGTTCCAAAGGAAAACTGTAGACGGAAAACTGTAGACGGTTGACGGTAGACCAGTATGGCATATGGAGGACTCGCTGATTTTCTCAACGTGCTGGAGAGAGAAGGTGAGCTCGCTCGGATCTCGCAGCCTGTTGCGACCGAGTTGGAGATCAGCGCTTTTGCCGATCGGCAGATGAAGTCTACCCGTGGAGGCAAGGCTCTCCTGTTCGAAAAAGCGACAATCAACGGAAAGATCAGCCGGTTCCCGGTTTCCATTAACAGCATGGGATCCGATCGTCGGATTGCACGCGCGCTCGGGCTTAGCTCAGTCGATGAGCTTGCGCATGAGATGCAGTTGATTTTAAAGGCTAAGCCCCCAACCTCCGTAAGAGAAGGCTGGTCGCTGCTGAAGCAAGGAGTGGACCTGCTTCATGCGCGGCCAAAGCATGTCTCGGATGGTCCTTGTAAGGAAGCAATACACCGATTTAACGACAGTTTTTCGCTCTACGATCTACCGGTCCTGGTCTGCTGGCCGAAAGATGGCGGACGATTCATAACGTTGCCGATGGTCTACACCAAGGACCCCGACACTGATGAGCGCAATGTCGGTATGTATCGGATGCAGGTTTTTGACGGACAAACAACCGGCATGCATTGGCAGGTACATAAAGTCGGTGCTCGCCACGGCCGGCGCTACTACCAACGGAATGAACGGATGCCCGTCGCGGTATGTCTCGGGGGTGATCCGGCTTACACATTCGCCGCCACAGCGCCGTTGCCGGACGGATTGGATGAAGTGCTGTTTGCGGGTTTTATTCGCAAAAAATCGGTCGAGCTCGTTCGATGTGAAACGGTAGATCTTGAGGTCCCTGCAGACGTCGATTTCGTTTTGGAAGGATACGTGCAGCCGGGCGAACTTCGCGGCGAGGGTCCCTTCGGCGATCATACCGGTTTTTATACCGCGATTGATCCTTATCCGGTGTTTCATTTAACCGCTATCACGCACAGAAAGGACGCGGTTTATCCGGCTACCATCGTAGGCATGCCGCCCATGGAGGATTTTTATTTGGGTGATGCCAGCGTTCGGATCTTTTTGCCGGTCTTCAAAATGAATTTCCCCGAGATCGTCGATATGGCGCTACCGGCTGAAGGCGTTTTCCACAATCTGGTCTTCGTCAGCATCCGCAAGCAGTACCCGTATCAGGCATATAAGATTATGCATGGACTATGGGGAATGGGGCAGATGATGTTCTCGAAGTACATCGTTGTCGTCGATGAGGACTGCGACGTTCACAACACCAGCGAAGTTTTGTTTCGTCTTTGCGCTAACACCGATCCGCAGCGGGATACCACATTCATCAAGAACCCATCTGATAGTCTTGATCATGCACCGAGCGTAGCGAATATCGGGTCCCACATGGGCCTCGATGCGACGCGAAAATTCGCCGCAGAAGGTTATCCTCGCGAATGGCCGGAGCTTGCGCGCATGGACGAAGCAGTCCGCGTGAAAGTAGATGAGATGGCGAAGCGACTGGGGTTGTGACGTGATCTAATCTGTATCTGCCCCATTCATTGTCTTGATAATACCGCTACGACCTCAATCTCCGCCGTTTGTGGAAACATATCGAAGGGTTGCACCGATTCGATCCGAAACCTGGTGGCGAGCTTAGCAAGGTCGCGCGCGAGCACAGGCGGATTACATGAAACATAAATGACCTGCTGTGGAGCGTGTTGAAGGATAGTTTGCGCGGCTTTGTCGTCGATCCCATCGGCAGACGGATCAAGCAAAACAGAGTCTGGGCGGTGCTCCTTGAGCACCGATTCAAGTGCTCGACCAACATCGGCACACAGGTAAGCTTCATTCGCTGCCGCCTGCCCTCTGGCAATTCGGACCGCAGGTTCGTTCCACTCAATTCCGATGACCCGTTCAAACTGCAATGCGAGGCCGTGCCCAAAAAAGCCGCAGCCAGAGTATGCGTCGACCAAAATTCTTCCGCGCGCACGAGACCGCACATAATCCAACAAAAGGTTGGCGACCGCATCATTAGTCTGAGTAAACGTTCGGTTCGCTTCATTTTCCCGAAGCGTTCGATGCTCTCCATTGTTCAGCCCGCGCTGGCGAAGCTGGAACAGAAGCTCGTTCACTACTGGTGTTGCAATTGCGCACCGGCTTACGTCGAGAACTGTCCGGCTCTTCTTTTCAAAGAAACCGATTCTCCCTTCTTCGGCGTGAACCGTGATACGATTTCGATATCCAAAAGGATTGGGAGAAGCGATCGTCGGGGACACCTCCAGATCTTTGAGCAGAGCGATGCGCTGCAACGACTGGCGTACTTGTCGCTGCTTGAGCTCCAGTTGATAGCGGTAGTCGATATGTTGATAATCACATCCGCCACATTGTCCAAAGTAAGGACAGGGCGGGTGAACTCGATGAGATGAAGGTCTAATCATCTTCCGAGCTGCCGCCCGATCAAATCGCTTCCGCCGCTCGACGATTTCCACCTCAACTATTTCTCCGTCGATCGTGAGCGGAACAAAGACTGCTTTGCCATCAAATCGACCAACTCCGGCGCCACCGAACGCGACATCGGTAATTTCCAACTCGACTGATACTCGAGAAAAGTGCTTGGGCACGGAATGCTGGAGGGCGAAAGTTGTTGGCCCACCGGAAGGTCTAAGGTTACCATGTCTCTCTCAACCTCCAAACAACAAGCATGAGTGACACGAGCCTTGGTGCCGAGAATACGAACCATCCCGCCATCTTGCGCTGGGTCGAAGAGATGGCAGATCTCTGCAAGCCTGATCGAATTTTTTGGTGTGAAGGGTCTGACGCCGAGAACAAATTTCTGATAGAGCAAGCGACGAAGGCCGGCGTGATTAGGCCATTAGATCAGAAAAAATGGCCTGGTTGCTATTATCACC
This sequence comes from bacterium, assembly GCA_046727075.1. GTDB lineage: Bacteria > Verrucomicrobiota > Verrucomicrobiia > Chthoniobacterales > JAFAMB01 > JBKPBY01. The sequence goes on along the minus strand of JBKPBY010000090.1, from coordinate 4,100 downwards.
GGTCAAATCCGAACGATGTCGCTCGGGTTGAACAATATACGTACATCTGCACAGACCTGGAAGAAGAGGTTGGTCCAACGAACAATTGGGCCAGACCTGAGGAGATGTATCGAAAGCTGTACGGCTATGCGCAGGGGTCGATGCGCGGTCGCACAATGTATGTCGTCCCGTACCTCATGGGCCCTCCGGGATCGAGCCTTTCCAAAGTAGGAATCGAACTGACCGATTCGATTTATGTGGTGCTCAGCATGGGCATCATGACGCGCATGGGACAGATCGCGTACAAGGAGCTGGGTGAGAGCGACAGCTTCAATCGCGGCCTGCATTGCATGCTCGATATCAATCCGGAGCGACGCATCATTGCTCATTTTCCTCGAGACAACGCGATTATTTCAGTCGGGTCGAACTATGGAGGCAACGTTTTGCTGGGCAAAAAATGTCTGGCGCTTCGAATCGCCTCTTATTTAGGGCGAAGGGAAGGGTGGATGGCCGAGCATATGCTGATCCTGGGAGTCAAAAGCCCCGAGGGTGAAAAAACGTACGTCGCAGCGGCGTTCCCAAGTGCGTGCGGCAAAACGAATTTTGCCATGATGATCCCGCCAGAGCGCTTTAAGGGCTGGAAAGTCACGACAGTGGGAGATGATATCGCGTGGATCAGGGCAGGAAGCGACGGCAGGCTTTACGCTGTCAACCCGGAGGTCGGATATTTCGGAGTTGTGCCCGGCACGAACCGGAAATCGAATCCGAATGCAATGGATGCGATCGCACGGGACACAATTTTCACCAACGTCGCTTTAACCAAGGACGGAGACGTATGGTGGGAAGGTAAGGACAACAACCCGCCGGAAGGCTTGCTCGATTGGTTGGGCAACCCCTGGGAAAAAGGAAAGCAGGCCGCTCATCCTAACAGCCGATTCTGCGCCCCGATGGTTAATAATCCTGTCCTTGACTCTGAGGTTGATAATCCCGACGGCGTTCCGATCAGCGGGATCATCTTCGGCGGTCGCCGTGCTACAACGATGCCACTCGTCTTTCAAGCGTTCAATTGGATCCATGGTGTCTACGTCGGAGCTACGATCGGTTCGGAAATGACCGCTGCTGCAGCAGGTACGGTGGGACAAGTTCGTCGCGATCCGATGGCGATGCTTCCGTTTTGCGGTTACAACATGGGAGACTATTTCGGGCATTGGCTTAGGATGCGCAAAGTCATTCGAAAACCTCCCAAAATCTTTCACGTTAACTGGTTCAGGAAAAACTCGAAGGGCGAATTCCTCTGGCTGGGCTTTGGTGAAAACATGCGGGTTCTGAAGTGGATAATCGACCGCTGTCATGGGCGCGTCGGAGCAGATGAAACGCCGCTTGGCTGGATGCCGGCGGCAGGTGATATTGATCTTGCCGGACTTCAATACGACCGAGCCAAATTGGAAGAGGCTCTCAGTGTTGATGTCGAGGAGTGGAAAAAGGAGGTGATGGCGCAGGACGAATTATTCATCAAGCTGCGCAACGATCTGCCGATGGAGTTGTATTTCCAAAGAGAACTCTTGATCGCCCGCCTGTAGGTCGGCAGGACTTCGACGGGTGAGCTCAGTCGAACCGCCTCTGCCGCCGACAGCAGCGGCGCGTTGGCGGTTTAGAGTGGGCGCTTCCTCGCATCGTTGCGCCCCTGATTTTAGCGTTTTTCGTTGAAAAACGCGGGTTAACACGTATGCAAAAGGCTCGACATATGACAGAAACGACGCTTGTCCTGCTTAAACCGGATTGTATTGCGAAACGCCTTTGCGGCACTGTGATCGGCCGGTTCGAAGAAGCAGGCCTAGAAATTGTTGGTTGCAAGATGATGTTGCTTGGGGACCAGGTTCTCGCGGTACATTACGCACACGTTTCGGACAGACCATTCTACCCGGACTTGAAATCGTTCATGAAATCGAGTCCGGTGATTGCCCTCGCATTGTCAGGAGAGGACGCCGTCGCTCGGCTCAGGGACCTTCTTGGACCGACCGATTCGCGCAAAGCCCCAAAAGGCACCATTCGCGGCGATTTCGGCGATAGCGTGATGATGAACATTGCGCACGGCTCTGATAGCCCGGAAAATGCCGTCCTAGAACTAAAGCGTTTCTTCAACGAAAACGAACTCTTCGAGATCAGCCTCAAAACCTAGTCGCAATCGATTGGGGTTTTCTCATGAGTTTGTCGACGATTGTCTTTGATTTCGACGGGCTGATCATCGACACGGAGGGTCCCGGGTTCATAAGCTGGCAAGAGATCTACCAGGAGTTCGGCAAAAGTCTTACCCTGGACGATTGGCGTCATTCTACCGGCTACGTAGGGGGATTCGATCCCGCCATTCACTTGGAAAAACTGCTCGGCCGCAAATTGGATTGGTCGGAACTCATGCCAAGACGGAGCTGGCGGAACTGGGAACTGACTCTCCAGGCCGGTGTTCTTCCCGGAATCAAAGAATTGATTGAGGCAGGTAAGCAATCCGGGCTGCCGATCGGCGTAGCCAGCAACTCCGAACAGGGCTGGGTCGAGAGTGGATTGAAACGACTGGGGTTACGCTCCTACATTGATGTGATCGTCACTCGGGACATGGTCTTGAATCCGAAGCCTGCTCCCGATGTGTATTTGAAAGTGGTCGAGACCCTTCATGTTCCCCCTTGGCAAGCTGTTGCTCTCGAAGACTCCGAGCCGGGGTATCGCGCGGCGAAACGAGCGGGGCTGAAGACGGTGGTCATTCCGAATCAATTCAGCGAGCGCCAGAACTTGTCCGATGCCGATCTTATCGTCCGAAGTGCTCTAGAGCTAGACCTGGATCGGCTAAAGGAGTTGGTTAGAGGCGATGTGCCCAAGGCCGCGGCATCGCCTCGATGACGGTTTTCGCCTCCCGTCCGTGTCGCCTTACTCCTAGCTCCTAGCTCCTGACTCCTGTATCCTCTCCTAGAATGAATCTTCCCGAGCTCCGCGGTATCCTCCAGTATGTAACCCGTTTTCGGGATCAGACGTTTGTCATCGCTGTCGATGGTGAGATCCTTGCGTCTCAGAACTTTGCCAACCTGCTTCTAGACGTCGCAGTGCTGCGGTCGGTCAGTATCAAGGTCGTTTTAGTGCATGGCGCCGGTCGCCAGATCGAGCAGGCAGGCAAGGCCCGAGGAGTAGCAGTTTCGAATGCCGATGGTACTGGAGTTATCGATGCATCGACCCTTCAGCTTTCGATCGATGTGGCGGTCCGATTGACGAATGAAATATTGGAAGGACTCACCCAAGTCGACCTCCGTGCGGCGTACGCGAACTGCATCATTGCGCATCCAGCCGGAATTGTTGGCGGCGTGGATCGGCAGTTTGCCGGAAAGGTGGAGAGAGTCGATGCCAAGATGTTGGAGCTCTTCCTGAACGAAGGAATCGTGCCGGTAGTTCCGCCGCTTGGTTTTGACGGGGGGGGACAAACCTTTCGTGTGAATTCCGATCTTGTTGCAATGGAGGTGGCCGCAGCTCTACACGCCACCAAATTGATTTTCGTTTCCCCGTTTGGTGAATTGGTCCTGGATGGGCGCAGATTCGGCTATCTGGTGGCGCCCGAACTCGAAGAGCTTCTTAAGAAATATAAGACTCAGCTTCCTCAAAACCTGTTCTCTAAGCTGGATCACGCGGCCCGGGCCAGCCGGTATGGGATCCCCCGTGTTCATTTGGTTGACGGAAATGTCGACGAGGCGCTGTTAACCGAGATTTTCACCAATGGGGGCGCTGGAACGATGATCTACTCCAATGAGTACGATCAAATCCGACGGCTTTACAAAAAAGATCTGCGCGCCGTCAGTTCTCTCATTCAGGAATCGATCCGCAACGAAGAGCTTGTCCGGCGAACGCGAGAAGAGATTGTTGCTGAGATCGACGATTACTGGGTATTAGAGGTCGATCGCCGGATCGTCGGTTGCGTCGCCATGCACCCCTATCCGGAGCAGGGCATGGCCGAGCTTGCGTGCCTTTACGTCAGTCGCTCTAGCGAGAATCAAGGATTGGGCAGAAGCCTGATGTCGTTTGTCGAAAAACTGGCGCGAGAACGAGGATTTGCTCGGTTGTTTGCGCTTTCCACTCAGGCTTTC
>JBKPBY010000089.1:0-18294 GCA_046727075.1 bacterium | reverse complement strand
CTGCGCAATCTGCGGAATCTGCGGTTCCGTTTCTTGACGGACTGGTTCTCCATTCTCGAAAAGAGTTTTGTGATCCCTTTTAATCGGAGCCCACGGTGCTCCTCCAGCTTTGGTTGCGGCTTTGTCGCGCTGTGATCTTTGCGATCTTCTGTTAAACCTCTCCTGGAGGCCCAGGGCGAAAGCATTGCTCTTTACTAAACATCGAGATTCGATCGACGAGTCGTTTTCTATCTCAATTGCCGTAATCATTGTCTCGACTGCGGACCGCTCTGAGTGAGAAAACCGTCGGGCCTTCAGGAGAGCGGCGGTCCGAGCAGTTCGATCCCGTAGGCATTCATCAGTTGTTCGGTCCGAACGAGATCCGGAGACGGCAATCCGCGGTTCAAGGAAGAGAGTTCTTCAAAGAATTGGTTAAAGCCGCCGGGCGTCACCATTACCAGCATTTGCGCCGTGGCATCGCCGAAATTCTGAAACGTGTGCACCGTGGCGCGGGATGCGTAGCCCGAACCGCCGGCGTCTAGAACGACTTGCCGGTCGCCAATTTTCGCAGTGATCTGTCCTTGCAAAACGTAGAACCATTCGTCTTCGCGGGAATGCCGATGCATGGGTGGCCCCGACATCGGCGGCACGGTGAGATGGAAGATAGCGGCTGCGCCATTGGTGTCGGCGCTGGTTAATTTCACCAGGACATCCTCGCCCAGGATATCCAATTTTCTATCGCACGTCCTTGTCCGGGTCCCAGTGTAAATGAATTCAGATTGTTACTGTGTGTTGTCACGATTTTTTCTTTCTGTCGTTACTGGTTATTTGTTTCGTTCGAAGAGATTGGATGAGCGCTCTCATGGTCCATTCGGCTGCAGCAATGGCATCCGGTCCGGACAACCCGCCGCGTTTGCGAAGAAGCTCCCAGAAGGGCGCAGAATTGGAAATGGCAACTCGGTCGGACCGCTGGGCCACCATCTTTCGCCGCCGCGGAGCGAAGGCGATTCAGATAGCGATCCAAATCTAGTGTAAATCTCCGGGTTCGCGGGACAGCCGGAACAAGATTTGCGGCAACTCGGACAAATATTGAGCTGTCTCTAAAATTCAGCGGCTTAATTGCTCTGTCTAAATAGGGTGGTCGCGTCTCGCAATCGTTGACAAAGAAATGTTGGAGCAACTATGAAAATCGGTTTTCTAAGTCTACCGCTGACCGGGCATTTGAATCCGATGATTGCGCTAGCGCGCAAGCTGCAGTCACGAGGACATGACATTGTCTTTATTGGTGTGCCGGATATTGAACGAGCAGTTCGGGCCGCCAACCTGGACTTCGAACCGTTTTGCGAAACCGAATTTCCATCTGGATCTGTCGCCAAACTGTGGGGCGGAGTAGCGAACCTGCGTGGCCTGGATGTGGTGCGATACACGGCCCGGGAGTTAACGCCTGGCCTGGTTCAGGCGGGCTTGGAGCATTTGCCCGGAAAAATAGCGGAAACCGGCGTGGAAGCGCTGGTAGTCGATACGATATACCGGCTTCTTGAGCTTGTTCCCATGCAGATGCGCCTGCCTTACGTTCAGATTTGGAATATCCTCCACTTCGACTTTTCCGGATCGACGCCGCTCCCGTTTTACAGTTGGCCTTATGAGACCGGTCCGGAAGCTCGGGCCAGGAATCTAGCGGGACTGCAGATGTTGTACGAGACACGCGAGGCTTTACTGTCGATCGCTCAGGCTTACGCCGAGCGGACCGGACTCAAGATCGATTGGAGTAATCCGAGCGCCACTGTTTCCAAACTGGCAGTAATCACACAGACTCCGAAAGAATTTGATTTTCCGATTTTTCATCTGCCTCCGCAATTTCACTATGCGGGTCCCTTCCATGATAGCGCAGGACGGCAGCCTGTGGCCTTTCCCTGGGAGCAGTTAAACGGCAATCCCTTGATCTATGCGTCCCTGGGAACACTTATCAACGGCTCGAAAGATGTATACCGCACGATTCTCAGGGCGGTTGGTGAGCTTCTGCAGATGCAGATGGTGCTGTCGGTAGGCACGAACTTCGATCCGCGCGATCTGAGCCCTATTCCATCAAATACAATCGTGGTCCGCGTTGCACCGCAAATTGAACTGCTCAAGCGTGCGTCGCTCTGCATAACCCATGCGGGGCTCAATACAGTTCTGGAGGCGCTGGCACAGGGAGTGCCGATGGTAGCGATCCCGCTCGGGTACGACCAACCCGGAGTTGCTGCCAGGATCGCGTATCAGGGGGTTGGTGAATTTATCGAATTAGACGACCTGACCGCGCAACGTTTGTCGGAACTGATCACCAAAGTGAGCCGAAATTTCAGCTATCGAGAGAAAGCATATTGGTTCAAGAAGGTCCTGGGAGAGACTCGTGGACTCGACGTAGCTGCGGATATAATCGAGCGGGTATTCCGGATAGGACCGCCGACAGGGCCGTCATCGCCGACTTCGGAAATGAGCGCGTTAAGCAATTAGTGGACGATCGGCAACTATCGGGAAAGGAGATTGACGCGTAAAGTTTGTAATCGGTGGGGTCGCCGCGCTCGTCAATCGCCTCTTCCGATGTCGGCGGTGTCGGCGCTGACGGCGCTGCTTTCGGCGTTCACTCGCCTTTTTGCGTCTTTCGCCTCGAATCGTTCGTGTTTACAGAGTCGAAGCTTTTATTACTCCGCATGCTGAATCGAAAAAATAAAGGAATAGGGCCTGAGAGGGTCACTCGGCCGCGCTCGACGCGGCAGATTTCGGAGTTGCCGCTGTCAAATTCGAAATCTGGGTTCAAACGGAGAATGCGTTGGGTTATCGATCGATCTTCGTACTCCCACCAGTTGGCAAAATTAATCCGTTTGTACTTGCGCCTGGGCCTCGGGTTGGGCGAGGCGCTTTTAGAAGCAGAAGCAGATCTTAAGGGGCTCGCCTGGAGATAGCATTCCTCGATTTCACCAAGGTACTGGCTGATAATATGATAGCTGCTCTGCAGCCGGGAGGGTCGCGATTTATCGTCCCGCCAAGGCAGGCGAGCGGTCGCGATTTATCGTCCCGCCAGGTAACTACTAGCACTCACACTCTTATGGCACCGAATGTCTAAACGGCCACGCCTTCTACTACGCCCATGCTGGCGTGTGACGGATAATGGCAAGCGACGAAGCGCCATCCAGACGTTTCGAGAAGCGAAGCATATTCCTCTTCTGTTCGCTCCTGGCCGCTGCCCCAGCACATCATGTGGATGTCGAACAGTTTCGAGAAATGTGACTCGGATGGGCCTGGCACGACGTGTTCGACGATGAAGATGCGGCCTTTTGGTTTTGCGCGTTGGCGAATCGTTCGCAGGATCTGTAAACATTCCGCGTCATTCCAGTCGTGTAGGATCATCTTGAGGCTGTAGACGTCCGCATAGACGGGCACTTGCTTAAACATGTCGCCGGCCACGTAACGGCACCGCTTTTCCAGACCAAGTTTGCCGGCCCACAACTGATCTTTCTCAGCGACAACTTCGGGCAGGTCGAGTACGGCGCCCGATAGATGCGGGTAAGCAGCCAGCAGAGAGCACATCATGTGGCCGTGGCCGCCGCCTACGTCGCACCACGTAGCGACCGCTGAGAAATCGTAATCGCGCAGCGCTTCGAGCACCCATGCGGACTGACTCACAGAAAAGCCCGACATGGCTCGGCCGAAAACTGCGCCGTAACCATCAGGATTAGTGCGGGCATGGTCGAACGGCATTTTGCCGTATTCGCGTGTGAACGCGTTCTGGCGACCCTCCCTGATCATCGTTGGTACATACTTCCAGATCGCCCAATGCTCTGGTCCGCCCTCCAGCATAGCCATGTAACGCAGTGAGCCGGGCGCATCGGTACGCAGAACGGCGCCGCGATCGGTCAGACTGAAGCGGTGTCCGGGTGCCTCGTCCAAAAGACCGAGCGACGCGAGGGCCCGCAGCAGCCGGTAAAGCAGAGTTGGATCGAGGCCGGTCTCTGTCGCGACTTCGTCGGCAGGACGAGCGGCATCCCGTGAGAGAAAATCGAATATACCGAGTTCGGCTCCTGCACAGAGTGTCTGACTGCTCCACTTATTCAGGAAAATCATATCTGTTACTTCTTCAGATGCGGTTCTCATAGGTTCTTCGCGTTGCTCGCGCGGATTTGGATGGGACTACTAGAACTCGATTCCTCGAGCGCCCTCAGTTCTTTGCTCCGGCCGCCGGATCTATTGTTTAGATGGCCGGCGCAGGCGCTGCAGCGCCTGCGGTTATCCGTCGACGGTCAACCGTGAATCCTCGACTGTTGCTCCGCACCTTGCACTCGTACTCGTGCTGGTCCTCGAGTTTTGCGCGTGATTTGTCCACTTTTTCGCGGCCAGATCATGCGCCATTTTCGAGGGCGAGGACGAGATGAGCTCCTTTACCACGGCCACCGAGAACAAACCTGGAAACTCAAAACTCCGGACCCAGCCCTCCGGCACTAAGAGCGAATTGCCGGCCACTTCCCAGAATCGACTAGTGAAACGATGAAGCTAGAGTAAGGGAAGGGGCCTGACCTTCGAACATCACCGACGATATGAGCAAACCAAGTATTGTAATTGATCCGCTACCGCGCACGATGGCGATGATCTTCGATGCCGAAGCGCAGCGCCGTCTGGCGAATATCGCCGATCTCACAGTCTTCGATACCGCGCGGATGGCTCCGGAAATGTTAGAGGCGGCGCTGCCCGATGCAGAAATACTGATCGGTCAGAGCGATATGCCTCGTGAAAGACTGCAACGAGCGAAGAGATTGCGAGCAATCTTCAATGTTGAAGGCAATTTCCTTCCTAACATTGATTACCAATACTGCTTCGAACATGGAATCCGGGTGTTGGTAGCCAGTCCCGCGTTTGCCGCAGCGGTCGCCGAGATGGCCTTAGCACTTGGTTTGGATCTGGCTCGAGGAGTGAGCCAAAACGATCGTGCGATGCGCGCACGAGAAGAGATCTACGGACTCGCTAGTAACCAGGGGTCTTCACTGTTTACCGGTTGCAGAGTGGGCATCATCGGCTTCGGTGACTTAGGGCGTGCCTTTCGGCCGTTGGTCAGACCATTTCGGTGCCCGGTAAAAGTATTTGATCCGTGGCTGTCGGAACGAGAAATCGTGCAACACGAATGCGAGCCGGCAACCCTGGACGAAGTGCTTTCGTCGTCGGACGCCGTTTTTGTTTTTGCGAGTGTAACTTCTGAAAATCAAGGGTTCTTGAGTAGGCGAGAGTTCGCCCTGATCAAACCGGGCGGAATCTTTGTTTTGATGAGTCGAGCCGCGGTGGTCGATTTCGATGCTCTCACACAAGCTGCTCAATCCGGCCATCTAAGAGCAGCAACTGACGTGTTTCCCGATGAACCTTTCAGAAAGGATCATCCGATCCGCGATCTTCCAAACGTGGTACTTTCGGCTCATCGGTCGGGCGGTATGCCGGAAGCATTCTTAGAAATCGGCAGGATGGTGCTGAGCGATGTTGAACTGCTGTTGCGGGGGCTACCGCCAGCTAGTTGTAAAATAGCTCAGCCCGAGACAGTGAGCCGATTTCGCAGCAAGCCAGTCGCTGTGTCGTAGATCGCCGCGCACTTCTTGATTGAAACAGGACAGTCAGGACGATGGAAGGCTCAACTGGCCCGCTCAGGGACAAGCTTTCGATCTCTCTTTGAAATTCAGAGATGCAGTAATCAACGTCTTCACGTTGTCGGCAACATCACTTTTTCTATAGAGCAGCCCCACATCCATGAAAGATGGCTTGGATACAAAAGGTATGTAGCGAACACGGTCTCCGGCTAGAGCGGTTGTAAACTCGCCGACGACCGCTGGCGCCTGTCCACATTCGACCGCGGCGATCACGCTCAAGACGCCATCGCATTGGTGGGTGATTTTTACCCGATTCTTGTTAACTCCCAGGACGCTTGCTACCCACTGGTGATATTCCGGAAAATCCGCAGCCTGGTAGCCGACCAAGTTTTCCGGTGGAACCGCTGATGGACGAATGCTGGACAATTGAGCTAAGGGAGAGGTCTTGGCGGCAATAATCCCCACGGAATAACGCTGCAACGGCTCGAATTTAAGTCCGCGCATTTCTCCTGGCTTCGGGCGAAGAGTCAGACCGGCATGAAGCTTCTTGGTTTTGAGGCCGGTCAGGATCTCACTTAGCGACAGATCATGGAGAACGACCGAAGAGCCCGGAGCTAGCTCGTGATATCGGCAGAGGATAGCGGATATGATGGCGGCCGTCGGCGAGGGCGCATATCCTAACCGCAGTTCCTCGAAGGTCTCGGAATCCATATCGTGTGCCCGAGTCCGCAACTGTTCGGCGTCGCGCATGAGTTCTCGCGCACGGGCCAATAGCGCACGCCCAACCGTGGTGAGCCTGACCTCCTGTCGATTGCGCTCAAAAAGCTTAACATTAAGTTCAGACTCCAGATCGCGGATCTGGCGACTCAAAGGAGGCTGGGAGAGGTGCAGGCGCTGGGCGGCACGGGAGAAATTTAGTTCCTCAGCAACGGCAATGAAATAACGCAAGTGACGCAACTCCATCTCTGATTCGGTGGTCGGCTAAACCGTAATACCTTATGGGAATCAGGGCAGTTCTAAAAGAGTATTTCGGGCATTGAAATGGTTGCGCAATCATAACTATGCGAGGCCACACACCCCCACGGTCCCGGTTTCGCGTAAGGGTCGTTACGGAACAGCAGTCGGATTTTAACGTTCAAGCTGAACCATCAACAGTAAAGAGAACCTGAAAAGATTATGAACCCAGAAATCGCTGACGTCATCAAGGCGTATGAAAAATCACTGAACGCGAGCGATACCAGCGCCGCGCTTGCCCTTTATGGAAAAGATCCCGTATTCATGCCTCAATTCTCGCCAGCTCTGAGCGGGCGCGATGCAGTCAGAGCCGGATACGATCACGTTTTCGGAACCATCAAATTGAACGTGCGCTTTACGATTCATGGGATCGTTGAGATGGGTGATCTGGCCTATGTGCGAACCACATCGGAAGGCAAGACAGAGATTCTGCAGAATAAGAAAACGGTGAAGGAAGGTAACAACGAGCTTTTCATTTTCCGAAAAGAAGAAGGGAAGTGGAAAATTCACCGCTATCTTTTCGCTTCAAGCAATCCGCCGGAGAGCAACTGAACCAACTGACCGGAACGCTTGCGATCAATCACTGATGCAAGCTCGGAATCAGAACGGCAGGTTCCGTACCTTTTGCCTGGAAAAGGCACTTTCTGGAAGTGGGGCTCTTATACAAACACAGCTCTCTTAGTGAAAACACCAAAAGGCTAATCGCCGCGTGCTCTGCCTGCAGAAGCGGCGAGTAGTAGTTCCCTGTCAGTCGAGTCAGGAGTTATTATTGGTAAGCTGTTAAATTAAGTTAAGAAGCTGATATGAGAGGTAGATGGAGCCGTGACAAATGCGTATCGGGTTACTCATCCTCTTTTGTTAGGGTTTAAGCGAAACGATCGTCCGAGGGCAGCAATTCTCCTCGGCTCAGTCCAAACCAAGTCCTTCGCCGTCACCAATTCCTTTGTCTGAAATCGCCTCGCAAACGGAATCGACGCTGAGATCTGTTCAAAGCATCGAGGCTACACTTTCGACTGATCCGATAACCGCCACAGTAGAAAAGCGTCTTCCAGCGCTGAGCAGGGAGATCGAGTTGCGGGGGGGAGAGATGGCCAAATTTCTCGGTGAAAGTGTTCCGCTGGAGTTGCTTCACAGTATGGAGACCGTTTTGCAGCGGTATCATGATCAACTTTCGAGTTGGAATCGTGATCTGAGCGGACGTTCTAAAATCCTGGGCGCTCAGATCGCTCAGTTAGACGGCCTCAGCAAGCTCTGGAAATCGACTATACAATTGCCGGAACTATCCAGGGCGGCGCCGGAGATACCTAAACGGGTAGAGAGTCTGATTGACTTGATCGATCAGACCAGGCAAGCGGCAGAATCTCTTCGGGCGAGGGATTTGGCTCTGCAGGGCCATGTCCTGGAGACCACAACGCGATTGCAAGCAATCGAGCCTGCGTTTGAGCAGGCGCACGCCAGCGCGGTGAAAAATCTTTTTGTTCAAGAAAGTCCGCCTATCTGGCGGCTCGGCATCGCTCAATGGAAAGCGGAAGGACAGGCATCGCTCATACCGCCGGCCAGTGCGGCCCTGTTGAAAGCTTACATCAGACGACAACCAACAATCCTTGCCCTTCATGTGGTCATTTTTCTTTTACTGCTTCTCTGCGGGTACTGGCTGCGCCGCGCGATACAGAGATGGACGGAAGAGGAGGCGAGTTTGCGCCAGGCGGCGGCGGTCTTTGATTTGCCAGTTGCGACGGCCATAACGCTCTCTTTTCTTGTGACTGGCTCGATCTATTCGACGGCTCCGTTTTTGCTGCGGGCGATACTCTGGGGAGTATTCCTTATTTCTATCGTCTTCATTCTCCGCCGGCTGATCGATCGATCGCTGCTTCCAATCCTTTATGCCCTAATCGTCATATACTTGGTCGATCAATTTCGCTTACTCGCTTCGCTTCAACCGGTATGGGGCCGGTTAATCTTCGGTGTCGAAATGTTAGGTGGAATGCTGTTTCTAATCTGGCTGATTTGGAGCAGGCAATCATCGGCGGCTGGTAGGGGGTCAACACAGCTTTTTCCGCGAGCGGTGCGAGTCGCTATTCAAATCAGCCTGATCGTTTTTATGGCAACTTTCCTGGCAAACGTTCTTGGATACGTCAACTTCGCCAACTTGCTCGGGGGCGGCCTGCTGAGAAGCGCGTATGTTGGCGCAGCAGTGTATACTGGCCTGAGGATTGTCGAAGGATTGATCATGATATCGCTGGGGACGCCTCCTGTCGGTTTAGTGCGTGCCGTTCGGCTTAACCGGCAGATGCTTCAGCTTCGCATCTGTGGTGTCGCTGCATTCCTGGCCTTCGTCTACTGGGCAGGTCTAACGCTTAGCTTTTTCGGGCTGCTCACGCCGTTGATCACAAATACCGAAGAGGTACTGCGGGCGAATCTGGCAATAGGCACATTAAATATTTCATTGCGGCAGATACTCGTCTTTTTAGTTACGATCTGGGCCGCTTTCGCGACTTCGCGGTTCTTGCGGTTTCTGTTGGATGAAGGCATCTATCATCATTGGCATCTCGCCCGCGGTGTTCCCCAGGCGATTTCAGCCGTGGTTCACTACGCGGTCCTGCTCATAGGTTTTTTCGTGAGCCTAGCGGTGCTTGGCGTTGACCTTACAAAGGTTACGATTCTGGCTGGAGCATTTACCGTTGGCGTAGGAATCGGACTACAGACCGTTATCAATAATTTTGTTTGCGGATTGATTTTGCTTTTCGAGCGTCCGATCAAAGTCGGTGACATTATCCAGATAGACACAGACATTGGAGAAGTCCGCCGGATCGGTATTCGAGCATGCGTGATTCGCACGAGGGATGGTTCTGAAATCATTGTGCCAAACGGAACGATCATCACGAATAAGGTGACCAACTGGACCCTATCGGATTGGTATCGGGTAATCGAAGTACCGGTGACGGTGACTCGAGGCCCGACTCCGCAACAAGTGGTCGAGATATTGAAGCGGGTCGCCGCCAATCAGACAGGCGTTATAAAAGAACCGGTGCCTCACGCATATGTTGTTAACTTTGCTGCCTCTACAGTGACGTTCAACCTTCGCGCTTGGACGGAGCGGTACGAGGACTGGGTTCAAGTACGTAGCGACCTCTCTGTCGCGGTCGATGAGGCGTTGATGCGCGAGAAAATTGCAGTGGCGTAAACGAGGCCAGAAGGCCTGGGCACCTGCGGCGAAGCCGCAGCTCGATTCGGCCCGGAGCCTTGTCATAGAAGGCGGATCCAGCCAGGATGACACAGACAAATTAGCGCAGTTGGATAATACTAATCCACGAATTATGCGCGCTTTACGATTCCATAAGACCGGCTCCTTGGACGAATTGCATGTAGAAGAAGTTTCGAAGCCGAATCCGGCCGCAGACGAAGTGTTAGTCCAGATCAAAGCGGCTGCGATCAATCCAAGCGACCTGAAAAATGTTCAAGGTAAGATGCGGATGACCACAGTCCCGCGAATCCCTGGTCGCGATTTTGCAGGGGTGGTCGTGGAAGGTCCGGCTGAACTTTGCGGCAAAGCTGTTTTCGGCTCGGGCGGGGGTCTTGGTTTTCGGCGTGATGGCAGCCACGCAGAGTTTCTAGCGGTTCCAGCGGTCGCGGTGACGTCCTTACCAAGGAACCTAAGCTTTGAACAAGCCGCCGGCATGGGTGTAGCCTATATCACAGCCTGGGCGGCATTGGTCAGTGCCGCAAGAGTCCAAGCCGGAGAGACGGCGCTGATCCTTGGGACAACCGGCGCCGTAGGCAGTGCCGCGGCCCGTATTGCGCACGACCTTGGGGCCCGTGTTATTGGCACTGCCAGAAAGGCGGCGGACATCCCCACCGACGGATCTCTTCCGGTCGACGATTGGATCGATTTGCAAACCGTCGAGCTCGGAGTTGGAGCGCGCAAGTTAACTAACGGTCGAGGAGCAGACGTGGTCCTTGACGTAGTCGGCGGCCCGATGTTTGAACAATGCCTGAGCGCCCTGGCTTGGAGTGGACGGCAAATTGCAATCAGCTCAAGCCCCAATCCCCGTGTAAGTTTTAATCTCGTGGATTTCTACCACAATGAGTCGAGGCTTTTCGGTGTTGATTCGCTGAAAATGAGTTTCGCAGAGACCAGCGAAATTCTTCGGCGGCTTACTCCTGGCATCGAGGCCGGCAAATTCAAAGCGCCGCCAATAGAAACGTTTTCGCTCGAGCAGGGCGCACAAGTTTACCGCGACATTGCCGAGTCCAAAATCCGGAGCAAGCCCATTTTGCTTCTGTAACTCGTATTGTTCCGGTGAGCGCTGTCGCAGCAAGCGCTTTCAGTTTGGTAAAGCCGCGCTCATCATCGAAATACGGCGATTGGAACAATGAACGCCCCGGCTCCTTTATCTTAGGCTCTATTCCTACATGCCGCTCATCGGGAATAACATTTGGGAGGGCTGACTCAGTAATTGGAGGGCAGAAAATGGAGCCTACGCAAAACATCTTGTACTACTTAGAACATCGGAACCGCCTGCGCGCACTGGACGGATCGTTACCGTGGGATCCAGCAGCCGATACGTCCGTTGATGAGAAGCGGGAATCGCATCAATCGAGTTACGCTCCAGTTGGTATCGATGAAGCGACGCTCGTACCCGTCACAAAGAGAAAGTTCGATCGGCCTAATTATGCGGCTGAGAGAATTAAAGCTGGACTAGTTGAGATACTCCTTGGATGTCTTTTGTTTGCCGGACTCGTCGCATTCTGTGTTGAGCGGTTTTGATAGGAGCCGCCTCCGCCAAGGCTATGTCGGACAGGCCGGTGAACAGGTCGCCGAGAACTGAAGACGGCGAAATGCTGCCGAATAACGGGCTGGGTCGTCGATCCGCCGATGGCGCGATCAATCCGGAGGATTGAAACGCACCGGACCCTCGGGTAGGCATCGGTGCTTGAGAGCGGTGCTCGTCACCGACGTCGTGGATTCATCGAGCGTTGGGCATCCAACGACAGCGGCGACGGCCGTCTCGCCGAAGCTTTAGCGAAGACCGGAAGCGCCGCCTCAAAAATATCTCCACCGGCAACTGACGAAGAAATGGACTGCATTTGTTTCTAAAAAGAGGCAACCTACGGAGATGTTATCGAAGTATTCGCGTCTGAGATTTTCCAAGGTCGTGGGTACCGAGACTCCTATGAAAGCAGGGGTGTCTGTTGCGAATGAACCATCCGCCATGACCGAAGATCTTCGGCTTGTGGTCGATACGACTCCGGCACTGATTCATACGGGGCGACCCGATGGATACCTCGATTATTTCAACCGTGGATGGTTGATATTCGTAGGGAAGTCATTAGAGGAGATGTGCGGGTGGCGCTGGACCAATGTTGTTCATCCTGACGATGTAGCGAAAATCGTTGAGAAATGGCGCGCCGCGCTGGCTAGTGGCGAACCGTTCGAAGATGAAGCCCGTGTCCGACGGGCGGATGGAGAATACCGATTAATGCTGCATCGCAAAGTGCCGCTTCGTAACGAACGAGGTGATATCGTAAAGTGGTTCGGATCGAGCATCGATATCGAGGATCGAAAAAGAGCTGAAGAGAGGATTGCGCAGACAACGCGAAATCTTCAGCGAAGCGAGTTTTATCTGCAGGAAGGGGAACGTGTTGCCTTCATGGGGAGCTGGTCGCTTAGACCGGATGGAGTATTCGAATATTGGTCGCCGGGGACCTTCGTCAATTTTGGGTTCGACCCTTCCAAAGGCATTCCGACCTTAGCGGAAGTTTTCAACGTGGTGCATACGGACGATCGCGAGTTAAATAGGGGGGCGGTGTCCAGGATGACGCGGGAAGCTGTTGGCTGCGATATCAGATACCGCATTGTCCATCCTGAGCGTGGGATTCGATTCGTGCATAGCGTCGCCGAACCGGTGGTTGAGGAAGGAAAACTCGTCCGGTTCGTCGGTAACACGCTGGACGTTACCGAACAGGAGCGACTGAACCAGGAACTGCGGCGCCGGGAGGCTTATCTGGCGCAGGGGGAGGCTCTCAGCCACACCGGCAGTCTCGGTTGGGACCCGTCATCGGGGAAGGTCTTCTGGTCGGATGAAACCTGCGAACTGCTCGGTTACGACCACACGGTATCACCGAGCTTGGATCTGGTTTTGCGGCGCGTTCATCCTGACGATGTTGATTTGGTGCGCGAAGTGATTTCTGACGCCTCCAAGAAAGAAAAGGGCTTCGATTTTGAGCACAGACTTCTGCTGCCAAATGGGTCTATCAAGTATGTCCATGTGGTTGGGCGCCCCTTCCAAGGCGAGTCGGGAAGCATTGAATTTGTCGGCTCAGTGATGGACGTCACTGAACAACATAAGGCATTTGCGGAGATCAAATCGCTCAAGGACGAACTGTACAAAGAGAACATTGTACTCCGCGATGAGATAGATCAAACCTCGATGTTTGAGGAAGTGATCGGAGCTTCTCCGGTTCTAAAAGCAGTTTTAGCGCGGGCGGCCAAAGTTGCTCCGACAGATTGTACGATCTTAATCGAGGGCGAGACCGGCACAGGAAAGGAACTGATCGCGCGGGCGATTTACAAGCGGTCGAAGCGCTCAGGACGGGCATTTGTCAGCGTAAATTGCGCGGCGATCCCAGCTTCGTTGGTCATGCCGGAATTGTTCGGCCACGAGAAAGGCGCGTTTACCGGAGCGACCAAGAGACGGCTTGGGCGTTTTGAATTAGCGGAAGGCGGTACACTTTTTCTCGACGAAGTCGCAGACCTGCCGCTGGAAGCGCAAATCGCACTGTTGCGAGTTTTGCAAGAGCGCGAGTTTGAACGCATCGGCGGAACGGAGGTGATACGCTCTGACGTCCGCTTGGTTGCGGCGACGAATCGTGATTTGCAGGCTGCTATGATTGCAGGCTCGTTTCGGAACGATCTCTACTATCGACTGAACGTTTTTCCGATTAACCTTCCACCGTTGCGCGAGCGAAGAGAGGACATTCCACTTCTGGTTAGCTATTTCATCGATCGGTATGCCAGGAGAGCCGGAAAGAAGATCGAGAGAATCCGGAAAAAAGCGCTGGAAGTGCTCCAAGAGTACTCGTGGCCTGGAAATGTTCGCGAATTGCAAAACGTCATCGAACGTTCGCTCATCATTAGTGAGACGGCCGAATTTTCGATCGATGAAAGTTGGCTGGCAAACGAGCCACAACCGCCGAGTCCTGCAGTGGCGGACGAGACATTGACCGAACGCAGACGCATCGAGGCGGCGCTTGCGCAAAGCAAAGGGAAAATCTCCGGCGCATCAGGAGCTGCCGCCTTGCTTGGCATGCCGGCCTCGACTCTCGAGTCGAAAATTCGCTCCTTAAGAATCAACAAGTTTCACTTCAAGGAAGTTTAGGGCGCAGATCAAGTCGATCGCCTGCTGTTTATCGTGGATTCGCCAAATATTCGCGAACATCTCACTGTCAACAATCCAGGAAAGCCAGCGTCGTTACTCTTTTTCCACGCAGAATTGGCGCTCAAAAGGTGGCTGGCACGGAAAACGCTAAGACTGCTTGCTACACGAAGTATGGCATCACACCGCTACGCCATCAAGAATAGTTCCGACTACGATCTAGCGATCCGGCAGAAGCTGGAGGAAGGCAAATCCGGCGAGGGATTATTCTTCGAGTTGGCTCTCGAAGATCTGGTCTCAGCCGCCGATTTGTTCCGTCCAATTTATGATCGCACTTCCGGGGTGGACGGCTGGGTTTGATTAGAAGTTTCTCCGCTATTAGCGCATGACTCCAAAACGACTCTGGCCGAGGCTATAGACCTGCACGCCCGAGCAAACCGTCCTAATCTGTTCATCAAAATTCCCGGCACCAAAGAAGGGTTGCCGGCGATCGAGGAAGCGATCTTTGCCGGCGTGCCGGTCAACGTGACGCTGTTGTTCTCGCCTGCTCAATATGTGGGGGCGGCTGAGGCGTATCTGCGCGGCGTCGAAAGACGAATCGAAGCAGGGCTAGCTCCGCAGGTAGGCTCGGTCGCTTCGGTCTTTATCAGCCGCTGGGATACCGCCGTCAGGGATAAGGTGCCGGAGAATTTGAACAACAGATTGGGGATCGCCATCGGCAAATGCATTTACAAATCCTACTGCGATTTGTTAGAATCACCTCGTTGGCAGCGGGCCTTTAACTTTGGCGCTCGTCCTCAACGTTTGCTGTTTGCCAGCACCGGAACCAAAGATCCAAAAGCTTCCGACATTCTTTATATCAGGGAGCTAGCTGCATCACTTACGGTGAACACGATGCCGGAAAACACTTTGAAAGCCTTTGCGGACCATGGAGAAGTCCACGGTCCATTGCCGAGAGATGGAGGCGAGGGTGAAGCTGTCTTAGATCAGTTCGCCGCCATTGGTATCGATATCGACGCCCTCGCGACCAATCTGCAGGACGAAGGCGCGGTTTCGTTTGTCAACTCTTGGAATGATCTGATGAATGTGATCAAAGTGAAGAGCGCTGCTCTACAAACTGCTTCTTAAGTGCGAACGTCGCATTGGAGGATAAAATGACATCAACTATCGAACCACTTCGGACCCTCCGGTCCTGGCAGGCTCTGGAGGCACACTATGAATCGGTACAGGGGTTACACTTGCGTCAACTCTTTGCCGATGATCCTAAGCGTGGAGATCGCTTCACGCTGGAAGCTGCAGGTCTTTATCTCGATTATTCAAAGAATCGCATCACCGACCAAACCGTTAAACTCCTGCTGCAAGTGGCTGACCAATGTCAGCTTCGTGCCCGGATCGACGCGATGTTCGGTGGGGAAAAGATTAACATCACCGAAAACCGCGCGGTGCTGCACGTTGCTCTGCGCGCCCCCAAAAACGCATCCATCGTGGTCGATGGCGAGAACGTTGTGCCCAAAGTTCATGAAGTGCTTGATAAAATGTCGGACTTTTCCGAGCGGGTTCGTAGCGGTGCTTGGAAGGGGCACACCGGCAAACGCATTCGCAATGTCGTCAACATCGGCATCGGTGGCTCGGACCTCGGGCCGGTGATGGCTTACGAAGCGCTTAAATATTATAGCGATCGTTCGCTTAGTTTCCGGTTTGTTTCCAACGTGGATGGGACCGATTTCGCGGAAGCTGTTCATGATCTGGATCCCTCTGAGACACTCTTCATCGTGTCCTCCAAGACATTCACTACTTTGGAGACCATGACCAATGCGCACACAGCGCGCGACTGGTCACTCAAAGGTCTTGGCGGCGACCTCAAAGCCGTGGCCAAGCACTTTGCAGCAGTCTCGACTAATGCGGCCAAGGTATCGGAGTTCGGTATCGACACCGACAATATGTTCGGGTTCTGGGACTGGGTTGGCGGTCGATATTCGATGGATTCAGCGATCGGGTTGTCAACGATGCTAGCCATTGGCCCCGACAACTTTCGCGCTATGCTCGAGGGATTCCACGAAATGGATGAGCACTTCCGTACCGCGCCGTTTGAGCAGAATCTGCCGGTTCTGTTAGGGCTTCTGGCCGTGTGGTACAACGACTTTTTTGGTGCTGAAACCGTTGCGGTTCTGCCGTACGAGCAGTACCTCAAACGCTTCCCGGCCTACTTGCAGCAGCTCACCATGGAGAGCAACGGGAAACACGTCAGACTCGATGGGTCCGAGGTAGATTACGCGACAGGACCTATCTACTGGGGCGAGCCTGGAACCAACGGTCAGCATTCGTTCTATCAGTTGATTCACCAGGGAACTCGTTTGATCCCATGTGATTTTATCGCGTTCATCCAGACACTTAATCCTCTGGGCCGACACCATAATATGCTCCTGGCAAACGTTTTTGCGCAAACCGAGGCCCTCGCTTTCGGGAAAACGAAAGAGCAGGTTAAGGCGGAGGGCACACCGGATTGGTTGGTTCCTCACCGCGTCTTCCAGGGCAATCGCCCTTCGAACACCATTCTGGCTGAGAAACTAACTCCGAACATGCTGGGCAAACTCGTTGCGCTCTATGAGCACAGCGTATTTACGCAGGGGACCATTTGGAACATCGATTCATTCGATCAATGGGGAGTAGAACTCGGCAAAGTATTGGCTCAGCGCATTATTCCCGAATTGGAATCTGGCGAGGAGACCGAACTCAAACACGACAGCTCTACCAATGCGTTGATCCGCCGTTACCGGAAACACAAGACAGCAAACTAACCGGATTAGATAGAACTCGTTTATGCAACTCGGAATGATAGGACTTGGAAGGATGGGCGCCAATATGGTGCGGCGTCTTTTGGATGGGGGACATGACTGCGTCGTGTTCGACGTATCACCGAAGGCGGTAGAGGATTTGGTCAAGGAGAAGGCAATTGGATCTTCTTCGCAGGCTGATCTGGTTAAGAAACTCAGTGCACCGCGCGCTATCTGGCTGATGGTGCCGGCGGCAATTGTCGATAAAACAATCGCTGGGCTCGCCCCTTTACTTGAGCCGGGCGATATGCTGATCGATGGCGGCAATTCGTACTACGTCGATGACATCCGACGCGCCAAAGAACTGGTCGGGAAGGGTATCCGTTACGTTGATGTTGGGACCAGCGGCGGCGTGTGGGGCCGGGAACGCGGTTATTGCATGATGATCGGCGGTGAAGTCGCAGCAGTAAAGCATCTCGACCCGATCTTTGCTACCCTGGCACCTGGGCGAGGGGATATCGCGCGGACCCCAGGGCGCGAAAAAGCCGGCGGCACTTCCGAGCTTGGATACCTGCATTGCGGTCCGTCCGGCGCAGGTCATTTTGTCAAGATGGTTCATAACGGAATCGAGTACGGCATCATGGCAGCGTATGCCGAAGGGCTGGGCGTGTTACGCGCCGCGAACATCGGTAAACAGACTGATACAATTGACGCGGAGACCACGCCGCTGCGCGAACCGGGGCACTATCAGTATGATTTGAATCTGGCGGAAATCGCAGAGGTTTGGAGACGAGGGAGTGTCATAGCGTCCTGGTTACTGGATCTGACTGCATCGGCGCTGCTCAAAGACCCTGCGCTTTCGAAATTCGCCGGACGCGTTTCCGACTCAGGCGAAGGGCGCTGGACGATCAAGGCTGCCATCGATGAGGGCGTGCCGGTACCGGTGCTAACAACGGCCCTGTACGAAAGATTCACTTCACGCGGCGAGGCCGACTATCAGGACAAGCTGTTGTCCGCCATGCGGTTCGAATTTGGGGGGCACCTCGAAAAGAACACTAAATAAGGACGAGCATGACGCCTGTCCGATCTGACGCCCTGGTTTTTTTCGGCGCGACGGGAGATCTAGCTTACAAGAAGATCTTTCCCGCGTTACAAAAGATGATCAAACGCGGGCGGCTGAATGTGCCTGTCATTGGGGTCGCCAGTTCGGACTGGACCCTCGATCAACTGAAAGCGAGAGCGCGCGACAGTGTCGAAAAACATGGCGGTCTCGACCAAGCAGCTTTTGACAAGCTGGCGACGCTTTTGCGTTATGTGGATGGCGATTACAAGGACCCGGCTACGTTCCAAGCTTTGCGAAAAGAGTTGGATTCGGCACAACACCCGGCGCACTACCTGGCTATTCCACCGGTCCTCTTTGGGTTAGTTGTTGAGCAATTGACGAGATTCGGCTGCAGCGACGGCGCCAGGGTTATTATTGAAAAGCCTTTCGGGCGTGACCTCGCCTCAGCGCGAGAGCTGAACCGAATTCTGCTGGGAACCTTT
>JBKPBY010000088.1:0-6959 GCA_046727075.1 bacterium | reverse complement strand
ACGCCTGCCGCGCCTCAGCGTGGTGCGAAGGCGGGAACGAGTCGTAAAGCAGTGAGGATTTGGGTATGCTGGCTCTGATTTATTTTGCGGTAGCCGCTTGTGTCGGGGATTTTTTTTGCCGGCGCTTTTACCAATTCGCTTCGGTGGCGCACCGCTGTGCGGCAGCAATCCTAGTCGGGCTACTGCTCAGTTCATGGTTCACGTACCTGGCGGGGCTCGCTTTCTTTTGGACGTCACGGCCGCTCTTATGGGCCAATCTCTTGTTTTTCATAGCTGCGATCGCGGTGTTGTCCTGGCCGAAATGGAAAGCCAGAATTGTTAAAGGCACGTCTGCTAAAGTTCACGGGACGCGAGCGGACTTGTGTCTGCCGCGGCCCAAAGGCTCAGCCGTAGCGGATTGGTTACTGATAGCCGGATACGTGGTGCTCGTCTCATGGATGATGTTTGCCTCATTTAATTCCAAGGCCGGCAAGCTCCAGATCGCCAACCCTGAATACAGCGATTTCGGTCCAAACACTGCACTAATGCAGAGCTTTGCCGTTGGACACAATTTTCCCACGGAGTATCCGCATTTTTCCGGCGATCGCATCCGTTACCATTTCTTGTTCTATTTTCAGGCCGGAAATCTTGAATTCCTCGGGCTGGATCCGGCGTGGAGTCTGAATCTGCTCAGCATAGCCACACTCGTGGCGATGCTCGTGGTCGTGATGACTCTCGGGGAGGTGCTGTTCAATTCTCGCGCAGTCGGACGCGTTGGATCGCTGCTCTTTTTCTTTTTTGGATCGCTTTCTTACCTCCCATTTCTGCACAAGCAAGCTTCAGTCCGCGCAGCGATTCAAGCGATTTCGCATCAACGCGATTATCTCCCAACGATATTTCCGTATCGGGGCGAACTTTGGGGAACATGGTCGCAAGTCACTTATCTCAATCAACGACACTTCGCCAGTGCCATCGGGATACTGTTGCTGGTATTGACTTTTCTTGTCATCCGTTACCGAGCTGTGCAAAGCCGAGCCAAAGCACATTATTCTGGAAGTCATCTGGTAAGTAATCTGATTCGGTTGTTGGCGGGCCGAGGGCGGCCCGGCTCCTTTGAGACGGATCAAAAGTTGGAGACAGCCTGCCCTCAGGCTGTTTCGATTCATGAGACGGGGTCTGCTGAGGCGACCACCGCGGAGCCAGACGCGGTGCCGGAAACCGCGGCGAAAACAGTCTCTGACGATGCGACATGGCGGGAACCTGTTCCAGAATCAAAAAACGAGACGGTTAGCGTCGCATTAGCAGCAGAAACAGAGCAGGAAACGGTTCTTACGTCGAAACCTCTTCGTGCTACCCTGCCTGGGTTCATCCTTTCAGGGGTTCTGCTCGGCTTGGTGCCGATGTGGAACAGTGCCGTATTTATCGGCGCTGCCGCCATGCTCGGACTGTTGTTCATTTTATGTCCGCTACGACTGCAAATGCTGGCGCTCGCTGTCACTTCGGGATTGATCGCGTTGCCACAGATGCTCTATCTGAGCACCGGGAGCGGTAGAGCCCACATGCCCAAGCTCCTTCACTGGGGCTATACGATCGATCATCCCACCGCCGCGAGTGTGACCAAGTATCTTGGATTTACTTTTGGGTTTAAGTGGTTACTGATCGCGCTGGCGCTGGTTTTCGCCACCAGCCTGCAAAGGCGATTCTTCCTGGCAGTGTTGAGCCTGATTGCCGTTGCCTTCTGCTTTCAGTTCACCATCGAGGTGCTTGCCAACCAAAAATTCATACACATCTGGGTAATTATCGCCAATCTCTTTGTCGCTTTTTCGCTCTGGCGGTTGTGGCATCTTCCGCTGGGCGGAACCACACTGCCCGGTAAATTCGCCGCGATCCTTACCACCTTGCTAATCATACCCGGCGGTATCATCGATTTCTTTCCGATTCACAACACCGGCTGGAGCGAAGTAACGTATCGGAACGATCCATTGATCGATTGGCTGAACAAGAACACCACGCCGCGAGAAATCCTTCTGACAGATCGCTTCGTTAATCATCCTATCCTGATGGCCGGCCGGCGCGTCTTTTATGGATGGCCTTATTACGCATGGTCGGCGGGTTACGACGCGGCTAAGCGCGACAGAGTTTACACAGAGCTGTTTGAAAACAGAGATCCTTGGAAAGTGTATCGGCTTTTGAAAGAGAACGGCATCACGTATGTGGGTTTTGATGGTGCTGTTCGGCAGGCTCAATTCATCAAACGACCAAACGAACAGCTCTATGCCACCTATTTTCCAAAGGTGTTCGAGGACAGCAGGTACAACGGCCTGGTAATCTATAAGGTGCCTGACACACCGCCCGCCAAGCTCAGTTCTCTGCCTGAGGGTGTAACTAATATGTTTGAAGGCGGCACAGGCTCCGGCAAAGGACAATTTGACTCTCCAGCCGGACTTGCGATTGATGCAAACGGAAACGTCTTGGTCGCTGACACGAATAACGGCCGTATCGAGAAATTCGCGCCGACCGGCACCTTTCTCAGCAGTATGGGAATCAAAGGAACCAGCCCAGGGCAGTTAGGCGCGCCAAATGGCATAGCCGTTGACCGTAGGGGCAACATCTATGTAGCAGATGCTGGTAATCATCGTTTGCAGAAACTAGCTTCCGACGGCACGTTGATTGCAGAGTGGAAAGGTCCGGCCCCAGGCTTCTACGGTCCGCGTAGAATCGCTATTGGTCCTGATGACTCGGTTTACGTCGTCGATCAAGGCCGCACCCGAATCGTTAAGTTCAATCCTGATGGTCAGGTCCTGGCGGTCTGGGGCAGCAAAGGAACTGGGGACGGCCAGTTTGACGACCACACTTCCGTTGCAGTTGATCCCACAAGCAACAAAGTGTACGTCGCGGATCCAATCAACAGGCGAATCCAAGTCTTCGATTCAAATGGCAAGTTCCTAAAGAAATGGCTAGTCCCCGAATGGGGACGGCCACACGGCTTCGAAGACGTGGCCATTGATTCAAAGACAACTCGATTATACGCATCCAGCGCCAACATGGCTGTGGTGGTAATGTTTGATTTGAATGGTAACCGAATCGGCACCTTGACGCCAAAGCCCCCCGATAGGCTCGACGGGTCATCAGCGCTGGCTTTGGCGAACGGGAAGCTCTACGTCCTAAATATGGCCGGTAATCGGGTGAGTATTATCGATCTCTATTAGATGGCGCCGGTCGTATCGCGTTAACCATGCTGTCCAGAAGTTATCCCGTAAGTAACAACTGTGCGCTTTTGGTAGGGCGCAACTGCCGGGCGCGCCAAAGGCCAACGGACGGCGCCGCGGTCCGTCCCCACCGTCTGTGAGACGGGGCTGGTTGGTTTGGTTCTGCACAACAGGTGGGAAGCCTCGTGAATTTACCTCGGCGAAAACCCCGACTACCTGCGGCGAAGACGCTGTTCCTTAGCTTGTCATTCGTCTCGACTGCAATCTGCGCGTCTGCCGCTGCGGCGCACTACCGGCACGTACGCTGGGGAGATGTCTGGCAGCCCATTGGCTGGCTGCTCAGCATAATTTTTCTGTTGCTTGCGTTCTTGCCGAGCCGACGCGAGCTGGCTGCGAATCTAAAGAGCTTAATAACCCCCAAGGCAGCATTCTTTCTGTTCTGGATCCTGTTCTTCGTAGTTTCGCACCTTTGGAATTTTCGCACGGCGCCATGGAACGGCAACGCGCTTTTTGACGAATCCGGTTGGGACCTCTGGTACCTCAAGAGTTACGTTATCGGTCATCCATATCAGCCGGCCTGGTTTCACCCTCCTATCTCGAGGGAAACGCTATTTCACTATTATGTTTGGGGGTTTCTCAAGCTGTTTGGCTTTAACATTCTGTCCTACGAAGCGGCGCTCTTCTTCATCTGGCTGACCATCTTTGTATTCACCCTTCTTCTTGTTGACCTGTTTTTCGAGTCTTATGTCGTCACCTCTGTCACTGCTCTGATTCTGAATTTTCTTCCATTTGCATTCATTTACACTTTCGCTGGGTACCGCTACCCTATGGCGACGGCCTTGGCCGTCGTCTCGCTTTATTTCCTGCACTTCGGATTTAAAAGCGCTTCTCGTTTTTCTCTTTCAGTCGGCGGGATTGCCGCAGGGCTTTGTTTAGCCAGCTCGATATCCGGCAAGCAATATCTGCTCGCCCTCGCGATTGCTGCACCTCTTTACGCTGCATTCCATTGGCACAGCTTCACCACAACCGCTACATGGAAGGCGCTCGCAGTCGTTATTTATGGATTCCTAGCGGCTGCCACACCGATCATCCTGTACATCGCGTTCAATCGCAATGAGTACACGCTGTACGAGGCGAACTTTGTGCGCGATTTTTGGCATGCACTTCAAACAGCCCCGTTTCCGAATGGCATTCGCCCTTACATCGACCAGTTTCGGAGCTGCTTTCTCAGCGTGCCAGCTCAGCGTTTCTTTATTCCCGATAGTTTGCCAATTCCGCTAACTTACTACTCGCTGCTGGTACCCGCTCTTTTCATCGCGCTCTGGGAAAAGCGTTTTGAAATCGTGTTACTGGCCATACTTCCGGTTGCCGGCGCTTTTGTCGCAAAGGCCTACGAAAACCGTCTGCTCCTAGCAATCCCGTTCTGGGTGATTCTGATGAGCTTCACGTGTGCGCGAGTCTTAAAATTAAGGCGGTGGCTAGGGCTGCAAATTGTATTTGGCGTGCTGGTAGGGTTAATCCTGTTGGATGGATTGATCCCATCGGTTCGATATATCTACTCCAAGACGAAAAGTCCCTTTTCGATTTACCATTATGCTCAATATGAGGTCGCGGTCTCCCGCTTCTTAAAACACGTCGTAGCAGGCGAAGAACACCCCAATCCTCCTCACATCGAACGTGAAGAGTTTAATGGCATCCCGGGCCTACCGGATCCATCTTATGACACATTCATTTGCCCGAGGGATGCCTATTCAATAATCCATTTGTTCCTGCACGATTATGATGACGCGAAGGTGTTATCGCTTTGTAATGGAACCCCTTCTTATGTCATGCCCGAGCAAGAGGTATGGAACGCGAACAAAAGGACCATTCTCAACTATATTTCAACTAAAAAGGACCTGAAGTTGATCTGGGAAAACGATCCACAGAAGCAAAGGATAATCAGAATGTTTCAATCACTCCGCGGTCTTGGAACAGAGGACTCGATTTCGTTTACCCTTGGTGGCAGAGTAAGAAGCTTTTATGTTTTGAACGTTCCCAACAAGAACATTCACCAATTTCAGCAACGCGTGGGAGCGTTGCCTGCTACGCCAAACAGACCGCCTCTCGCGCTCAGCACTCTGCCTGAGGGTGTAAGTAACATGTTTGAAGGCGGCAAGGGAATCGACAAGGGACAATTTGATTCGCCAACCGGGATTTGTCTCGATCGGAACGGAAATGTACTGGTCGCCGACACGGGTAATGGGCGCATTCAGAAATTCTCGGCGACCGGTGCCTTTCTCAGCACTATAAGAATCAAAGGAAACGGCCAAGGACAACTAGCTGCACCGAGTGGGATCGCAGTTGACCGAACTGGCAATATATACGTAGCGGACGCTTCCAAGCACCGTGTGGAGAGGTTGATGCCAGACGGTACTGTCACCGACGAGTGGAAAGGCGCAGCACCCGGCTTCTACGGGCCGCGCCGGATCGCAATCGGTCCCGACGATTCGATTTATGTCGTCGATCAGGGCCGCACTCGAATCGTTAAGTTCAGTCGCGACGGTCAGGTGCTGACGAGCTGGGGCAGTGGCGGAAGTGGTGATGGCCAGTTCAAGGACCATACTTCAGTCGCGGTTGATCCGAGAACCAACAACGTTTATGTGGCCGATCCGATTAACAAGCGAATTCAGGTATTTGATTCAAATGGGAAGTTTCTAAGCAAATGGATAGTCCCTGAATGGGGCCAGCCACAGGGTTTCGAAGATTTGGCCATAGATTCGCAGGCGGGTCGTGTTTACGCATCGAGCGCCCATATAAACGCCGTGCTCAGCTTTGATTTGAATGGCACTAGGGTTGGTAGTTTGACGCCGAAGCCGCCGGATAAACTCGACGGACCGTCTGCACTGGCTTTGGTTAATCGGAAACTCTACGTCCTGAACATGGCCAGCAATCACGTAAGCGTTATCGATCTCTAACGGTGTAGCAAGCGGCGCAACGGTTATCAAATATGGACTACCTGTCCGCCGTAGCTTCCGCGAAGGCGGATCAGCTATCAAGTCTCCACAATGGTAGCTCTGGTGTTCGGAAAGCCGTAGCATCGCTGTAGCTGGCGGTGACGTGAAAAATTTCGTCGGCCGTGGTGCCGTGCTCGCGCGACACGATCGCGGCCATCTACCAGAAGAGCACGAGTAACGCGCCTGCTGCGAGCGTTGCCGCCGTGCCGCGCATGATCAGCCGGACACGCGCGGCGGCTTCACGAGATAAACCGGGCGTTGTTTCACCTCATCGTAGATGCGGCCGAGATATTCGCCGAGCACGCCGATCGCGATGAGTTGCACGCCGCCGAGAAACAGCACAAGCACGGCGAGCGTGGTGAAGCCGGTCGGCGCCGTCTCGATTTTGATGAGGCGTTTCACGACGTAGTAGAGGCCAAGACAGAAGCCGACAAAGCCGACGAAAATTCCCGAGTAGGTCAGCAGCCGCAACGGCAGCTGCGAAAAGCTGAACACGCCGTCGAGCGCGTAGCGCACGAGGCGGCGGAACGTCTGCTGCGGCTTGCCTGCGGCGCGCTCGTGGCGGTCGTAAGGTACGTCAGCCGTCGGGAACCCGATCCACGCGCGCAGGCCGGGAAAGAAACGGTTGCGCTCAGGCAGTTGGTGAAACGCGTCGACGGCGGCGCGCCCGAGCACGCCAAAGGTGCCAGTCTTCGGCTCGATCGGGTAATCGGACAGCCGGCCGAGAATCGTGTGAAACAAATCGAAGCCCGCGCGACGCAGCCCAGTGTCGGCG
>JBKPBY010000087.1:0-6089 GCA_046727075.1 bacterium | reverse complement strand
AGCTCATTCCCCTGTGCTCGGCAATCCCAGCCTGAGCGATGGCAGACCGTACGGCGGGTACTTTACCCAAGACGATATTCGGGAGATTGTTGCGTACGCCGCGGATCGGTTTATCACGATCGTTCCGGAGATAGAGATGCCAGGTCATGCGGCGGCCGCCCTTGCCTCCTATCCGTCGTACGGAAACACTGACATCCCGAATTACAGTCCCGAGGTTGCAACCTCCTGGGGAGTTCATCCTTATTGTTACGCGCCAAAAGAAGAGACTTTTACGTTTCTCCGAAACATTTTGCAGGAAGTAATCGGCCTCTTTCCCTCCGAGTACATCCATATTGGGGGCGACGAGGTGCCTCCTGATCAGTGGCAGGCCTCGCCCTTTGCGCAGCAGCTCATGAAGGAGCACCAATTCACGACTACGGCCCAACTCGAGAGCTGGTTCGTCAATCGGATCGAACAATTTTTGAACAGCAAGGGACGCAAGTTGATCGGTTGGGACGACATTATGGGGGGCAACCTGTCCCACACCGCTGCGGTAATGGTATGGCACAACTTCCAGTATGCCGAGCCCGCCTTCAAGAATGGCAATGCAGTTGTTCTGACTCCTCTGGAACACCTTTTCCTGGATCTCTACCAAACGGATATCAAATTTAGTCCTCAGCCGATCGCAGCTGACGGGCTGAATTCGCTCGAAGCCGTCTATAATTTTTCTCCGATCCCTGCCGGAGCGACTCCAGACGAGACAAAACTGGTGCTGGGGATACAGGGAAATGTCTGGACTGAGAATGTCGAGGACTGGCTCAAGATCCAATACCAACTGCTTCCCCGCGCCTGCGCTGTCGCGGAGGTTGCCTGGACACCGCAGGAGGCTCGTAAGTTTGGGGATTTTCAAAAGCGTCTGGGCTACGACCTGGAACGGTTGAACGCAATGGACCTGGACTACTATGGGAGAACGCCGGGGGGCTTACCCTTCCGTTGGGAGCCGGCGGATCTCAAGTCAGGCACCTCAACAATCGAGTGGCCCGTCACCGGGTGGGTTGTTACCGGTCCGTTACCTGAAGCCGGTCACTGGCAGGTCTTGCCGGGAGACTGGAAGGTACATTTCACCTACCAGAACGGAGATGCGTTGATGATCGAGAAGGTGGAAATGCTGGAGAACGGAAACTCCGTAGCCGCCGATGAGCATCTCGCCCCGGCCGGTCCGGGTTACGACAACAACCAGTTTCGCTTGCATATTTCCAAGGTTGACCCAGCGGCCAGATACAGTCTCCGAGCCTGGGTCCATGGCCTGGGTGGGAACGAATCCAGTGGTTACATCACTGTATCCCCACCGAGCCCGTGAGGACCACCATCGACGCAGCCAACGCATTTTCCGTGTATAACATCCTGACCAAAGGCGCTGGCTGCTAGCAACAGCAAAGCCAGCAAGCTCAAGAGTGTTCTCATTCCGGCGTTTCGGGAGCGGCCTTCTGCAGCGACTCTACTTGAGGAAGGTAAACTTTGCGTGAAGCGGTGCGAGTTGTGCCGGTCTTAGCGGAAGCAGCCCTTTACGGACTATTTGGAAAAATGGGAGATGCTTCAGACATCCAAGAACGACCAATGAGCTGCGGGCCAATTGCGCGGCCAATATAACCAGGGATTTCTCGAACATCACGGCAATATACTTAGGCAGGATCTGGCTGGAAAAACTACCTCCATCGCGATGCCGAACTCGCGGCTGGCGAATCTTGACTGGACCTACCACTGTCATCAGATCCCGTGCCGGCAGGTGACCGTTACGTACCACACTGCGTTCTCCAGGCTCGGTTCGTCGATGATTTTGGCTTTGCAGATACTCAGCTACTTCGATGTTCGCGACTTTGGCGAAGCAAGAGCTCGGCAGTCACCCGAAACGGTCGACAGATCTCTGGAATGCCGCCTGGGCTGGGCCGATCGTCGGAGGTCATTTTCAATTCGTCAGAAACAGGCCGCCGCATTTTTAAAGCATTCGGTTCACTCTCTCTATCGGCCTGGGCTTCGGTTGAAGAGCTCTTACCCTTTGTTTCGCGCTCTAAAGCACTTCGGCTCGTCAGCTCGCTTCGAATCGGCGCGGTCGCGTTAAAGGAGAGCGTCAGTCGTTCACCATCGACAATGCTGGCATCCTCACGGATCGATCCATTGCGGGCTAGTCGTCCCAGGGGTGGTGATCCAGACCCAAGGCGTGTTGCCGACGATCCAAGTATCGCCGATCGAGTTGCCGCTCTGAGGCAACAAAGTCTCATCGCTCAAGCGGCCTTGGAGCTGACCAACTACCTCCAAGCGATAGGGCATGTACAGCAGACGCGAGGTGCCTGGCTGCCATTCGGGCAAGCGGACAAGCGCAGCCCTGGGCGGCGGCAATTTTACCAAGGCGGCTCGGGGTGCTGGCGTTCTGAGCTGCACGGGAAGAGCCGGCTGCGGGATTGCCGCGGTGCGCGGAATCGACACCGGTGCGAGCGCGGGTTGAGGATTGGCTTCCGGCGCCGGCCCAGCAGCAGGCACAAATCCAGGCTTAGGCTGAGGCAGAGTGGCGACCAGCGCCACGATGAGAGCTGCGCCCGCGATTAGCCAGGCGAGCGGCGCTGACCATAAGGCCTTAAGGGGCCGGAACCGTTTGCGGTGTGCCAGCTGGGTCCGGGCTTCAGGCGGGAGCACACGCTCGAAACGTGACGTTGACGTCATCGTCCCTGCTAACAATTCCTGTTCAGTGTTTCTCATTTGATTTTGACCAACGAAGGCGCGTTCTGGAATTCAGTGATCAAGTCACCCAGTAGGGCATTGAAAGCAGGCTTGGCATCGCTCGGAGCGACTCCATTAGCCAGCGCCCATTGATCTTGCAGGCGACCGATCTCGAGTTTCACCGCAACCATGAATTGCTCGACTGAGAGTGTATCGGATAGCCGGTCCCAGACTTTAGCCGGGTCGCCCAAGCTACGGCGAACGGCGCCAGGCCGTAGTCCCCAGCCGGGCACACAGGCCGGATCCTTGGCCAGTCTGGCCCGGTAGAAGCTCCTGGCTTCGGCGATCAAATCCTCCACTCGCTTGAGCTGATCGAGAATCGCCGCGCCTTCCTTATCGGTCGGAAAGCCGTCCATGACCGATTTCTCAAACGCATCGAGTAACTGAAGCGCGCTGCTCATGCTGCCTCCCCGCCATCCCGTCGGCCAGCTTCAATCAGCTCCACGATGGTGGGCCATCTCTCTAGACACAATTCCGCGGTTCTGTCCGGGATATCTTGCAGACTGTTAACAAACAGGGTCTGCCGCGGAGCGGACTCTCGGACAATCCCGAGGAGTTCGGCTTCGGTGATCGCGTGACGTTCGAGCAGCTGACGCAGCCGACGCAGAGCCGGTGCAATCGTTGGATCTGAGAAAGGCAAGCTATCGGCTGGCTCTTGAGCGTGCTCAGCAAATAGCGCCGGCTTCTTCTTTGGCGGCTTGACAAACGGAAGGTTGCTGCCGGGTAGTCGGCATCCGGTGGTAAGCCTTGGACTGGGACAGGGCGATTGATAGGCTCACCGCCCAGGCATGCTGCTCTCGGGCACTGAGCTTGATCCCGTGCGAGGCAGCTCGAGGAACGATATACTCGTGCGCCGTCCGCAAAGCCAAGAGAATGGTATTTGCGATCTGGTTAGCCTGTGCAACCACAGCGTCCAGCTCGGCAATGTTGTTGTTTGATGGTTCGCTCATTCGTTCTCCTCCCGCGGTGTGCGCAGGTCTTCGACGAAAGGCTCAGTGCCAGCCTCGGGAGCGATCTCGTCCCAGTTGTCCCGTTGCGATCGCCGCCTTGCAGAGCGGCGGTCGAGTTCCTCGTCGCTAGGCTCCAGCTCGTCGTCGTCGTAGTACGGCCAGCTGCCGAGCTCCTCGTCGGCCGGGTTGTGCGCTTTCCAACTGTCGTAGGTTCGGTAGATCATTCCTTTACCTCCAATTGGGCGAAGGATTCATAACCGCCTAGCCGGCGATACAGCGTGTAGGCTTCCCTGGCCTTATCGATCCAGAAAGGATCTCCGCCCCAAGGCATGTTCTGGTGCTTGATCAGGTAAAGCTCAATTGCGTTGCGCATGTAGCCCAGCACCAAGCACTGTTGGCGGAAATCGAGCTCGGACAGTTGTTCTTGAAGTAGTGTCATCGGGTGGTCGGTACTTTGGACATGCTTTTACTATCGGATGCTAATGACACTACATTAGTGTTGTTTTAGTGTTGTGTCAAGGCATCTGTTATGACACTATTTTGATTTTGAAGGATATAAGGCGCCTTGATACATTGAACTGCATGCCAAAAAAGGATGCCCAGAAATCTGCACCCTCTAAAACACCCAGAACAGTCTATCTGACTGCCGAGACTTCCAGGCGATTAGACAAAGCAGCGGCTGCCGAAGGGTTGAGCAATAGCATTTATATTGAGCTGGCGCTCAAGGATCGATTCAAGAAAGACGGTATCAAGTAAGGCTGTCGTTAGTCGTCTCGCGCATGGAACCGCGAGCCTCGGAACCCATTGTCCATGCAGGGCTGGCTCAGCGAACCGCGTCTGCTAGGTGGCCGGTCTATTGGCTGGAAGAAAACGCGCAATTCCCTCAAAAAACCGCACATCGTTGTCAGTTTATGCGAATCGCGTCAAATTAGTCAGTGTGACTAATTTGGCTGACGCCTATCGCATAGCATTACCAAAAAAGGAATTATAGATCCCACCCGAGAACAGGTCGCGGCATACTACCGGATGCCGGCAAGCCTGGAAAACTAAACGCAAATTATGCAAGCTGGCACCAGCGTTTGTATTCACTGATGTGATTGAGCTGAGCTACTGCCAACTGCCGATGCTACGCCCAACATTCAATAACGAACATCGCCTGAGAGTTCAGTCCGAAACTTTGCGGTGGTTCTGGCGCCAGGACCCACCTCCGGCCCGGCTTATGATGGACTGGCTCTAGTTGTGGGCCGTGCTCTCGTTAAATTGAGATTCTGGCGCCTTTGGCGCAATCCCTGTAGTCGTACTATTGCTGACCGTCTTTCGGGCCTTTTCCAAGCGGCGATGCTAGGATGGCAAATCCTGGTACATTTGAAGAGCGACGAGACATAGAATAGCAATCGGAGCACTAGCCGCCTCAGATTGCCGAAATGGATTGCTCAAGAGTACCGTCACTCATTTGGCTTCCGCTGGGCCTATGAGTTTCTCGGACGTTTCGCTGGAGCAACTTTTCCGAGTGCTCTGAGACTTTTGGTGGGGGTCGAATCGTTCGCCGCTGGACGAATCGTCCTTAGACTCCAAGGACACTCCAGTATGTCGCCGGCCTCCGCGTGTTTGATCAACGTGTGGGCGCACAAACGTAGGAACTCACTCGAGCGTTCAATGTCATAAGCTTCCAGCGCCTTCTGGTAACGGGCTACGTCGGCTTCAGGCAGTCTAAGGCTTCCGACAACACGCATCGATTTCACTTTCATAGCTTCATATCACTTATCGATTACTTATCGTCAAACCTTAGCCGTTCTTTTTCCCGATACAGGTGCTTTACCTAAGACGAATGCCCGTGCTTCCTCCTTGATTGAGTCCCGCGCAAGGCGCTTTATCTCTTTCTGAACAGCGCTATAGAATTGCTGTGCTTCTGCTTTTTGCTTAAAGGTCCGGAGTCGGCGTCCCCCCTGCGGTTGTGGAATGCTGATCTGCCAAAAGCGTTGGCCGTTGATCGTAACCTGACGCAAACGAGGAAGAGCTTTTCGCGGCATGTTTAACATGATATATCAATTGTTTTACTTATCATATACTTTGTATAACATTCTGAAGGGCTCGGCTTATTCACGAACGACGTCCCTGGCCTTTTTGTCCGTTCGTAGTCCCAGGAAAACCGGCTGCCGAATCTGATCGTCGAGCGTCCACTCGGTAAACTTGACCTGGGCGACCAGCACCGGCTCGACCCACTCGCACCGTTTCATGACTGCCGGCGTGATCCCCTGGCCCCAGCGGCCCCGCCTTTTCTCCGGCAGATTCACAAAAGGGCAACTCGCGCGCCGGATCTTTTGTAAGCCGGCATACAGATCCGCCAGGAGCTTGTCGGAAAAGCCGGTGCCGACTCTGCCGGCA
>JBKPBY010000086.1:0-6374 GCA_046727075.1 bacterium | reverse complement strand
ATCGAGGATCAGAGTAGGCGGCAGCCGATGACGATCAGAATCTGTAAAGTCTTCGCCGACTGGATTCAGTTCAATGACACGAGCTCCTTTATGTTTCGCATCCTCGGTCCAGCCTCTCAACCGGTTGAAGTGCCTCTCATTGATAATCGAAGAGAAGTCGACGTTGCCTTTCGCGGCGCCATACATGTCGTGTACAGCCTTGGCCGCGAAGGCGACAAACGCATCTTCGGTACCTGTAGGTAGCATGACGTAATCCGGAGCAAGACAGGTCTGGCCTGCATTACAGGTCTTTGCAGTCATAACTCGGCGCGCCGCGTCACCGATGTCGGCCGTTCGGCTGCAAAGGACCGGCGACTTGCCCCCCAGCTCGAGAGTCACGGGAGTGAGATTCTTCGCGGCAGCTCCCATTATTACTCGGCCGATTTTGGTTCCACCTGTGTAGATCAAGTGATCAAAAGGCAAAGCCGCAAACGCCGCCCCTGTCTCTGGACCACCCTGCAAAACGGTCAATTCGGTTTCGTCGAAGAATTGTGCGACCAACCGGGCTATCAGTGCAGAGGTTTTTGGCGTCAGTTCCGATGGTTTCAACATGCATACGTTACCCGCAGCGAAAATGTTGATAACAGGAAGGAAGGCAAGTAGCCACGGGAGATTCCAGGGACTTATAACTCCAATCACTCCCTTTGGCTGAAATTCAACTCGGGCTAGTCCGTCGGAGAAAGGAGCTTCATGCAACTCCGGGTACATCCATTCCCTCAGGTGAACTTTATTAAACTTCAGACAGTCAACCAAGTACAGCACCTCTAGCAGAAGCGATTCTTGGATGCTACGCCCTCCGTAGTCTTCGTTGAGCGTGGCGGCGATCTCATCTCTGTTGTCTACTAAAAGCGCTATCAATCGATTCAGTCGGCCGATTCGTGTCGCGTAGTTCGGTATTCTATTCGCAAGCCATGCCTTTCTTTGCTTGGTGTGCAAGAGGCGCATTTCCTCTGCGTTCAATTCAACTTTGAAAACTGAGCTTCTTGGTTTGTTAGTAGTATTCATGATTTTAGTATGCTAAATAAAGTCCTACCTAGTGTCTGGGTATTTTGTGCAGATTGATGAAGCGGATTTGAGAATTCATGGCGGGGGTAGAGATCGATTGTAGCTCCTTAATAAGGAGCCTTTCTGGGTCGCTGGAAAACATCAGTCTGCCTTTTGGTAATACCAAAGCTTCGTTCCACTATGTCAGCTGCCAGCGAAAGGCCGTTAGTCTTGCTAATTAGATCCTGAAACTTACGGGCATTTTCCCGATATGTTGGATTGTGCAGTACCTCGCCCAGCAATGTTGAAAGGCGATCGGACGTCAGGCTTTGAAACGGCGTGGTTACACCGGTTTTCTTCGCGGCGATTCTCGCAGCTACCCCAGGTTGCTCAAAGGTGACCGGAATAGCCACTTGCGGAACTCCCTGAGCAAGAGACTCCAGTACAGTATTCAGCCCTGCATGGGTGATGCAGACCGAAGTCCGCTTCAGTAGCTCCAATTGTGGTACATGACTAACGATGATGGCATTGCTGGGCGCTGGGCTGACCTGCGTAGGATCAAGCTGATCTCCTATAGAAAGAACCAGTTGCGTACCTTTATGCTCGGCGACACCGGCGACAATTGTACTGAAAGCATCAGCCCGGCCGTTCATTATCGTGCCCATCGAGGCGAAGATCAGCGGCTCGCCGGTCAATCGATGCCAGGGAAAATCCACGTCGGGCCGACCTTTGCCATCATGAAAAGGCCCCGTGTAGTGAAACTGCGGGGGCAATAGCGGGTTTTCGAAGTCAAACTCCTTTGGAAGTTGCGTGATATACGCGAGCTTCGAAAACACCGACGAGGGATCATCTAAATCGGCAACTTGACTGACTCCGTTGGCGTAAGCTTTGGTACGCTCGTTATAAGTAAGTTTTACAGCTTTGGCGATGCCTTCCTGAT
The DNA here is from genome assembly GCA_046727075.1 of bacterium. Lineage (GTDB taxonomy): Bacteria > Verrucomicrobiota > Verrucomicrobiia > Chthoniobacterales > JAFAMB01 > JBKPBY01. The sequence continues at coordinate 4,411 of JBKPBY010000086.1, read as the reverse complement.
TTCTGATTAGGGCCTCAATCGTAATTTTATGAGGCCAATCGTAAATGCCGAGCGGCGTATAGCCCCAGTAGTCCAGGTAAAGCGCGGTCGAGACATCGATGTAGGGTATACCCAATCTCATTGCCGCTAGTTCAACAAAGAACTGAATAGGATCGAGTATGAGGGCCTCGATTCCCGTCGTCTTCACCATTCTGGGTAACGATTTGAAGATTGCCTCGGTTTCTTTCGCCGCCACGCCACAATAAAATGTTAGAGCGTCGAACCCCTCAAGTCGGCCTATTTCCGGCCGGTTTGCATTCATCTCGTCATTCTTCGGGCCAGGAACACATGGCAAGCCATTGGCGCTTGCAGAATAGAGAAAAACAACCTCATGGCCGCGCACCTGGAGATGGCGTGCCAATGCAGTCATCGGATTGATGTGACCAGGTAGATTGGGACAAATAAACCCTATTTTCATGTGATATGTACGGTTTTGAGAACTTGGTGAAGCGTGTAGTGAGAGTGCTCTGTCAGTATGTTGTTAGTACGGAGGAACTGGCATTAACCGATCTAACTTCTGGGAATTTGAGCAAGGCACACAAACGTTTTTATTGTTGATGTTTTGACGGCGCGATGTCGTTTACTTGAGGAGTACGCTAAGCACGTTGCGATCAGAGTCTTGGCGGAACTTGCTCTCTTTTAGTCTGTCCTTGCGGGTTCCCAATTTCGCGACCCCGGTAAGCGCTCTCGTAAAAGTCGGAGATCCAAAACGTCGCCCGATCTAGGCGGCTTCTCCACTCGTGGATCCCGGAACAAGAATCGGAAACTATTTAGCAATAGCGCGGCACTGATAGTGAAGCCGAGGCGAGGGAGTGTTTTGGGCGCTGTCGAAGCTAACACCGATAAAGTTAGGTGGTAACAGCCAACAAAAAAACACAGAAGAACAATAGAGAATTACGATATAATCACAATTGGAAGCGGCCACAACGCCTTAGTAGCGGCGGCTCTTCTAGCCAGCACGGGCCAGCGTGTCCTGATGCTGGAGTGAAACGACCGACCTGGCGGCTTTGTGCGTACTGAAGAGGTAACACTGCCCGGCTTCAAGCATGATCTGTATGCAACGCGTCATCCACTTTTTGCTATTTCGAGGGCATACAGTGAGCTCGAGGCGGACCTGCGAACTCGAGGAGTAGAGTATCTGAATACAGATGTGCCTACCGGGGTGCTGCTTCCGGATGGCAGGTCTGGCATTCTCTCGAGCGATCTCGAAATCAGCTCTGCCGAATTTGAACGACTGAGCTATCGGGGTTTCTTTGGATCAAGATGGAAACAGGGACTTGGACCAGAAATGGAGCGGACCGCGACGTGGAGAAGAGGATCTCCTTGCATTCTGGTACTCACCAGATCTCGCGACCGCTGCTCCTTTTGCTGACTTAAGGTGATTTTAGTTCGGCAACCAGAAAGTCGACAAATTTAGAAATCGTCGGTTCCAGGTGAGGTTGCTTTTTGCGAATTGCGAACAGCTCAAAATGACTCCCTGGTTCAGTTAACAAATAGTAATCGCCTGCCGTTGTCCAGATTTCTTCTCTTCCGCGGATAGCAGTCTCCGACCCAACAAAAACACCGCGTCCCGCTGCAACCATGCCGATAAGACTTTCAGGCGAATAATCAGAATCACAGGACGGTTAGCAGTATTGCCGCCGCTCGAATCCCTAGATCCTAACTCTGGCGGGGGCGGCGACTTACTCTAAGAGCGTACGAAATTCACTCGGAGCCATACCCGCAGTCCGCCGAAATACCTCCGCGAAATGGCTTGGACTAGTGTAGCCGACTTCCAACGCGATTTGTATGAGGCTGCGAGATGTTTCGCGAATCAATTGCTGAGCTCGCAGTATGCGTTCTCGGATCACGAATTGTAGAGGAGTCATTCCCGTGGAATCCTTGAATACGCGTGAGAAATGAAACGGGCTCAGCTCCGCCAATTCAGCCAGCTTCTCGATTGAGATACTCTCTGCAAGGTGCGCACGGACGTAATCTTCGACTTTGCGGAGCCGCGCGATTGGTAAGCCACCGTGATAATTAGGTCTTTCCGATGCGATATTCGTGTATTTCTCAGCGATGTAAATCGCGAGAAGCTGTGTGAATGCGGCGACGCGTTTCGAGCCCCCGGGCGTTCGAGCGGCTACCATGTCGGCGCAAGCTAGACTCAGATGCGTCAGCGTTTCATCCCGGCCGAAGAATTCAGTCACCTCAACAGATCCGGCTCGATCCTGGTAGACCATTTCAAACGCTGCCAGGCACTGGTCCACAGCAAGATGGATGTGGATTACCTCAATCTCGCCTCCCACAGGAGAGTGCCAGCGCAATTCGTACGGGGTCTTCGACCGGGTGACGAACAGGTCTCCACGTCGCACGCGGCGGGGTAGCCAGACGCCGCCAATCTCCCGTTCCTCGAATTCTGCCGAACCCGCTATATTACAGGTGATTAACGGCTCCGCCGTGGCGGGCACCAGAAATCCGTCCACGACACGAGAATAGCGGTAGCGTCGCACGAAGAGCCCCGGCCATCTTAGCGTTGCACTGTCTGCCAGCACCTCGCCGCCGACGTACCGGGGAAAGACCTCCGCGGTAGTACGTCCAGGCGCTTTCATGGAGAACGGAGAAAGGCTTCTTTGTCAGTACGTGTAACCATCAATTGGTAGTCGTTGCAACAGTATAGAACAAGCATTGCTAGCCCAGCGCTGGCGAGTACCTGTTTACGGATAGCCCTTATCAGAATACTCTTGATACCGTCATGGTGGGCAGGATCATCAGCAAATCCGGTGGAGAGTTTTCCTGCGGCTATTGGCGGAGCTTTCAGTGGATGCCTGATCCTGAACTGGCCACGCATGTCCGCCGGTATAACGGATATTTCGAGAGCTCGGCCCGACCGGTTCGACGTCGGGAATTGCCTTCCGGCGAAGTGGCGTTGATCATTTCTTTGGGTCCGCATTGCCAATTGATCGATCCATTAACCGGAGGCTTGCTCAGTACTCTTCGAACGTTTGTCGCAGGGTTGGACGATAGTTACAGCGTGGTTGAGCCAAGCCGTCGCGCGATGCGGGCCCTCCCCTCAACATCGCGAACTGCGGCGGCGTCCGCCGCCCCGATCGCCGCCAGCCACGTGAATTCCGTCGTCTGAACCCGGATTGCGCGAGGCAGCGGCCAAATAACTAAGCGATGAATGTGTTTCAAAGAAGTCCTGGATGACTTCTGCTAGCAAATCCGAATGGGCGAAAAAGTCGAGGCGAAGTCGATCTTACTAGGGCGACATAACCCGAATGGGTTATTTCATTCTTGTAGCTTTGCGGCTGTACTGTCCCCTATCTTTCGCCCGGCCGTAGGGCGAGACCAAAGATGAGCGCGATGAATGACGTTATTCGAGGCCGAATATCTAATTGTTTAAAATTGTGACACAGAAATTCACAATGTGACTTGAGGTTTCACGCCTCCGTGTTTGAATCTTAAATCAAAAAAACAGGAGAACTCTATGGATAAAAAGCAATCATCCTTCGCAGCCTTTATCAGGCACGATAATCGAAGGAGGTAAACATGGCATGGATCGGACGAAAGAAACTCGCGCTGGTTCCGGTGTACCGGCCGAACGCTACGCCCGTGGACCAAAACCCCTGAAGGAGGTATCCTCTATGCCTGCATCCGACGATTCTCCCAATCGTATTCGGTTCCATCAAAACCAGTGGAAAACGGATCCGACCTTTTATCCCACAGCCAAACTAGCGATGGAAGGACCGCCCGAACGCCATGCTTACGTTGCGGCTTTGGCTCCCCAGCAGAGTTCCCGCAGTGATGCGCTCCTGGTCGTTGACCTCGATCCAGCATCCGGTTCTTATGGCCAAATCGCTGGACGCTTAGATCTACCAGATATTGGAGATGAACTGCATCACTTCGGTTGGAACGCATGTAGCTCGGCTTTGTGTCCCTATGCGCCTCATCCTCATGTTGAGCGGCGCTACTTGATCGTTCCGGGATTGCGTTCGTCCCGTATCCATGTCGTTGATACCAAACCGGATCCCTTCAAACCAGAAATTGCGAAAACGATCGAGCCGCAGGATCTCTTTAAGAGGACCGGTTATTCTCGACCTCATACCATACACTGCGGTCCGGAAGGGATTTACGTCAGCGCGTTGGGAGCCCCGGACGGAACTGGACCAGGCGGAATTTTCTTAATCGACCATTATGATTTCAACGTACTTGGGCGTTGGGAAGTCGACCGCGGGCCTCAGGAATTAGCGTACGATTTCTGGTGGCATCTTGGCCACGACACGATGATAACGAGCGAGTGGGGGACGCCGAACAAGATAGAACAAGGTCTAATACCTGAGCATCTGCTGAACAGCGGCTATGGCCATCAACTGCACGTTTGGAATCTTCG
>JBKPBY010000085.1:0-21823 GCA_046727075.1 bacterium | reverse complement strand
TCTGAAGTGAGGTCTTTGGTGAAGGTCCTTTCTGTACTCAACGTTTTCCGTTCGCGATCAGGTGTAACGGGTCGGTCATCTATGCCGCGGCACAAAGAAAAGAGTTCCAAACCGAATTTCCCAAACCATTCATGCAGCTGGATTCGTGAATAGCGCTGAAGCTCACCGCAGGTCTGAATACCAAGCTTGGCAAGCTTTTCCGCCGATTTTGCGCCGATACCCCAGAGTCGCCGGACAGGGAGATCTGTCATGAAGTCTGCGACTTGTTCGAGTTTGATCTGAAATTGGCCGTTTGGCTTCCTCCAGTCGCTGGCGATTTTTGCCAACATCTTGTTAGGCGCGATGCCCGCCGAGGAGGGCAGACGGGTTTTCTGAAAGATGAGATCTCGAATGATCTGAGCCAACGCCGCCGGATCACCGTCATGAGCCGAGACATCCAGGAACGCTTCGTCGAGAGACAACGGTTCAACCAAATCTGTAAAACGAAAAAGAATTTCGCGGATCGTTGCAGCATCTCTTCGATAGAGATCGAATCGAGTCGGTAAGACAATGAGCTGAGGGCACCGCTGCAGCGCAAGAAATGTTGGCATCGCGGAGCGGACGCCGTATTTGCGAGCCTCGTAGTTACAAGTCGTTAATACGCCGCGTCGATCGCGTGCCCCGCCCACTGCAACCGGCTTCCCAGCCAGTTCGGGGCGTTCCCGCATCTCGATCGACGCATAAAATGCGTCCATGTCGAGATGGATGATGGCGCGCGCTTTCATGGGAATGCCAGCAATGCCAGCAATGCCAACAATGCCATCACCGCCGACAATATCCCATCCATTCTTGGCATTGCCGGCGATGTTGGCATTGATAGCATTATCCCTGTCCGAGCAATTCTCTGGTTCTCCTGGCTAGATGCTTTTCGGGGGCTCTGAGTGCATCGTCCACCGTCACACCTTCCCCAACCAGCGCTATAAGCTTCTCGAAATGCGGCGCTAATCGTTCTCGATCTTCGATAGCGCCAGCTATCGCCCAGACCGGCTTGCCAAGCTGTCGCGCAATCTGAGCAACTCCAAATGGCGCTTTACCTTCCAAGGACTGAGCATCGAGTTTGCCCTCGCCGGTGATCACGATATCGACCCTTTCAATTTTATCCCGTAAAGCGACTCGCTTGGCCAGGACTTTGAATCCGGATAGCAGTTGCCCGCGGAGAAAAGCGAGAACGCCGTATCCCAGACCACCCGCGGCGCCGGCGCCCGGTGAATCAGAAAAATTCGAGTTCAGCCCAGGTTCCAAACGGCGAACCAGCTCATGCACCTCCCGATCTAGAGTGTTGATCTCCTGCTCAGTCAGTCCTTTCTGTTTGCCATAGACATAAAACGCGCCTTCTTTTCCTGTCAGCCTGGTTTCGACATCCGCCAGACCGATAACCTCAGGAAAGCGCGAAATTAGCGGCGGTTTCACGCGAGCAATCTGCGAGAAGTTCACGGGAATCGGTTCGATCGGAGCGCCGTCCTCCTGTTCGAATCGATATCCCAAAGCCGCTGCCATACCGAGCCCCGCGTCAACCGTTGCGCTTCCGCCTAGACCGATCAGAATCCGCTGGGTTCCCTGCTCGATAAGGTGCCAGAGAATAATACCCAGACCGTATGTGTTGGAATAAAGCGGCGCCCGTTTTTCCGGCTCGATACGCCACAGGCCGGACGCTGTGCTCATATCGAGAACTGCTTCGGTGTCCGACGCGAAAAAGTGAGCTTCGATCGGTCTGCCGATGGCATCGATGGTTTCAATCGTTTGTTTTGTTGCTCCCAAATGCCCCGCCAGCAGCTCAGCCGTGCCTTCTCCACCGTCCGCCAGCGGCAAAAGAGCGAGCTCAGCACTGGGATCGATCTGTTTAATCTGGGAACCAATGGTCTCAGCGACTTCAATAGCCGAAAGCGAACCTTTAAATTTGTCTGGAGCGACCAGGTAGCGCATTTTGAGTGTAAGTTTTGTCTGTAGGGTCGCGCTTCAGAGGCTGTCTCACAACTATTTGCCACCGCTCGAATCGAGCCGGCTCTTAGGCGTCCAATCTCGAAAAATGGTAGGGCGAATCCGCCATTGGCGGATTCGCCCTACCACCAACGTGACGCGTTCGTACACCTCGCCGAGCTCTCCTGAGGTGGTGCGAGACTGCGTCTTTAGCGCGAGCTGCGTTTACCGAAACGTATTCAATACCTTCGCCTGGCCTCGATCACAGGTGCTTCCAAGTTTGAGAGATCGATGCCGTTTTCTTGCAGGGTTTGCAGGAGCGTTTCTAAAAGGAGTGGCAATCCGTCAACATGTTGTTGCGGATTCAGTCGCTGGAATTCGGCAAGCCGCTCTCGCAGCCGTAAGCCGAGCAGGGACTTGAACTGTTCGAGTGGGTCCGTCACTGGTTCATCGGTGTCCGCTCTACTGCTGACGGCGTGATCGAAGTCTTCATTCGCAAGCTCGCTCAACGTCTCCTGCAACTGTTTTACTGTTTCTGAAAGTTTCGCATTCTCTTCCCGTAGCTTCTCCACCTCTTCCTGATTGGGTTCTTCGCGGATGAGGAATTTTTGGAGTTGCTTGGGATTCTGTTGCGCCTGCCTAAGCTGGTTTTTCGCGGCGTGTAGGTCGTTGCGCAGGCTCCGGAACTGCGCTTCCAGCTGTTTGAGGAGGTGTGCAATGTCACTTTTTTGCACCGGCTCCTTTTCCAGCTGCTTCTTTGGTGGTCCAGCCTCTTCAGATCTGGTTGTCTTCGGGCCGTGCGATTCTGCAGGGGACCTTGGTTGTCGGATCGGCGCATGCCGTTTATCGCGACTGTCGCCATCTTTCGGTTGAACAGCGGCGGCGATGATCGTTGGCAATCCTTCATGGTTTAGTCGTTTTCGCCAGCGGGGACCCCATTTTCGAACAGCGGCGGCTAATTCGTGCTGTACCATCTCAGGTAACTTGTCCAAGAGCTGGGCCGCTTTCGCCCACTCGACCACGGGAATGGCGGCTGCAGGGCCTGCGCCAATTGCGCATTCGATGGCGGCGGAGGTCAAAAGTTGTCCGTCGCTTTGTTTAAGCGTCTTAAGGTCGATTTGCGACAGCCATGGCTTTCCTTTACCAAGTAGAACGTTGAAAAAGGCTCGACGATCTTTCGGCTCGAGTCCTTTTTCGCTGCGAATGGCTGAAATCGTTTCGAGGATGAGCTTCGTCCCGGCATTTGAATCCACTTTGTATAGCCCTCGCGCCAGACTGAACTTCATCCTGGTTGATGCGTCTGATTCCAGCTCCTTCAACCCGGCGAGAAAGGTGCGCCGTTTCGCCAGGCTGAGTTTAGGCCATGCAACGATGGTTCCGTTCACCGGAATAAACCAGGGAAGACCGCCAAGAAGTTCCAATGTCTTGGGTAAAGCCTTGCCGCCGGCTGACAATAAATCCCTTACGAGATCGACTCCTCTTTGTTCTTCTTCGGTGGTAAGGCGGCCATTCTTGGAACGATCAGCAATGGTCCGGAGCTCATTGAGCAAAGGATGAAAATCTTTCGGCATAATAGTGAGTAAGAATCGACCAAATCATTGGCGGTTAATCATCGGAGCAGTTGTCGCGAGCGTTTTTGCTCTAGGATTGCCAGTACTCGTTCCGGGCTCTCGGCCGATTCAAATCCGGGCATCTGGCTGATCCAGCGGTAGACAGGTTTGGCAAGCTCTTTTGGTTCGTTTTGCCGTTGTTCCAAGGCCTGCGGAAGGACACAGACGAACCTGCGCTGGGAGCGTCTGGCAATTGCGTTGGCCAACATCGCGTTACCGATCAGGTGTTTGGCCGAAAAAAGTTCGCCAGCAAAATAAACCGAGAACATGGGCAGCCTATGAACGAGATGAAGCGGCCGGCACAGGCTCAGTGGAAGAACTCTTCGCTGTTGCGCGCAGGAACAGGTTTTGCCATTCGGCTTTGGCCCAAAGGCGCAAACCAATTTTCGCTAGTTTTAGAGATTCCGCGTCCGGGCTAAAGCCTGGTAGCAGCATTCGCCGGTCGCTGTTTCGTCTGCCATATGTACCTGCGGCCATTCGGCGTTGAGCGATCTTGGCCAGGCGACGATTGTATAAACGCATGAATCTTCCGACCGATTGGCCGACTGGGCCACCGTATGGAAGATCAGTGTACCGGTCAGGCGCGTTCCCATACATCTTTCGCACAGGACCCATAAAATAAGCGGCTACCTCCATGAGCATCGCGGCACTCATCAACTCCGCGTCACCCATGTAGTAATACTTGTCCTTAAAAACCCCGTTGAACCAGGTGTGATACTGTTCCTGGTATCGCTTGTTGTAGAAATCTTTCGCCTTGCGGATATTTTTGCCCGAAAGCGCATCGCTAAGAAGCCTCACCGCATTGTTGACCGTGTACGAAACGAAATCCAGCCCCGGGCTGTACAATGGATCGAGGAATCCGGCGGAGTCCCCTACAAGAACCCAGCCGTCGCCGATTGTCTGTTCGCTGTAGTATGGGAGCATTGAGAATGCGCGAACGTCGTTTTCGATAAAATGCGCATTGGCGAAAAGTCTGCGACCCAATGGATGAATGAGGAGATGCGCCTTCAGACGATCTCCCAGGGTTGGCCCTTCCGGCAGCTGATAAATGCGGGTGTCGTAAGTAACTCCGGCACTGAAGTCCCCTCCTTTTAATGGGATTATCCAACACCACCAGCCGTATCCCATCAGGTGGTTCGTTGCCCACTGACGCATCACCCAACAAGGCTCCGCGAACTGAGGCATTTGCTCCCAGAGATCCGAGCCATCCAAATCGGACGTCTGGCGGAACCGTGCCCAGACAGCATTGGTGGGATGTTCCTTTAGCAGATGATACAAGTTTAGCTTTCTTGCGATCGTCGCTACACGGCCGCTTGCATCAACAACCCATCGAGCACGTATCTTTCGGGTCTCGTTTCGCATGCCGATTTCAAGCTCATTATTTCCCTCGCCACCTAACTCCAGACGCAGCAGCTTTGCCGGGCGCAGAATTTCGCAACCCGCAGCTAAAGCCTTCTCAAGAATCGCCTGATCCAACTTGGCGCGGTCTAACTGAAACGTAGGCAGTCGCGTTTGGACTTTGGGACCAAGTTCGCTGCAACGGGTGAAACAGTCGTCGGATTGTCCGTAAAACCAGAACCTGAGGCCGGACTTTGAGAGTTGGTCATGTCCAAGGTGCTGGGCGAGATTAAGGACTCGAGTCAGGAACCCTGCACTGACCTCGCTTGTCGACTCGCCAACTTTTCTGTCGAACTGCTCCGATTTTTCAATGAGGAGGATCCGAAGGCCCGGCATCTGCCGCTTCATCAAATATGCGGTAGAGGAGCCGGCGATTCCGGCTCCGATCACCGCGACGTCAAACGCACCCTCCATCAGTGATCAAACATTCGATTTTGCGGTCGACTAATCAAGATGTTTCGCGGCAGGGGAGGCCGGGATAGGACTTATACGGCGCATGGGACCTAGATGGCCAATCTGACCGAAAGTGGGGGCTGGACTTGACGAAACTGACGAGGTGATATGGTTGCCCGATGCCCGCTGGTGAAACGTCTTTCCCTGTAGCGCAGAATGGCCGCTCAAAACGATTTGGCCCGCAGCTGTTTATCACGATTTTGCTGGTCGTCCATTTGGTCATTTGCCTCACCATCTTGTCAAAGAATGCCAGCCATCCGAAGACGAGCGATCGGCTAGTTTCGAGTGATTCGGTTCACTATGTTGATATTGCGAATGATTTTGCTCGAGGAGACTTCTCGATGGGGTACGTGCGCCAAAGGCCTCATCGTCAACCGTTGTATCCTGCGCTTCTGGCGGTAGCGACCAGGATTGGCAACGGCGATCGCTTTTTTCTCGGGGTTGTTAACGTTCTATTGGCGTCGGCATCGATTCTCGCCATCTACGTTCTGGTCACGAAACTCAATGAGAGCCCACTAGCTGCCTGCGTTGCGGCCTTAGGCTTGGCCGCGAATCCCTTCATGGATCGTCTGATCACGGCGCGGCTTCTGACGGAACCGACGCATCTGTTGATGACTGTTTTCGCCATCTATTGCTTTCTGCGCTATCTGCGGGAACAGAAACGCGGCTGGTTATTCAGCTGTGCGTTTTGGGTTGGATTAGATTATCTGGCTCGGCCAAACGGCCTTTTCATGGCCGCCACTGCGCTGGGAACGCTGGCATTGGCTGATCTATTAGATTGCCGAGAGAAACTAGCGAAAGGCATATCGTTTCCGCGTTGGTTAGGAGGATTTTTGGGCTCCTACCTTTTAGCGGGCATCATTTTCCTCGTTGTGGCATCGCCGAGCTGGGTGCCTCGGCTGATTTATTACGGCGAGCCATTTCATCACGGCTACCTCGAGAATTTCATGTGGGTAGACACTTATGCGGCCGGGCATGTCGGCGAGAGCTATCCCGCGTATACCTGGCGGGACTACGTTGAACATCACAACCTTTATGATGTTGTTGGGCGCATCTGGCATGGGTTGAGGAACGTCTACTTTAGAATTCCAATCACGATGGAACGGGCGCCGATCTTGTATCTTCTTGCTTTGGGCGGCGCATACGTCGCTTTACAGAGGGGGCTCAAAGAATACTCCTTCTTACTTCTTTTTCTCTTTCTACAAGTGGCTCCGCTTGTCTGGACGAACCTGGCAAATCCAAGCGCCCGGGTGCCGTACGGTTCAACGCTCCCGTTTGAGTTGTTTCTGGCTGGACTTTTTGTGGCTTGGTTTTTGAAAACTCCTTGGGTCCGTTCCCGATTTGCTTCATGAACAACCGACAGGCAACAATCATTGCCGGCTTACTAGGATTCACCGGCGTTTTCTTCGGCGCTTTTGGGGCGCACATGCTTCGCGAAATGTTGGCAAAGCTTGGAACGACCGAATTCTGGCACACGGCGGTTTTCTACCATCTCGTGCATGCGGTCGTGCTTTTGGTGCTGGGCGGCTGGCGACCGCTGCCGCGGTTAGCTTACTATTTGATTCTCGCGGGCGTCATTTTGTTCAGCGGCTCGCTGTATGCGTTGGCTCTTACCAACTTGAAATGGATCGCTCTGATTACGCCGTTGGGCGGCTTTGGGATGCTTTTTGGATGGCTGGCGGTGGTGTTTAGGAAGTCGGATTAAGATCGCCAAGGATGGTTTTGGCGTCGGTAGGGCTGAGCTAAAGCTTAGCCCTACCGATCAGGTGAGAGAGCCTGCGTGTGTAGTTTTACAGCCCCTACTTTTTCGCCGCTTCCGCTTGATATTCCCGTTCTGCGGAATCAATGGGCTTTAGCTGGCGGACCTTTTGCCATTGAGCTTTCGCTTCTTGAGGTCTGCCTAATTGCTCGAGAGCTTTCGCATACTCGGCGCGATAACGGATGCGTTGGGGCGCAGCCGCGATTGAACGCCGGAAATATTCGAGAGCCTTGTCTTGCGATGCCGAAGGCATCTGTCCGTAGATTAGCTGCGCAATACCTTTTAAGATCGGGTTCAGCGTGGACATATCAAGGTTCCATCGCGCTAGCACAAACAGGGCGTTATCATTCCTGGGATTCAGCTCAACGGCGCGCTCGGCTTCCGACTTGATGATCTTCGAATACTCCATCTTCGTCCGATTCCCGACGAAATCGGTCATTCTGCCGTACGCCACCGACAAGGCACTATGGGCATCTGAATTGTCAGGTGCGAGCTGTACAGCCCGTTTAGCGTACTCGAGCGACAGCTTGGCAAAACTCAGTTTTTGCGATCGATCGGTTGCCAAATCGACCTTGTCTGAATAATCCTCGGAAAGCCGGATTAGAACTCTTGGGTCTTGCGGATTGATCTGCTCGGCCTGTTTCAGTGTTTGGATCGCGGCATCTTTTTCCTCCTGAAGATCCAGCTTGTCAGCTTTCTCAATCAGCTTGGAAATGTCCTGACCGAACGCCGGAAGACAGGAAAGGGTAACAAATGTGGCGAACAGAAGAGCCGGAACAACAAAATTAGCTTTCATGCAGTCAGATAAGGTTCGAATTTCGCTCTGGGAGCGGGGGGGCAGAAATCCTCGTTGACACGCTAAAGCTCCAGACATAGATTCAGCGCTCTTTTTCGAGAGAAACCTTTATGAGGACGTTTTCGGCCAAAGCGAGCGAGATCGAGCGAAAATGGTGTATCGTTGACGCGAAAAACCAACCCTTGGGTCGTGTCGCTGTCAAGGTTGCAAATCTGTTGCGGGGCAAGGGCAAGGCGATTTTCACGCCGCACGTTGATACTGGCGATTTTGTGGTTGTGATCAATGCAGAGAAGGTGCTTTTGAGCGGTAAGAAGGAGACTCAAAAAAGTTTCATGAGCTTTTCGGGCTACGTCGGCGGCCACAAATCGGAGACTGCGGCGCATCGGCGTCAACGGCGCCCCGAGTTATTGATTGAACATGCGGTCAAGGGGATGATTCCTCACAATCGTCTCGGACGGGCTTTATACACGAAGCTCAAGGTGTACCGCGGGGAAGAGCATCCACACCAGGCTCAACAGCCAATTCCGGTTCACTGAATTTTCACAAACTATGGCAGAGGTATTTACCGCTACGGGCCGTCGTAAGACGGCAGTTGCACAAGCTCGCGTGACCCCAGGGTCGGGCAAAATTGAAATCAACGGTCGCTCCCTCGAGGAATATTTTCCAACGCCCTCCCTGCAGTTTGCCGTTCTCAAGGCACTGGAAGTTACGAAGACGAGCAATACGCTGGACGTTGAAGTTAAGGCGACAGGTGGTGGAATCAGTGGTCAGGCCGGCGCTGTTCGCCTCGCCATTGCTCGCGCATTGCTCGAGCAGGATGCGACGATGCGACCGGCTCTAAAAGAAGAGGGTCTTCTGACCCGCGATCCGCGCATGAAAGAGCGTAAGAAGTCCGGTCAACCTGGTGCCCGCAAACGGTTCCAGTTCTCCAAGCGTTAGCCTGAGATTTTGCGTTGTCATGGAACGCCCGGCAGAGCCGGGCGTTTTTTGTTTTCGGAGCGCTGCTCTTCAACCACCAGGCGACTTGTGTTCGCGGATCCTTCTACGTACCTTGGAGCCACTGATGTCTTGTTCGAAAATCGATCCCTCGTTGCACCAAGCCCAGAAACCGAGCTGGATCAAGGTGCGTTTACCGTCGAACCCGGTCTTTTTTTCCACCAAAGCGCTGATCTCTGATTTGCGCCTGCACACGGTGTGCGAATCGGCACAATGTCCCAACCGATGGGAGTGCTGGAGCCAAGGGACCGCGACCTTCATGATTGCCGGCGAACGCTGCACGCGAGCATGTGGATTTTGCGCTGTGTCGACAGCGAAGCCCTTCGCACTTGACAACGAAGAACCTGCCCGCGTAGCTGAGGCGATTCGGAGGATGAAGCTGAAGCACGTCGTGATTACTGCTGTGGCTCGCGACGATTTGGCGGATGGGGGAGCAAATCATTTTGCCGAAACAATCCGGGCAATCCGAACGATGGATGCGGAGATTGTGATCGAAGTGCTTACGCCGGATTTCAATGGCAAGACCGAATCGTTGCAGGCCGCCTTGAACGCAAAACCGGATATTTTTAATCACAATCTGGAAACGGTCGAACGCCTGACGCCGCTGGTGCGTTCCCGAGCAAAGTACAGGCGCTCTCTGCAGGTATTGAAGCGCGCGAAAGAGTTGGATCCACCCGTAGTGACCAAGAGCGGAATCATGCTCGGTTTGGGCGAAACTGAGACTGAGCTTTTCCAGGCGATGGACGACCTTCGCGAGGCCGGCGTCCAAGTTCTCACGCTGGGACAATATCTGCGGCCGACTCCAAACCACCTGCCTGTCGTCGAGTACATCCGTCCGGAAACATTCCAACTCTATAAGGGAATCGGCGAGCAGAAGGGATTCGAATACGTAGCTTCAGGCCCACTCGTGCGCAGCTCCTATCACGCCGCGGATTACCATCCGGCTCGGCGTCGCGCTCTTGCCTGAGCGGATGAAACACGCGGCCTGGATCTGGACGCAAACGGCACTGGGGCTGGATTTGGCGCACCTGAAACTGACCGCGAACGGATTTGAGAACAGGTAGGGGAGAGCTCAAAGACGCCCACCCTTTTTGCAAGTTCCCGGGCTAATGCTGAGGCAGTTGGTTAGCGGATGGTTGTTTGCTGAACTCTTTTTTCAGCTCTTCCACAATGGCGGCGTTTCCCTGCTGGCGTTTTTCCTGTGTATCGCGTTGCAGCTGCTCCTCCAACTTTTTGCGCTCCTGAATGTAACGTTTGCCGAATTGGCTTCGCTGTTCTTCGTTCAGCTGTAAACCAGATTTTTGATACGCTTCATTGGTCGACGCTTCCTGTTTTTCTTTTCGGATTCGTTCCCGCCGGCGCAAATCTTCTCGCTCATCTTCGCTAAGAGCCTGCCAGCGGTGCAGATTTTGAACGATCTTTTGCTGCTGATCAGGGGAGAGCTGCTGAAACATTTTGTGCAGTCCCTCCATCCGAGCGGTTTCCTTCGGATCACCGGGTGACTGGGAGCGACGAAGACTTTGGAGAAATTTTTGTTGTTGGTCCGGAGAAAGCTGTTCTACCGCCCGCCGGAAGGATTCAAACCGAACTGCGGACGCGGCGGCCGAACCGCTTGGTGAAGCCTGAGGGGTCTGCGCAGCGGCTGGAGAAGGGGAAGCTTGTTGAGCCTGCCCTGCCAAGATTGTCGCGCCCAGGAAAATCAGTGAGCAGAAGAATCGACCCATACGGAAGATTCCTCTGAGGAAAGCGCCGAATCTAGATTGGCAATTAACTCGAGGTCACTGGGCTCAGTTTGTGCAACGGTTACCGGTTTTGGTTCGATCTTTGGTTCTGTTCGGACGGTCAGAAAAGTCAAACAGACAGCAGCTGCCCCAGCGGCCGCACCTGGAAGCCCAAAGCGAAGCCAATTCCGCCAAAAGGCGCGGCGTTCATCTTCGACCCGACGAACGGAAGCCATTACCTTGGCTACAAAGAAATGCGACGGCTCGGAGGTCTTCGCTTTCCCCAGCAACTCCCACAATTGATCGCGTTCCGGCTCGTTCATTGCCTAGATTGAACACCACAAAACGTGCAAAGTTTCACGTCACCGTGGCCCCCCAAGTCTCCCTTTTTTTAACGACCGCTGATGCGGGAGGTTACCCACAAAGCGGTAATTTCTCAAGGAGGAATTGCGCGGCGCCCTTCAGGACCAAGTGAGTTCAGGGGACCCGTCCCAGGAAAGGTGGACTCGGGGTGACGAACTGGCCGATATGGTTCATTTGAGAAGGCCAAAACGCTCGTCGCGTCGCGACTTCTGAGATAGCCTCCAAAAACAAACGCCGCGAAGGCATTCGAAAGCGATGTGGTTGCCTAATCGCTTGCTTCCAAGAATCCTTCAAGTTGCCGGATCCGGGTCGGGTGGCGCATTTTGCGCAGAGCTTTCGCTTCAATCTGACGAATTCGTTCACGGGTGACCCGGAACTGGCGGCCGACTTCTTCGAGAGTCCTGCTGTAACCGTCAACAAGGCCGAAACGTTGCTCGAGGACTTGGCGTTCGCGTTCGGTAAGCGTATCGAGAACGTCTTTGATTTTTTCGCGCAACATGACGATCGCCGTCATATCGCTCGGGTTTTCCGCGCCTTTATCCTCAATAAAATCCCCAAAATTCGTGTCCTCGCTGTCGCCAACCGGCGATTGAAGGGAAATCGGCTGTTGCGCCATCTTCAGCACTGCCCGAACTCTCTCAACCGGTAGTTGTATCTCTTCGGCTACCTCTTCGGGAGTCGGCTCCCGGCCATATTCCTGGACCAATTGTTTTTGGACTCGCATCAGCTTGTTGATCGTCTCGATCATGTGGACCGGGATCCGGATCGTGCGCGCCTGATCCGCAATTGAGCGCGTAATGGCTTGGCGAATCCACCACGTTGCGTAGGTCGAGAATTTGTAGCCTCTTCGATACTCAAATTTCTCGACGGCCTTCATGAGGCCCATGTTCCCTTCCTGAATCAGATCAAGGAACGACAACCCACGGTTGGTATATTTTTTGGCTATAGAAATAACGAGCCGCAGATTCGCTTCAACCATCTCGGTCTTGGCTCGCAACGCTTTCTTAAGCCAATCTTTTAGCTCGTAGTATTGCTTGGCGAAGTCTGCCGGCTTTAGCCAAAGCCGATATTCAAGTTCGCGGAGGCGCGCTTTTTGTTCTGCCAGCTTCGCCGCGTTAGAACTGTGCTCAAGCCGCCGGATATCATTTTCCAGGTTGTTCAGCAGGCGGATGTGGTCGTCGGCCAGTTGAACAAATTCTTCAGTGACTTTCTGCTTAAAATAGAAGCGCGGGAAAATCCGCATCAATGCATTGTGTGCCTTCTGAAATTCGGATCGTAGCGCGCTCTCTTTGCCGGCTCCGTGAGGGTCAGCCGATTTCCGATAGAGAGCGTTGGTTTCAGCACCGGCACGTTCGAGTTGTGTGCATAATCTCGGCAGCGCCTTCATATAGCGCTCGCGACTTTCGATTTTTTTGTCGAGTATGACCCGATCAAAACGTTCGCGCCCTTCGATTAGTTTCTGTGCAAGATCCAGATGGGCAGCAAAGGTGAAACCGAACCGGTTGATGAACTTCTTCACCATCAATTCGGCAGCTTCGATTCTTTTCGAAATCTCGACTTCCTGCTCTCTTGTAAGCAGCGGGACTTGCCCCATCTGCTTGAGATACATCCGGACCGGATCGTCGAGGATATCGAGTTTCTGATCCTTTTCTTCTTCCTCGTCGTCCGTGTCTTTTTTTCCGTCTTTGTACCGGTCTACTTCCGAAGCGTCGATGATATCGACTTCCATGGAACGCAATCGTCCGATAAGTTGTTCCATTTCGTCGGGATCAACCATTCCTTCGGGTAGCGCCTCGTTGATGTCATCGTACGTGAGGTAGCCTTGCTCTTTGGCAAGCTTTACCATCTCACGGAGCCGTCCCTGAAGATCGACTTCTGTCGGAACGTGGGCGGCTAACGTTGAACCATTTGTTGAAGCTATCGCAAGTGCCGGAAAAGCCTGAACCGGCAGATTGGCCGGTTTCTTAGCGGCAGCTGCCTTTCGTTTAGACGGCGGCGGTTGAGACTTGCCTTTTTGCTTGGTGGGTCGCGGCTTTTTCTCCTTTTTGTTAGGCTTGGCAGATTTTGACTTGGGCCATTTTTTGGAGGTGCGTTTTGCCATATCCAGCTACAAAGACGTTGGATGCAGTTCCGCCAGGGAAAGGAGGGGGAGTGTGATCAGAGGTTGCACTTGGTACTTAGGGTGCCCGGCTCGGAAGTCGCGAAATATCAGTGATGCGAGTTTCCAGGTCAAGGACTTCTTTGAGCTCTTGCACAGCCTGATCGCACGCAGAGCTATCGTCTGACCGAAGTCTCTGTAGCGCCTCGAGCTCCAGGCGGCGGCGTTCGAGTTCAGAAATGGCAAATTCTCTCCAAAAAAGTTCACCCATCTCAGAGTTTAATTCTCGATTTGCTAAAATTTGAGAAAGTTGAGCCGCTTCGCCTTGCGGCAGAGAGGCGAAAAAGCCGCCAAGACTGGCCAGCTCTTCGATCTGCAGGTCGGAGCCCAGTATTTTTGTGAGCAGCTCAGCGCCATCAACGTACCGCAGAACCGATTCCCACGGCTGGGCCCGAATTTTTCCGAGCAATTCTGGTTCAGTCAGTGCGGCTTTGCAGATAACCGCGATATCGTGACGCGGCGCTTTGAGCGCCTCTGCACGCGGTTCATCTGTGGTTGGACGAGGCGCGCGCACTTGCGCTTGGATCATTTGCGCAAACGCATCTCTGGAAATACTAAGACGAGCCGTCAGACGGCTGATCACTGTATCGCGCAGAACGGCGTCCGGAATCAAAGTTACGAATTGCGCCATTTTTCGAGCGAACGCTACTCTTCCAGCCGTCGTCCCGAGCCCCGCAACGCTAGAGTTATGTCGCATCTGGAAATCAAAAAAATCTTCGGCCGTTTCTACCTGTTGCTTGAAAGCGTCAGCACCGGATTTCCGGATCATTGAATCAGGATCTTCGCCTGCCGGTAATCTGCCGATTCGAACCTGCAGTCCGGCGCCCAACAAGACTTCGAGTGCCCGTTCTGCGGCTCTCTCTCCAGCTCTGTCTGAGTCAAAGAGTAGAATTGTCTCATCCGAAAAACGTCGAAGCAATCTCGCATGCTTTTCTGTCAGCGCGGTGCCCTGGGGCGCCACAACGTTTTGGATGCCCGCTTCGAAAGTCATAATTAAGTCGAGCTGGCCTTCCAAGACGATGGCCTGGCGAGCGGACGCAATCGCGCGTTTCGATTTGTGCAAACCAAATAAGATGCTGCCCTTGGAAAAGATGGGGGTCTCAGGAGAGTTGATGTATTTTCCGCCTGCCGCTTTCGGATCGAGGATTCGACCACTGAAAGCAATTACCTCACCAACATCGTTGCAGATCGGGAAGATCAGGCGATCGCGAAATCGATCGTATGTTCCTGCTTTCGGGTTGTTCTCGTCGCGAGGTTTTACCAGTCCGCTCGCGTCGATTTCTTCTCGTTTAAAGCCGGCCTCGGTCGCCCAACATGTAAAAGCATTCCAGGTATTCGGCGCGTAGCCAATTTGCCAATTCTTGGCGATCCCAATATCCAAGCCGCGGCTTTTCATATAGGCTCGCGCGTGGTCCGCCGCTTTAGTGCGTAAAAGGTTTCGATGGAACCATTCGGCTGCCTCGAAATGGAGTCGTAGCAGCCGTTTCCGTTGACTCAGCCGTTCTTCTTCCTGCGCACTGGACTCCTCTTCGACAATCGGTATTCCGGCGCGCGACGCGAGTCTTCGAACCGATTCAGGAAAATCGACATTTTCATACTGCATCAAAAACTGGAAGACTGCACCTCCTGCGCCGCATCCGAAGCAATAAAAATTTTGCTTTGCCGGATTGACGTAAAACGAAGGAGTCTTCTCCTGGTGGAACGGGCACAATGCTCGGAATTGTGAGCCAGCCCGTTTCAACGGGAAATAAGATCCTATTACCTCAACAATATTTGAGGCCGCTGCAACCTGTTCAACTGTTTCTTGGGCGATTCTTGGCATTATCCCCCGGCAACCATCCGAACGATCTCAATTTTATCCCCATCTTTTACTGAGGTGGCAGAAAAATTTTCGCGCGGAACCGCCTGGCCGTTCTGCTCGACCAAGACAAGCTTTTCAGCAAGCCCGAGTGAGCCCAACAGGTCGGAAACTGTTTTGCTCTCAGAGATCTCCCGGAGCTCTCCGTTCAACATCAACTTCATACACCAAGAATCGCAGTGTCCCAATCTTTCCACACCGGTTCGAGGTCGTGAGCGCGAAGTGCATGAACGACTTCTTCAGGCGACCGGTGATCTTCAACTTCGAATTGGCACTCCGCTTTGGCGCCGGCACGATTTGCGAGTTCGCCGTCTGAACCGTTCTTCGTACAGATCGAATCGGTGATGCGACCTTTGACAGTCAGATGTAGTGACTCTTTTCCTTGACCGGTATATCCCCCTGGCTCGGTTCGGCTCCCGGCGCTCATCAGTGTTATCCCCAGGGGCATCAGGGCATCCCGCAAAACAGCTGATTCTCTAGTGCTCAGCACGAGGCCGATTTGAGGAAAAGTAACACGCAGAGCGCACAACAGTTGAACCAGGTCACGATCGGAAAATGCAAAACGTGGATGAAATCCGCCGGCGGCTGGGCGAATTCGTGGGAGACTAACTGTGAGTTGCGATCGCCAACATTTTCGCAGCAGAAACTCAGTATGTTCGGCCAACGCGATGGCATCCGATCGCCATTCGGCAAGCCCGAGCAGGGCACCTATTCCAATGCGACGGAAGCCAGCCGCATACGCCCGTTCCGGACATTCCAAGCGCCAATCAAAGTCTCTTTTCGGTCCTGAAGTATGGAGTTCCGCGTAGATTTCGCGATTGTATGTTTCCTGATAAACGACGAGTCCTTCTGCCCCCGCCGCGATGAGAGGCCGATAATCTTCCGTCTCCATCGGGCCCACCTCGAGCGAAACGGAGGGGACCAGGCTGGTTACTCTTCGAACGACATCAGCCAGGTAGCCATTCGAGACGAATTTTGGGTGCTCGCCTGAAACCAAGAGGATATTCCTGAATCCCTGCCGGGCGAGGTATCTGACCTCCTTCTCAATCTGATCAACAGACAGGGTGACCCGCAGGATCGGGTTATCGCGCGAAAATCCGCAGTAATGACAGTTGTTGATACACTCATTCGAAACATACAAAGGCGCGAACAACCGCATGGTCCGGCCAAAAAATCTGCGTGTGATAGCCGCCGACTCCCGGGCAAGCTTCTCGAGCTGGGCGTCTGTCATCGGTTCGAGCAGAGCTCGAAACCGGTTGATTGCGCGGCTGGCAGGACGATTCGATGAACGGAACAAGTCGGCGAACGTCATGGATGAGGTTAACATTGTCCGCGGAGGTCACGATGTCCAGTTATAGGGCGGCAGAGCTTGTCCCGCCGTAGCCTTGGCGAAGGAGGACCCTGCCGACGAACCCCACGGCGACACAGGCGATCTGGTGGACGAGTCTCCGCCGTCATGCGTCTATCGAGCGCGGACCTGCAGATAGAATTCGGCGGTCCCGCGGCGGCGGCACCGCCCTCCATACGCAGCGAATTCGTAAGGAAACGTCCGCCCACATACCAGCGGAGACACCGGAAACGCAAAATCTTGCGATTTGCGCTTCAAGCCCGGAGAAAAAACGCCGTTCATGGAAGAATTAAAGAAACCATAAGATCTGAAATGGGCGCCTGTTACTAATGCTCTGTACCGCCTCCATCCGGACCCTCGTCATCGCTGTTGGGATGCTCTTCTTTGGCGCCACTGCCAAAGCCTGGGATTTCGATTCGATTGCACCGCCACCAGCCTCTCCGACCGAGCATTACCTGACGGCGCGACAGGTTTATGACGCGGAGCTCCTTTTATACGAGCGGTGGAATGCCCACGATATGGGGGGTTACCTGGATTGTTTTTGGAAGTCACCCGATCTATTGCTGATAGTAGACGCCGACCGCTACACTGGTTGGCAAGAATTGCGAGAAGTATACCTACGCAGCTACCGGAACCCGGCCCACATGGGGCATGTCACGGCGAGCCGAATACAAGTGCTGCTGGTACAGCCGGATCTGGCCTTAGCGGTAGTGGAGTGGGTACATGCTCCACCTCCGCCCCAGCATGCTTTGATCGGCGTCGATACTGATCTGCTGCGACGGATCAATGGGCTGTGGAAAGTCGTGAGTTCTCACGGAAATACCCATTTGGGGTTATAGGCCTGGTTGTTTATGCCCTCGGCCGATAGGGTCGCGATTCATCGCGATCTCGTGCTGGTGGCAGGCCGTGCCGCCCTCCAGCGTGACCCTATCCCTCAACGCAGAAATGCTTCCGGTAAGCCCCCGTCTACCGCGAGAATTTGGCCGGTCGTTTTGCTAAGGCGATCGGAGATTAGAAGGAAATAGGCCTCCGCCTGGTCGCTGGGCGTAATTGGACTCTTGGTCAATGTGCGATCGGCATAAAACTGCGCGAGTTTTTCCGTGAGACTCTCGGTCGAATCCTGTTCGGTGAAAGGGATTTCGTATTTTTGCAGTGACGCTATAACGCGCTCTCGCGGAAACATTGCGCTCCCTTTGACAACTGTCGCAGGGGCAACGCCATTCACCCGAACCAAAGGCCCCAGTTCGATCGCTAGTTCACGGATCAAATGGTTCACTGCGGCCTTGCTGACGTCATAAGCCAGGCTTCCTTTCTTCGCTACGATCGCGTTTGCGCTGGAAGTCAGAACCAGCGTACCGGTGAACCCCTGTTCGCGAAAAATCTTGCGCGCTTCATCGGCGACCAGGTGTGAGCCGATGATATTGATACTTAGTGTCGCCTCCCATTTTTCGTCAGTGATGCGACCGGTAGCGTCAGGCGAGAAAAACACTGCCGCTGTCACGACCACACTGTCGAACCCGCCATAGGCCAGAACCGTTTGCCGGAACAGTTGGCGGATGCTTTCGCGTTCAGAGATATCGGCCTTTACTGCAATCGAGACACCACAGCCAGAAATGCCCGAGCCGGCCACGCCAATTCCAGGGCCGAGTTTATTGTTGATTTCTGATGCTGTAACTTTCGCTGCGTCTTCGTGGAGATCAGCGCTAACCAGGTGTGCTCCCTCTCGAATCAGCCGGAGCGCAAGTTCTTTGCCGATACCGCTTCCCGCTCCGACAACGACGACGATCTTTCTAGCGAGCTCTTTTTCCGGCGGCATGCGCCGCAGTTTCGCTTCTTCCAGTTGCCAGTATTCGATGTCAAAAGCTTCCTGTTTGGGAAGAGCGATGTACTCGTCGAGTGTTTCGGCGCCACGCATGACCTCGACGGCGCAATTGTAGAATTCTGCGGTCACACGTGACTCGCTCTTGTCCTTTCCCCAAGCGATCATCCCAAACCCAGGGATCAGGATGACTGTCGGGTTAGGATCCCGAATTGCCGACGAATCCGGATGTTTGCAAGCGTCGTAATACGCGCGGTAATCGCTTCTGTATTTGGTCAGTCCCTGTTGCAAAAGCTCTTTAAGCTGCTTGAGGTTCTTTCTGGCAGGGTCCCACTCGACATAAAGCGGTTTGATTTTGGTGCGCAGAAAATGATCGGGGCACGAAGTCCCGAGTTCAGCCAGACGTCGTGCGTCCACACTATTTACGAAGCGCAGCATGTTTTCGTCTGTTTGCACGGTGCCGATGAAACGGTGCTGTTGGCTCACTTGACCTCGAAGCCAGGGCAGAAGATCGATCAACAATTCATCCCTGACGGTTGGATCGAGGCGTTCGTATTTTTGGCCACCAAACGTCGCTTTTCCTTTGTCTCGCCCTGCAATAAAAGCCGCTGCGCGCTCAATCAATTCGAGGCTGAGCTGGTAACACGCCTTATCGTCATCCGCCCAATTGATGAGGCCATGCTGGCCGAGAATCGCTCCCTTCGCGTTCGGGAATTGTTTACATAACGCTTCCAGGCGTAGCCCAAGATCGAACCCAGGACGTTGCCACGGGGTCCAAAGCACTTCTTCGTCATAAATCTCGCGAGTCAGTTTTTCTCCGTTTTTGGACGCGGCTATGGCGATAACGGCGTTGGGATGGGTGTGATCGACATGTTTGAACGGAACAAATCCGTGCAGCGGTGTGTCAATCGACGATGCGCGCGGGTTTAAGTTGAAAGTACAGTGTGCATAAGCGTCGACCATTGCATCTTCTGCAGCGCTCTTCGGACCGTTGTTTGGCGACTTCTGATAAATTGTGCGGAGGCGTTCCAGCCCTGACATCGTCAGGCTCGCGAAGTTTTCGCGCTTCGACGTTCGGAGATCGCCTCCCGAGCCTTTCACCCACAGCACCGGGGTGACTTCGCCGGTCAAAGGATCTTTTTCCTCGATCTTCGATGATGTATTTCCACCTCCTGTGTTGGTGATCCGCAGGTCGGCGCCCAACAAATTCGAGCGATAGATCAAGCGACCGACTGGATCCAAAGTGGCGGCCTGAGCATCATCCCACAGGTAATTCACATGTTTGAAACGCTGATTCATTGTCTGATGATACTTCTATAACGTTCTAGCGCAGCCATCCACTGATCGCTGCGAATCGGCTCGAATCGTTCAATTGAAAACGAATTTCGAATGATCTGGCGCATCTCGCTGAGCGACGCGAGCTCGCCATCCGTTACCGCCTGGATTAAAACATTCCCAAGCGCGGTTGCTTCTACCGGCCCTGCGAGTACCGGGAGTCCCGTGGCATCCGCCGAAAGCTGGTTTAAAAGCTTACTTTGGCTGCCGCCTCCAACAATGTGTAGGGAATCGATCTGAAAGCCGAACGTGATTCGAAGCTGATCGATAACGTCTGCATACGACAGAGCCAAGCTTTCCAGAATGCATCGTGCGATTTCGCCCGGTGTCTCAGGTGTGGTCTGAGCAGTCGCTTTGCAAAACGACCGAATTCTTTCGATCATATTTCCCGGTTTCAAGAATTCGTCGTGGTTCGGGTATACAAGCGAACGCAAGGCTGGAGCGGCCGCAGCAGCTAAGTTCAAGTCTGCGTAATCTAAATCGAGTCCCACCGCTGCCAAGTCGCGCCGCGTCTCTTGGAGCAACCAGAGACCCATGATATTTTTTAGGAACCGGACGCTGCCTGCGTACCCGAGCTCGTTGGTAAAATTGGCGTTACGCGAGGCATCGTCAATTTTCGGGTCACTGGTTTCCACACCGATGAGAGACCAGGTACCGGAGCTAATGAACGCCCAGTTCTTTCCTTTTGCCGGAACCGCAGCGACTGCGGCGCCAGTATCGTGCGAGCAGCTGGCAGAGACTCGGCAGCCAGTGAGTCCGGTCTCCGACGCTATCTCATTGGCCAATGGCGCCAGAAGCGTTCCAGAACAAACAACTGACGGGAAAAGTTTCTCGGGACAACCCAGATGCTGCATCACTGGTTCTGACCACGCGCCTTTCCGTGGGTTGAAAATCTGCGTCGTACTAGCGCTGCTCAGCTCCGCGACTGCTTCGCCGCTCAGCAAGAAATTAAAATAATCTGCAATTGGCAAGAAATGGTCTGCGATCTCCAGCAAGGACGGTCGGGAAAGAACATCGTCGTACATTTGGTACAGCGTGTTGATCTGCATGAATTGAATGCCGGTCTCCTGAAAAATGAGATCGCGCCCTGCCTTCTTTAACATCGCGGGATAACTTCGATCAGTCCGATTATCTCGATAATGGAAAGGAAGTCCGATCAAAGGTTCCGTCCGACTCATATACGCATAGTCGACGCCCCAAGCATCGACACTAACTCCGGCCGGAGTTTCATGATCGCGATGGATGGCTGAAAGGCCCCTTTTGATTTCTTCGAAGAACTTGAGGATATCCCAGCGTAGACTTCCTCGCACAACTGTCGGGCCGGTCAAAAAGCGATGTACCTCTTTAAGGTTGATCCTGTTTGATAAGAGCTCTCCGAGCACAACACGTCCGCTCTCAGCTCCAAGATCGCAAGCGATGTAAGATTTAGCACTCACGAATATAAGGGGGCATCGGTCCCATTGGTCCTATTAGGTCCTATCGATACGATCCAGAGCATGCTCTACAAAACGATGGGTAATAAGCAAGCGCGAGGATAAAAACAAAGGTTAGATAAGCTCTAACCGCTGGCGGACTGCTAATGGGAAGGCTGTTGCGGGCAAACTCTTCAGCCGCAACGTTCAAGGCCGCTTTTGCCGCCGCCGAAGGATGGGGAAGTTTCGAGCAAACGATCACGACGGGAGCCCTTCACCCGGTGATCAAGATCAAATACGGTCAGCTGCGCCTAGGGGAAAAGTTGGACGTGATACCGATCTGATGGAGAATGCCAGGCACTTATGACTGACGCGGATAAATCCAAATGCTTTCAGGATTGGGTCCTGGCGCCAGTACACAAAAAAATGACCCGGGCTGCGCACGCCAAGGAGTAGAAGTCGAGAGATTCGTGCGCAAACCCGGATCGCCTTAACCAATGAAGTTAGACAGGGTTCCTGGAGCGCTGTTCAAAAGTTGTTCTCAATTTTCTTGAATTCTTTAGCTCGGGCCGCTCCAAGGCTTGCCCGTTACGGCGTTTCCGCTACCCTCTCAACGGATGCGAGACACGATTCTTGTCGTCGACGATGAACCCGATGTAGTCGATCTGGTCCGGCACCACTTGCATCGGACCGGTTTTGGGGTCCTGACTGCTTCCACGGGATTTTCGGGTCTGCAAATCGCACGAGAGTCGCGGCCAGACGCCATTATTCTAGATGTGATGCTACCGCAAATGGACGGATTCGAGGTATGCCAGAAACTGCGTCAGAACAAAGAGACTTC
>JBKPBY010000084.1:0-14474 GCA_046727075.1 bacterium | reverse complement strand
GATTTTGGGTCCAGCGCCAGGCAAAGAACCGAACAGATCATGATCGGGATGACGAGCAAAGAGCTCTTCGATTCGCTGACGATAGAGCACTAGTTGTTTTTCGACTGCAAAGAGCATCTGCACTAGACTCAAGGCCAAAAGACTCTTGGCCTTAGTGGTCGGTGGGCTGCTGGCAAATTGGCAGGCTCGAGCGAAAATTTCCATGCGCCGAGGCCCCTGTTCGCTGCCCCACAGGCGCCGACTGTGCAGGAAATTCTGCCATTTGCGTTTGCCGGCCTGAGCCAGTGAGTCTGGGCTAGGGAAGCGCTGCAAAAACATCCAGGCCGAGACACTGGTCCAATCCTCAAAGGCTTCTAAAGCCGCCGGATAATATTCGGCCAAGGCATGGCGTAACTGCTCAATAAAGGCGGTGCGTTGCTCGATGAGACTGACTTCATCGCGACAAAGCAAACGCAACTCCTTAATCAGCGGCTCTTCTGGACGAAGCGCTTTCCAGCCATGACCATCGACGCGTAAGGCATCAGCAAAACTCCAGGCATCCAGCCAGTCATCTTTGACTCCGCTGGGGGCTTTGCGCTCCCGGTAGGCTTGAGCGCTCTT
Source organism: bacterium (assembly GCA_046727075.1). Taxonomy (GTDB): domain Bacteria; phylum Verrucomicrobiota; class Verrucomicrobiia; order Chthoniobacterales; family JAFAMB01; genus JBKPBY01. Next base: position 13,874 of record JBKPBY010000084.1, on the reverse strand, counting down.
GGGATTGAGCGGATAAACGATCATACCAGCTTCCAAGAGTTGCTCGACCGCCACCCCCTGAGTGGTCTCGATGGCAAAAGGAATCGAGCCGTAAGGCTGGAGCTTTTCCCGAAACTTCTTCCACCCTAAAGCTGAGTGCTCGATTTCGAACTCTTCGATGACTTTGCCTGCCTGGTTAACAACGACGACACAATGCTGCTGGCTTGCCCAATCCAAACCACCAAATGCCCGATATTGTTGCCACTGCTCGGAGTCGTTCATGGTCTGTTTTTTGTGCGGTTGGTTTTTACGTCGCTTTGCCCTGCCGTCCATCGAGCTGATATAATGGCCTTCTCGAGGCTTCTTTCTATCAGATGTCGGAGCAAGGGCCACTGGCTCGGCCGGTAGTCTTTCGGAGACCATCTTGTGGTAGCTTCGGGGGGACCGTGATCGAGCCAGGGCAGGACGAGCGCCAGCGCGATTGTGGCTGGCGGCGCAGTTATTCACAAGCTCGCTCCGCCTGGCCGGGGCCAGGGCCGGACGCTGCGCTCGCTTATGCATAACTGCGAGACTGATATCAGCATTCGGGGCTGCCGTTGACGGAACACCGCGGCGCTGAAAGCGCCACGACTACTTCATCAAAAGCACCGAGCGCGCGTGTTTGATTTCGCGGGTGATTTTCCGGTGCATGTGTGCCGGCATACCCGTGACTCTACGAGGAAGGATTTTTCCACTTTCGGTAACGAACTTCTTGAGAAGATCGGGGTTCTTGTAGTCGATCGCCTCCGTCGCAATATCGATGCGACGACGCGGCATGATTCGGTTTGCTCGACGGAAATTCGATCTGCGTTTAGCGGTTTTCGGTTCCATGGACTATTTGGTCTCCCGGTGCAGTGTGTGCCTGCGGAGAAAAGGATTGTATTTCTTTTTTTCTAAGCGGCCTGGAGTATTCAGGCTCTTCTTATTGCGGGTTGTCACGTACCGCGACGCAGGTTTACCCTCTGCTTTCGCCTCGGTGCACTCGAGAGTGATGATGTCCCTAGGCATGATTAGTTACTCCTTTGACTCTGGTGCTGTCTCTTCCTCTTCGCTTTCGCTTCCTTCATCCTCGGTCAGGCCGAAGAGTGAGGTGACAGGTTGACGCACGCGTTGGGCTCTCTTCTGTTTCTCAATTTGCGTTTGGCATTCCACGGTAAACCGAGCAAACGGAATCGCCTCCAATCGAGCATGCGGGATCGGCTTACCGGACATTTCGCAAATACCATAGGTTCCGGCATCCACCCGTTTCAGAGCCTCTTCAATCTCGTACAAAGCGTCTTGCTCTTGGGAGAGTAGGCTCAGTGCGAAATCGCGATCGTAGGCATCGCTCCCAGCGTCAGCCTGATGCATACCAAAGGCTGAAGCTTCGCTGCCCTCGGCTCGTGAGCGGAGGGTGTCGCGAGATACATCCATCATCGAATCCAGAAGGCTGTCCCGAAGTTGGAGCAGCTTGCCCTTTTGCTTACGCAAAAACGGCGAAAGATTTTCGTCGTTCCCGCTGCTATTCGAACTGATTACCGGTGCCTTCTGGCTGCGGCGTGAGTTGACCTGGCCGTTTGCAGAGACCGTTTCCTTCTTTTGTGTTTTAGATTTCGCCATAAGAATAAACAAGGCGCGTATGTTTTTTTTGCCAGCCACTCCCGTTCTAGGAAGGGCGAACATATACCGGTAATTAGACGGCCACGCAAGGGGAAAGATATCGGGCGTAATACCCGGAGTTTGAGGTCAGGGGAGACCCGCTTTTTCGGTGCGGATTTTGGCTGATCGCATTGCCAAAATCCAGGTGTCAGCTACTTGCGCTGGAGTAGCGGCTGGACGCAATCCGCCAGACAAAACGCGAAAAAAGAAGCATCAAAACAGATACGCAGAGCAGGTGGACAATGAGCAGCCAAGGTGTCGCAGATGCCTGCGTCAGAACGCGCGTTGGGACGTTAGTAACCACGATAACTGGAACCAGCCAGCTGAAGACAAATTTCATGACGCCCTTGAAGACTGCATCAGGGTAGCGCGCCAAATTAATGATGTTGTAATAGCCCCACATCAAACCCTGTGCGCGAATAATCCAAAAGCTGACAGAAGCGAGGCCGAACATGATTGCGTAATGGATTGTCACACCGAGGCAAACGGTGACGATATACAAGAGTATCTGCCCTATGCCGGGAGTGACATGAAGCTGCACAAGCGAATAAATTACGATTCCTACCCCTACCAGCGCGTTGACTAGGCTATCTAGGCCGAATCGTCGCACAGAGGTCATAAACTGGCCGTCGACAGGTTGGAGCAGCACAAAGTCCAGTTTCCCGGTTCGTACTAACTCCGGGATATTGGTAACGTTTACATAAAAAAAAGCTTGAAAAACCTGGCTGATGATCTGGTGGGTTCCGACGAGCAGGACCATCTGCCATTTCGTCCAGTCTCCGATCCTTTCCACGTGGCTGAAAATGACTTGGATAAAAACGAGCTGCCCAACAAACCAAAGTGCTTCAACGACCATCCAGAGGACGAAGTTCAGCTTGAAGCTCATCTCGCGGATAAGCGAGTTCCGTAGCATCACACCGTAGACAGCCAAATATTTTCGTAGGATGGACATCGGGCTGGAGGCGCGCCGCTTGCAACGCCCAGGAATTTCCAACGTGCCGGGCTCCAGACTACAACGTCCGGCAAAATTCTTCGAAGCGATCGATGCCCTTCTTGATCACGTCCATGCTTGTGGCATAGCTGAATCGAAGCGTGCGATCGTCGCCGAAAGCGATTCCTGGTACGACAGCCACGTTGGCCTTGCTCAAAAGCCGATCGGCAAAATTTTGCGATGTGAGGCCAAATTTACTTACGTTGACGAGCACGTAAAACGCCCCTTGAGGCCGTACGAAGGTGATGTTCGGGATCTTGGAAAATCGTTCCACCATGTAATCGCGACGCAGATTGAATTCGTCGCGCATATCGTTCACCGGCTGTTGATCGCCTTTGATGGCTGCCAGTGCACCTTTCTGCCCAAAAGAGCATGGATTCGATGTACTATGACTCTGTATAGAATCGATCGCTTTCGCGATAGCTTCCGGTGCTCCCAGATAGCCGAGTCGCCAACCAGTCATTGCATACGACTTGCTGAATCCGTTCACTGTGATGGCCAGGTCGTAGAACTCTTTTCCTAACGACGCGATGCTTACGTGTTTCACGTCATCGTACACAAGCTTCTCATAGATCTCGTCCGACAAGATTAAGATCTCTTCTTCAGCCGCGACGTTGGCGATCGCTTGTAATTCTTCTCGTGTATAGACTGCGCCGGTCGGGTTACATGGACTGTTCAAGATGATCATCTTGGTCCGAGGCGTCATGGCGTTTTCGAACTCTTCGGCAGTCAGTTTCCAACCGTTTTCTTCTTTGGTTTGCACGAAGATTGGGTCCGCACCGGACAACCGAACCATCTCGGGATAACTGAGCCAGTAGGGAACCGGGACGATGACTTCGTCTCCGTCTTGGCAAGTTGCATCAATTGCGTTGTAGCAAGAGTGTTTTGCTCCATCGCTGACAATGATTTGAGAGGCTTTGTAATCGACATGGTTTTCCGTCAACAATTTGTCGGCGATAGCCTGTCGCAATTCGGGTATACCAGAGCTTGGAGTATATTTGGTAAACCCTGCTTCGAGAGCGGCCATCGCGGCAGCTTTGATGTGTTCAGGAGTGTCAAAATCCGGTTCGCCTGCGCCGAAGCTACAAATGTCGATACCTTCGGCCTTCATTGCTTTAGCTTTGCTATCAATGGAAAGAGAAAGGGACGGGGTCAGGCTGGTGGCTCTAGCGGAAAGTTGCATAACGGGAATCTCCACGAGTATATGGCGTTCTCCTCGTTTTCAACCAAGAATCTTGCGGAGTATGATTCTATGGTTCTGGCTGTCCGATCCCGCCGCTGCGGCGGGACGATAGATTGCGACCTACCAGGGCCTCTTGCTTACCTGCATCGTTACCCATTTCCCTCTGCGTCTGCGACAGCAAATCGTACCGCCCAGGCGGTGAAGGACGTCTTCGATTACTTTTTCCTGATCGCGTAGAATTCCCGATAAAATCAGGAAGCCCGATGATCTGAGCGCTCTCCAGATTGGACGTGCTGCCTTGCAAAACAGCTCTGCATAAAGATTTGCAGCGACGATATCGAACTGGGTTGGAGATTGAAATTTCAGAACGTCCGCAACCTGAAAACTGATTCCTTTTACTCGATTAATTCGGGCATTTGTTTTTGCCAAACGAATCGCGACCGGATCAAAATCGAAAGCAACGACTCGATCTGCTCCCAATTTCTTGGCCGCAATCGATAAAATTCCTGTCCCTGTACCAGCATCGAGAAAATTCCATGAGTGGTTCCGCGGTGCGATATCGACCAATAACCGAAGACATCCAGCGGTCGTCGCATGGTCTCCCGTGCCAAACGCCAGGCTTGCCGGAATATGAATTGTGTTGGGGTCTAAAGCAGAGCTTACCTCTGGTTCATCATTTTGAATGAAAAGACGTCTTCGGACCGAGATTGGCTTTTTCAGAACAACGCTCTTTACCCAATCCGCAGTTGAACGATTCAGGTCGCGTATTTCTCCTCCGAATTGCTGCACCAGTAGCCGCGATTCCTTTGCCGTAATATCAAAGATTTCTAGCCGAATCCGGTGCGAGCCGGCTAGTTGGGTGACGACCAGCCGCTCCCGTCCAAGAAACGCCAATCGTTCCTGCCAAGAATCAAGCCATTTCTCCCCACCTAATTTGCGCCATGTTAGCATGAGCGATATTCCTTGCTTAGTGTTAGACGAATTTTTAGTGTCCCTCTCGCCGCAGTGGCGTGATCGCGATCTATAATGGAGAGTCGAGGACAGAAGATTAGAAGAGCCGCAAATGATTCACCACATTGTTCTTTATAAACTTAAACCGGAAGTCACTGTTCAGGGGCTCGAGGAGATCTTGATTCAGACTCGCATGCAGCTTTTGAAGATTCCGGTAGCTACGAATGTGCGATGTGGCCGCCGGCTGGATCCTAAGAACGAGTGGCCTTTTTTTGTAGCTGTGGATTTTGATTCAAAAGATCGGCTCGCGATGTTCAAGGAAGACCCGATTTATATTAAGTTCATCGAAGAAACGATTAAGCCGAATACCGGCGAACAACTTGTGCTGGATTACGAGACCGACCCGAAGCGCAAGCATTCGTAGAGTTTGTCGCACGCGTAATCGATCTCGGTCCTCGAAAGTGTGAATGGCGGTGTGAACGAAAGCACACTGCCGTCTGGTCCGCCGCCAAGAAATATTAAGCCTTCGTTGAGGCCGCGCCGTACGACTTCGGCTGCAAGTCCGGACTCGTCGCCGTGCTGGACAAGCTCGACGCCGATCATCAGTCCAAGGCCCCGCACGTTGCCAATTTTATCTGATTTTATTCCAGCCAGGCGTTCGCGAAAATATCTGCCCAATTTCTGCACGTGCTTCGGAAGATTTTGATCGAGATGAAGCTCAATTGACGCCAGTGCCATGGCGCATCCCATAGGGTTGCCAAGAAATGTCGAGGTATGCAGCGCCTCTCCGGTCGATCGAGGCCATGCATCCATAATCTCTGCTCGGCCTACGCAGGCCGAAAGCGGGAACCCGGTCGTTAACGCTTTACCGAGACAGATGAGATCCGGATAGACGCCAAATTGATCACAAGCGAACAATGTACCGGTCCGATTGAATCCGGTATAGATCTCGTCGAACACGAGCAAGATCTTATAGGTGTCACAAATCTGGCGCAGCATGCGCAGGAAATCGATTGGCGGTACAACTTCTCCCCCGCGCCCAAGACAGGGCTCCACAATGACGCATCCGATCAAGCGTTGCCGAATCGTTTCAACGATCTGCTCTTCGATTGATTCGAGGCACGAACTCGCGCAGTTGGGAAATCGTGCGCCTTCGAGACGGTATCCTTCGCTTCTGCCGAATGGGCAACGATAACAATACGGGTAAGGAATCCACGTTGTGAAATCTCGCAGCTGTTGCTGAAACGGCTCGCGAAACCACGGTATCCCGGTCACTTCGAGTGCGCCGTAACCCAGTCCGTGATAGGCGCCGGAAAAGGCGATCACCCCAGGTTTACCGCTGTGCAGCAACGAAGTCTTAATCGCGACTTCGACTGCTTCGAATCCGGAATTGCACAGCGTAGTTTTTGCGGAACCAAGTCGCCATCGTTCGAAGGTGATTTCACTAAGCTTTGCGCAGAGCTGCGTCCTGCTTCGGGTTGGATGAACATCTCCCATTGCATGCATCAGCCTTGCCGATTGTTCAGACAGCGCTGCGTTGATGTGAGGGTGGGTGTGTCCGTGAGCGGCTACAGCAAACCCGGCCGTTAAATCGAGAAATCGATTGCCGTCTACGTCCCAGACATTCACCCCATCGGCACGTTCCCAAAAAATCGGAAAGCCGGAGTTCAGATACGTGACATTCCGGTTCTCATAACGAGCTAGCTGGGAAGCGAGCTCACGGGAAGCAGGTCCAGGGATTTCCGTTATGAGCTCGGGGAGCATGGGCGTTTGGCGTTTGGCGTTCGGCGTTCGGCGTTTGGCGTTTGGCGTTCGGCGTTTGGCGTTTGGCGTTTGGCGTTCGGCGTTCGGCGTTCGGCGTTTGGCGTTCGGCGTCAATTTCCCACAGATATCGGCCGTCGAAAGTCACGACAATTCATCGGGCCCAAGATTTGACGAATGGAGAAACGATACCGTTAGCCCACGGTCGGTAGGGCTACGAGAGCAGGTTGCGACCTCGTGGGGCCACCACACGCGCGAGGCCGGAGGCCTACGCGGCCTCCTGATGTCTCAAAAGAGTCGCATACAAAGCGGCAAAGCTCTTTGCTGATTCGACCCAGGAAAAATCCACCGCCTTTGCTCGTCCCACGAGAGCGTTCCAGGCATCGCGCCGCTGATACAGCTGGCTGGCTCTTCTCACTTCATCCCAAAGGCCTCGGCTGGAGTTGCGCTGATAGATGAATCCGTAGCCCGTGTCATTCAACGGGTCGTAATCGGTAACCAACTGATGAACGCCGCGTTCGGCTCGGACCACCGGTAGCGTTCCATAGCGAAGGGCGGTCTGGAGCGTCACGCCGCGGTGTCCAAGCGATCCGGGAAAGATAGCGAAATCGGCTCCAGCCAGCACCCGTTGCAACAGCGCATCATCTGGTTGCGGCCGGTATGCAAATCGGGTCGGGTATTTTCTTTCGGCAACAAGAATCTCAGGTAACCGAGCCGTTTGACCGGTCACGATCAGACAAGTGTTCGAAGTCAAGATAAGATCGAGAATAGGAGCGACCTGGTCGAAGGCGGCCGCATCGGAGGGGTCGATCGGCAACGCAATTACTGGCCCTTTTATGGCGGTATCAAGGCCGAGTTCAGTCAGTAGGCTTTGGCGGGCGGACGCTTTGCCATTGCTTTTCCTGCCTTTCTGAGCGGGCAGGGGCGGATTGGTTTGCGAATAGTCGACTCCGTGCAGGATACCGAATAAATGGCCCTGATTTTCTCGCAGCACGACATCAAGCCCAAAACCATGCTGCGGGGCAAACGCCTCGAAAAGACCGACCTCGCCGGGAAATGTCACAGCGTCCGCTGCGATAATGCCTCCCTTCAAAAAGTTGAGCCGCCCATAAAACTCAACGCCTCGCGGGCTGAAATAGCTGCCGGGCAACCCTGTCAGTGCAAAATCAAAACTCCAAAACGAACCTTGATGTTCCAAGTTGTGAATCGTCAACACCGTGCGGAAAGGAAGTTGTTGATCCCGAACGAAAACGGGCACCAGCGCGGCGGGCCAATCATGGCAATGAATCACGTCGACTGCGGGCGATAAGCGGCTGGCCAGCTCGGCAGCGGCTCGCGCAAAGAAAATGAATCGCTCCGAGTTGTCTTCGTACGGCTTCCCGTTGCCAGAATAAATTCCAGAGCGATCGAAGTACTCGTCTTTGCGAACGAGAAAGACTTGGCTTGGGCCGGAAGTCTCCAAGATTTCCGTTGATACCTTTTTTGCGCCGAGGGAAACTTGAAATTCGACGCCGGTTGATTGCGGCTCCGCGCCTCTGATCGAGCGGTAGAGGGGCAACACGACACTGACCTCGTGCCCCAGTTTGATTAGCTCGGTCGTCAACCTCGCGACCTGTTCTCCAAGGTCCCCTGTGGAAGCGAGTGGAGCGAACTCACTGGTTGCCATTAAAATCTTCATGCAATAAACTCCTCTTGAATTGGACTTCGGTACGCAACGTGTTTTTGAGTATAAATTAAAACCACGGTGACACGCACCTGAGAAATGAAAGTAGCTTGTCAACGGGCCACTGCTTGCTAAGGTGCCAAATTCTTTCGACCGAGAGCTATGACATTGGGCTCGCTTCTATCAGTAGACCAGATTATTCCCGAAATGAAGGCCACCGAGCGGTGGACGGCCATCGTGGAGTTAATAGATCTGCTGGTACAAAAAGGGCATATCCAGAACAGCGACAGGGACTCTGTGCTGGCGGCCCTACGGCAGCGGGAAGAGACCATGAGCACCGGGATCGGATTCGGTATTGCGATTCCGCATGCTTCGTCGAATTGCGTAAATCAAGTTGTTGCTGCGTTCGGACGGTCCTCGACCGGGATTGAGTTCGATTCCCTCGACAATTCGCCAGTCCGATTCATTGTCCTTTTTATCGTTCCCAAGGACCAGTTCCAGGTACATCTGCGAACGCTCGCAGCCATTGCGAAGTTCCTCAACGACAAGACCGTACGCGAACGTCTCGGTCGAGCAGAGTCGTCCGAGGAGATTTTGTCGATTTTCGATAACAAAGCTCCGCACCCCCAGGCCAGTTAGCGGGCATGGCGACGGTCGCGCAGATGTTAGAAGAGCGGCTTCAAGACGCTCTGCAAAAGGCCGGAATCCAGGCGGATGAGCCGATCCAGGTAACGCTGACTGCTGAGGAGCGGCATGGCGATTACCAGACCAACATCGCAATGGTGCTGGGCAAAAAGCTTCAACAGAACCCACGAGCGATCGCAGCCCGGATCGTAGAAAACCTGTCTCTGGAGGAGATTGGGCCGCCCGCTGAAATCGCTGGCCCGGGCTTTATCAATTTCCGTTTAACGACTGGTTTTATCTGTCAACGGCTGCTGGGCTGCGTAAATGACCCGCGGCTCGGGGTTGACGTTGTGCCTGCGCCGAAACGGCTGATCATCGAGTTCAGTTCCCCGAACATCGCCAAGCCGATGCATGTCGGGCATATCCGTTCCACAATCCTCGGCGATACGCTCGCCCGAGTGGCGCGTTTTCTGGGTCACGAAGTCATTACCGATAACCATCTGGGCGACTGGGGAACCCAGTTTGGGAAAGTTATCTATGGATGGAAGAACCTCCTGGACAAATCGGCACTCGATTCCGACCCGGTCGAAGAATTGGTTCGTATTTATCGAGCTGCCGACGAACTGTCGAAACATGATCCAGCAGTTTTGGAAACCTGCCGATCTGAGTTGGTCAAACTCCAGCAAGGAGATCCGGAAAATCTGGAGATCTGGCAAAAATGCGCTGATTTTTCGAAACAGGAGTTTGCCAGGATTTATCAACGGCTTGGCGTCCATTTCGACCAACAACTTGGGGAGAGTTTTTACAATCCTCAGCTTGCCAGTGCCGTCGAAGGTCTATTGAAACGCGGGATCGCCCAAGAAAGCGAAGGCGCCGTTGTCGTGTTCGATCCAGATCTAAGCGAAACGCCGTTCATGATACGTAAGTCCGACGGTGGTTTTGGATACGCCACGACAGACGTCGCGACGCTCGAGTATAGGATTCAGAAATGGCATCCGGATGGGATCTGGTTCGTTGTTGGAACGCCGCAACAACTACACTTTGCCCAGCTCTTTAGCCTGGCTCGAAAACTGGGGATCACCGTTGATCTGCAACATATCGCTTTTGGCAGCATCCTTGGTGAAAACCGCAAGTTGATGCGAACCCGGACGGGGGAGTCTGTACCGTTAAAAGAGCTTCTCGACGAAGCGGTGACACGAGCAACGGCCTTGGTGGTCGAAAAAAATCCGGAGCTCAGGGCTGAGGAGCGGTCCGCCATCGGCGAGATTGTTGGCCTGGGAGCAGTCAAGTACGCCGAGTTGTCCCAGCATCGGCTGACTGATTATGTGTTTTCCTGGAACAAGTTGTTGTCGCTTCATGGGAATACGGCGCCGTATCTCCAAAACGCTTACGTACGAAGCCGAGCGATCTTCCGGAAGCTGAACGAGCCGTTTGTTCTTCCGGCGTCTATCGAACTTAAGGAGGGCTCAGAGGTAGCGGTCGCGAAAAAGATTCTACAATTTGGAGAGGTGGTTCCGTCGATCTTGGACGGCTTCAAGCCAAATGTTCTGGCCAACTACCTTTACGAACTGGCGGCACAATTCCACGTCTTCTACGAGTCGTGCCCTGTGTTGACGGCGCAAGGGGTCACACGGCAGAGCCGGTTGTTGTTGTGTGATGTGTTCGATCGGGTTTTGCAGAAAGGACTCGAGTTATTGGGGATCCAGGTGCCTGAGCGGATGTAAGGGAGACTCGGAGGAGGGTATCGGTCCCCAAGCAGGGGACCGCACTGACCTGTCCGCCGAAGCCTTGGCGAAGGAGGAAGGTGCGGTTCAACCAGCGCGGTTTTAGTTCGACGTCGTGGATTGAAGCTATTTTGAGCGCGCAGCTTTGCTGCGCGGCATACGCCGACGCGCGTACCGCGGAAAAGCGATAAATTGACACGGCGGCAGGGACTGCCGGCTTACAGCACGGCAGACGTCGCAAAAAGAAATCTGTGGAATCTGCGAAATCTCCGGTTCTAGTGGTTGTGCAGTTCTATGATCCACGCATCCATCGAGTCTCATCAATTGCCAGACGAACACGGATATTTCGGGTCGTTCGGAGGAGTTTTTGTTCCGGAAACCCTGATGCCGGCGGTCCAGGAGTTGGCCGAAGCGTATGAGGCAGCTCGAAAGGATCCGTCGTTTCAATCGGAGCTGGATCGTCTTTTGAAAGAGTATTGCGGGCGTCCGACCCCGCTGTATTTCGCTGAGCAATTAACCACGGATCTCGGTGGTCCACGGATTTATCTGAAACGGGAAGATCTGCTGCATACTGGGGCACACAAAATCAACAATGCGGTCGGACAAGCGTTGTTAGCAAAGCGAATGGGAAAGACGCGAATCATCGCGGAGACCGGGGCAGGTCAACACGGAGTTGCGACCGCGACGGTGGCGGCGCGTTCTGGACTCGAGTGCGTCGTTTATATGGGCGAAGTCGACATGAAGCGACAGGCTCTGAACGTGGCTCGCATGGAGTTTTTGGGCGCTAAAGTGGTTCCAGTAAGCGTCGGTCAAGCGACCCTTAAAGAAGCGATTAATGAGGCCATGCGCGACTGGGTTACGAATGTACGCAACACTCATTACCTCCTGGGAACCGCATACGGACCGCATCCGTACCCGATGATGGTTCGAAATTTCCATCGGGTAATTGGCGACGAGGCAAGAGGTCAGATTTTGCAGGTTGAAGGGCGTCTTCCGGATTTGCTTGTGGCATGTGTCGGCGGTGGAAGCAACGCAATCGGATTGTTTTACGCTTTTCTCGAAGATCCAACGGTCCGGATGGTTGGAGTAGAGGCGGGAGGGCGCGGAATCCGGCCGGGTGATCACGCTGCGCGTTTTCAAGGAGGCAGATTAGGCGTGTTACAAGGAACCAAAACGTTCTTGCTGGCGGATGATGATGGTCAGATCCAGGCGACGCACTCTGTATCGGCAGGATTAGACTATGCTGCAGTCGGTCCAGAACACAGCTACCTCCGTGCCATTGGCCGCGCGACTTATCATTATGCGACAGACGATGAGGTCATCGCTGCATTTATGCAGCTGGCACGTAGCGAAGGTATACTGCCGGCGCTTGAGTCGGCCCACGCCGTTGCCTACCTGATGAAACATTCAAGAGAGATGGACAAGAACGAAATTGTAATCATCAATTTGTCCGGGCGCGGCGATAAGGACGTGCAGCAGGTTGCCCAATTTTGCGGATCGAAGCCGTGATAGAGATTCCAGCCGAAGTTCCGATCATGTCGTTACCGAATGCGGTGTTGTTTCCGCATTCACTTTTGCCATTGCACATTTTTGAGCCTCGGTACCAAGCGATGCTCGCGCATTGCCTGGACAAAGACCGGATGTTTGCGGTTGCACTCAGGAGACCGGCGTCGCTGGTTGCCTATAGAGTGAAGGACCATTTCCCGATCGCGGGCGTAGGTTTGATCCGGGCGTGTGTCGGCAACGAAGATGGGACATCGAACCTGGTACTCCAAGGTCTTGCTCGGGTGCGCCTCCTGGAATGGACGCAAAAAGAACCGTTTCGTGTCGCGCGCATCGAGATGGTTGAATCGACGCTGAACAACCCGATCGAGGCCGACGCGCTCGGTGCGAAGGTCAAAGAAATGTGCCACGAAATCGAACAGATGGGCGTTCACATGCCTTTGAATCTGATGGATCATCTGGTGCAGATGGACTCGACGGATGTCCTTTCAGACGTCGTTGCTGCAGCCTTCGTTGGCGAACGGTATCAGCGACAACAGCTGCTAGAAGTCGCTGAAGTAAGCGCTCGGTTGAGGTTATTGATCCAGTTTCTCCGGACGCAAATGGGAAAAAATAACTGACGCTTTGTCGTTCGCGCCCTACCGACGCTTCAGGCCAATATGTTTCGCCAACCAATCGTATCTGTCCTCAAGCGCCTGCGGATCATTCAAATCGTGTCCGGTATCGTAGTAGATCACTTTTTTTGGATCGCTCGCTGCGGACGCATAGCGCTCCATGGAAGCCTTATCGAAGTACTGCTCGTATTTGGCGAACTGCAGCAACAAAGGAATTGGAGCAGCATGCCCGACGAATTGGACTGCATCGATCTCGCCCACGATCCGTGAGTATTCCTCGAGCTTACCTTTCGGCTGGCTCTCAATATAATCGACCAGGCCGGGATCACTGGTTCGCAGCCAGATGTCTCCGGCCTCTGCCACACCGGCCATCAATACGGAGGTTTTGATGCGTTTATCGATAGCGGAGAGAATCGATCCCCACTGTGCACCATAGCTGTGTCCGACGTAGGCCAGGCGCTTGGGATCGACGTCCGGACGTTGGAGCAGCAGGTCGATTCCGCGACGAAGATCAATGACCGCCTGTATCTCGATAACTCGATCCTGCTCCGCCTTCTCGCCCAGACTGAGTGGCTTATGCCACGGTTGAGGGCGATCCCATGGGTAATCCGGAATTAGCGAAACTGCGCCGGCTTTGGCATAAATCTTGGCTTCGGGAATAAACTCCGCTCGCGTGCCGTTACCCCAATGGCCGAATAGGATTGCGGCAAAAGGCCCTTTTCCTTTCGGAACGATGAGATAGGCGGTTACTGGGCCGCCCTTTGGGCTGGCGTAAGTAATATCGTGAAGTGTCGCATCCTCGAACTCTGCAATAGTCTTGTCCTGGATATCGAGCGGCTGTTTAGCGTCGTATTCGAAGAGAGCGACTTTCGACTGGAAATCTGGTGAGGTCTCGGCTGACGCGATCAGCGTGGTGATGAGGAGGAAAGGAAGGAAGATTGGGTAGCGCATGACGAGGTAGCGGCGAATCCCAATATACATGGAGGGCGGCGCTCCGTCGCCCCCGTTGTGGTTACATCCACAGACAACTGTGCCGCCAGTTCACCATCGGCGATAGTTGCGTTTTTTCTTTCGATGAGAGTTAGTTAGCGAAGAGCTCTTTGTACAGATCCTCTCCGTAACTTGTCTCCAAAGGCGCTTCCTCAATCATCCTGAACGTCCTGGTACCATCGCTCCTTCTCTCTGCCCGCAGAAAGACTGTTTC
>JBKPBY010000083.1:0-6579 GCA_046727075.1 bacterium | reverse complement strand
GGCATACGCACTGTTCCATTCACCGATGGGTGAAGGATTGGCTGGAATTCAGGTGGAGGACATTCCGGCATTCACCATAAGCGCAAGGGCGTTTCAAAAGGTTGTACCCTTGGCGGTTTTTCAGATTTTTCTTGGCGACATCATTCATCTTCTCGTCGCAAAGAGACTGGGATGCACACACTTCGCGACGACCGACTCCGACTTTCAAAGAGCCAGGGAAGTCATGGCAAAGGAGCTGAAGCTACATCTACTTTTTAAGGACGAGGTCTTCACTGTATAAAGCCGACACGTCCGCCGGCCAAACGGTAGATCAACGTTGCTGCACCGATTGCTATCGCCACGGTACGAGGATAATACTGCCTATCATGTTTAAGCCTAATCCCACCTTGTTCGAGCCGATCAAGAGAGTCGAGAACGCAGCTAGGCGCGCCATGAACATCGCTATGCTGGTTTGTGCCGTGGATCGAAATTAGAGACGCGATGAGCTGGCTCGGCTTCAAACGCAAAGTCACGATCCGCAAAAGTGTACCGAAACCAGGGACTATCACCGGCACGCCCAAGTTGGTAGCGCAAGCGCCCGAAAGCACGATAAATGATTTGATAGGGCTGCCCGTGGTAGTGCACCAGAATGTCGCGCCACGATCGCGGCGCTTTCTTGATGAAGTCGGTCATGTCGTCAACCAGCGAATCTTCCGATACCGGCTCGACCCCAACTGGAGGCTCTCCCAAGTCAACCGCTGCCGACCATTCAAAATCCGAGCGGTTCCAATTGCCGACCAACGGGATCGTACAATCCATCCCAATTTTTGACGCAACGAATGGCTTGTCGACGTCACCGACTTTTGGATCGGTCGACATGGTATTGCACCCAGGGATGATGATGGTGTCGCGGTCAGGCATGTAACGGTATGCCATACACTGTGCGATACGATTGTCGTCCCAGATATCAACATCTTCGTCGAATACCATGGCGATTTTCGGCAGCCCCTGCTTGGAACATGTCAGCATGATGGCGAGCGCCTGTTTGGCATCGCCGCCACCCTGAGGTTTAATCCGCGCGTAGGCGATGTTGGACAGGCCTGCTGCTGGGCAGCGAACAGCCAGAACGTTAATTCCGCCGCCTCGCAAGCCATTGAACAGGTCGCTCTCAATCGCGGGAAGCTGCACCATGTTATCGGTAAAACCCGGATGTGCGCCGCCGATTGTCGCATGCTGATAGATGCCACCCTTGCGGTAAGTCATACAATGGATCACGACGCGAGGATTATGCTTTAGGCCGCCACCGTACATCCCGGTGAACTCTCCATAGGGACCCTCATCGTGGATCCAGCCCTCTACAGTCATGACCTCGCCCTCGAGCACGATCTCCGAATTGGCCGGCACGAGGAGATCATTCGTTTCGCACTTTACAAGTTGCGCTGGATGTCCGTAAAAGCTTCCGAGCACTTCGTAGTCGGGGGTATCAGGAGGAACACCGGCCAGAGCTGCCAGCTTGTCGAGCGTGGGTCCGCCCACTACAATTGCCACCGGCATATTCTCTCCTTTCGCCTGGTACTTGAGCGCATTCAGGCGTGCGCGATGGCTAGTACAAGTCATATCTAAATTCTTCTCATTCGCCGTCCGAAACATCGACCGGTAGATACCCCATTCGATAACCTGAGTATCCGGATCTTTGGTAATCACCAGGTTGTCATTCGTATAGGCGTGACCATCACGGTCATGGTGTAGGAACAGAGGCAGGCGCGTGAGGTCAACTTGATCGGCCTTCAGTATTACTTCCTTGCACGGGGCGGTTGTTACAATCTGCGGTTTGATTCGCCCCTGAGCTAACTCAGCAATTCGCTGTCCGATCTCGCTCCGCTTGCAACCCAGCGCCCATGCAAACTGATCGTGAGTGGCGTAAGCGTTGGCAAGAAACGAAAACTCGCAACCTGAAATCTTCTCTACCAGGACGGCTGTCCTCGGGTAAGCCTCCATCAGCATGGGCAGCTGATCCACACGTTTTTTTTCTTTGATACGAACGAGGAGGCCAGCTTTCTCCATACTCACCGCGAAGTCGCTCATGCTTTGTTGGCGGTTGACGGTCGACGCAGTTGCAGATGAGCTCATATTTTCCGAGTTTCGTCCTCTCCGAAAATGTTGGCAATCGAAACATTTGGCGATCGGCATCAGACCGTATTTACTGAATATCCGATAATATCGCGCTCGGGAGGGAACAACGATTCGGGAGCTGTTAGAAACGTTCGCGGTATTGAAGGAAACATCACTTATGATCGCAGCAGATCGATGGGACTATTCAGTATCGCAGCGACGATCGCATTGGGACGACGCAGCTATCCCTCAACACCGTCATGAGACGGACGCGCAGCTTGTTTTCGCCCAGGAAGATGGATACATGGCATTGACGCTGCCAAGACAGCTGGCCTTCGAAGGAGTGAAGTTGGAAACGCGGCAGTCGATGAAGTACCGCTGAGAAATTAGGACGTCACCTTTACGACTTGACCAAATGAAACAGCGTGAGGTTAAGAAATTCTGCATCGCTCTTATCAATATTGATTAATTGTCTAAAACCCGATAACAAGAGTGATGGGAACGATTACGATCAGCGTGACCCAGGCAGATGCCGCCTTTCAAGGATAGCTGAAATGCGTTTTCCGACAATGGCGTGGCTTGCAGTGCTCGCTTCGTAGTCAACTGGAACCGATAATGAGGAACCCAGAAAATGAGTACCGCAGAAAATGTGTATGCGCCGCCGCAAGTCCTTTCAGCAAATGACATTCCAACCGGCGTACTGAATTACCTGAACGGCGAGGATCTGTTGTCGAAAACACAGGCTCTCCGTCTCTCGACCGTCGATCCTGATGGCTGGCCAAAGGCTGCGCTGCTCAGTGCAGGCGACGTCGTCGCGGTCCCGAACGGACGCATACGCTTTGCCATCTTTGCGGGCTCCGGTACAGCGGCTAACTTGGCCCGAGACGGGCGACTCACTCTGAGTATGGCGCTCGATGGCGGTATGTGCTCGTTGCGCATGCGCGCCCGCAAGTGCGGTCAAGGAATGCCTGAGCTGTCCCTTGCCTTCTTCGAGGCGGAGGTCGAACGCGTGCGCGTGCATGTCGCACCTTATGCGGACGTCACCAGCGGAATCAGCTTCGCCCTCCATGAGCCGGCGGTTGTACTCGAGCGCTGGAACCGAGAGATCGCGGCGCTGCGAGCGGTCTCACAATAAGCTGCTGAAATAGCTTTCTTCCTATTTCATGAGAGCCTTTAAGGATCTTCGTGAATTTCTCCAGTTGTTGGAATCAGAGAAGCAGCTTCTCCGAATCAGTGAAAAGGTGAGTCTCGAGCCGGATCTGGCGGCGGCAGGCTGTGCGCTCGCGCAACTCGGCGGCGCAAGTCCAGCTCTGCAGTTCGCCAATATCGACGGCTATACCAATGCACGAGTCGTGATGAACGTGCACGGTTCGTGGGCAAACCATGCGCTAGTGCTCGGTATGGATAAGGACACGCCAATCCGCGAGCAGTTCTTCGAATTCGCGCGCCGTTACCAGAACTATCCGGGTGAAGTGAACCGCGTGAACGGTGCTCCCTGGCAGGAAGTGGTCGTCGATAAGGATATCAACCTATTCCATCAGATACCGCTTTTCCGGCTTAATCGCGGCGATGGCGGTTTCTTCCTTGACAAGGCATGCGTTGTCAGCCGCGACCCCGACGATTGGGACAATGACAATGTTGAGAATGTGGGCGTCTATCGCCTGCAGGTGAAGGGGCGGAGGAAGCTGGCGATCCAACCAATTCCACAGCACGATATCGCTATCCACCTATCACATGCCGAGGAACGGGGCGAGGACCTGCCGGTCGCGATCACCATCAGTAACGAGCCGATTATCACGTTGGTAGGCGCGATGCCGATTCTGTACGACCAATGGGAATACCAGATGGCGGCAGCGATGCAGGGCCAGCCCTACAAGGTTGTAAGGACCGCGAAGGGATTGGATGTACCCTGGGGCTCAGAATACGTTCTTGAGGGCCGCATTCTCAGCCGCCAACGCGAACCTGAGGGTCCATTCGGAGAATTTCCCGGCTATTACTCGGGTGGACACAAATTCCCGGTGGTCGAAATTGATCGCGTTTCGCATCGGAAGGACCCGATCTATGAGGGGCTTTATCTCGGAAAGCCGTGGACCGAGATCGATTATTGTCAGGCAATGACTACTTGCGCCCCAATCTATGTGCAGCTCAAGACGACTTTCCCAGAGGTAGTCGCGGTCAACGCACTCTATACTCATGGACTTGCGGTCATTGTATCGACACGATGCAGGTTCGGGGGTTTTGCCAAATCGGTGGGCATGCGTGTACTGAGCACGCCTCATGGTCTCGGTTATGCAACGATTGTCATTGTCGTCGACGAGAATGTTGATCCATTCGATCTCAATCAGGTAATGTGGGCGATGTCGGTCAAGGTGAATCCCGCCGAAGACGTTATGATTCTGCCGAATCTATCGGTCAATCTGATTGACCCGGCTAGTCAACCAGCAGGTATTTTGCACAAGATGATCATCGACGCGACCACGCCAATTTCGCCAGACCGGCGCGGTCACTACGGCCAAGAATTGGACAGCCCGCAACAAACCGATATCTGGCGAAAGAAACTCGCCGCATTAGTGAAGGAGTTGCAGCAATGAGCAATTCGGAAAATACCAAGCACGGTCTCGTCTGTCCGCGCTGCCGTTCTTCCACGGTAGAAGTCCTGACCAACTCGCCGGTCGAAGGTGTCTGGACAGTTTATAGCTGTGCAACTTGTCTTTACACGTGGCGCTCAACTGAACCGGAGGAAAACACGAATCCGGACAAGTACCCGGCTCCGTTCCGGCTCAGTCCGGAGGACTTGGCGAAATTCGCAATCGTTCCGACGATCCCGCCACTGCGATGTAGGTGAAACTTACAGGTCTCACCTGGAGACCTGTTACTCTGGCGGCCGCCGATAGCGTCGTTTATTCTTGGACTCAAAGGTAACTCCAGATGCGAAACTAGTATGGATACACTCGCTACTATCGTTCCCTATGTGCTGGTGTTATTGATCGCTGGCATCGCTTGCGGCTTCATTAATACCTTGGCTTCTTCTGGATCGGCGGTCTCGCTCCCAATCTTGATGACGCTTGGTTTGCCTGCGGAGGCTGCCAACGCAACCAATCGGCTCCCGGTCCTGTTCGGTTCGTTGATGGCCTTGCTAACATTTCAAGCCTCGGGCAAAATGGATTGGCCAGCGGCTTGGAAGATCGTGCTACCGGCAACGCTCGGGAGCGTGGTTGGCGTTTACCTCGCCGAGACGCTTGGTAATCGCCAGTTAGGGCTTGTTATCACCGCCGCGGTGCTGATCGCATTGCTGTTGCTCTTCACTAAAGTCAAAGAGGCATTGGCCAAGGATTATCATCGCGTTCCACGCATAACCCCGCTCGGGCTGTTGGTGTTGTCTTTGGTTGGAGTCTGGCTCGGCTTCATAGTGCTCGACGGTGCAACCTACCTGTTGCTGGTGCTGATCCTGTTGTTCGGATACGATCTGCCGCACGCAAATGCTCTGAAAGTGTTCCTGGCGGTGACGACTACGCTGGTGCCGATTGTCTTCTTCGCGCGGGCCGGCAATATTTGGTGGACCCAAGGTCTTCTTCTCTCGGCTGGCAGCCTGCTTGGAGGTTATTTTGGTGCGAAGCTATCGAGTCAAGAGCAAGCGCGTACCTGGGTCTTTCGGATCCTGGTGGCGGTGATCGTTCTCGAACTCATCCATCTGTCTATCCATTATTTCGGCTAAGTTGTGGACGGGAGTAGGCGCATCCGTGATTGATAACAGTTCAGCAGCTTGTGATCCTGAGGCCGCCCAAACTGCAATTCCGGGAGGCCCACTAGGCTCCCAGTTTTTCGACCGGTATCAGGCTAGTGTCTTCCGGTTGGCGAACTCTCCCTCGCTAACGGATTATCGGCTGATCAAGCTGCTCGTTTAGAGCCCTGAAGGTGTCAACACAGACGGGACCCCTTATGTCCCTCGCTACTATTTCTTCTGCGGGGTTGGACTTGCTTTTGCGGGCGCGCTCTTCTGGACCGCCGGCTTTTGCGGCGGGGGTTTAGGAGCAGGCGCCTTAGCTTGCGGCTGGGGCTTAGGAGCAGGCGCCTTAACTTGCGGCTGCGGCTTTGGAGCAGGCGCCTTAGCTTGCGGCTGGGGCTTAGGAGCAGGCGCCTTAACTTGCGGCTGCGGTTTTGGAGCAGGCGCCTTAACTTGCGGCTGGGGCTTAGGAGCAGGCGCCTTAACTTGCGGCTGCGGTTTTGGAGCAGGTGCCTTAACTTGCGGCTGGGGCTTAGGAGCAGGCGCCTTAGCTTGTGGCTGCGGCTTAGGAGCAGGCGCCTTAGCTTGTGGCTGCTCGGGCTTAGCAGCAGGCGCCTTGACTTGTGGCTGCTCGGGCTTAGGAGCAGGCGCTTTAGCTTGTGGCTGCGGCTTTGGAGCGGGCGTCTGAGCCTGTGGAGTCGGTTTAGGAGCAGCTACAGGCGGCGGCTTCGGCGTTGAGATTTCTTGCGGCGGCGCTTTCACTT
>JBKPBY010000082.1:0-4400 GCA_046727075.1 bacterium | reverse complement strand
TGCACCATTAGTTGTCCCTTATTTGTCCCTAAACCCCTTTTTCAGCTCCATGTACCGGTTTTGGATCTAGCTAATGAGTTACTCATTACGTTGGATTTGCACCCGGCAGGGCTCGAACCTGCAACCCTATGATCCGAAGTCAAATCCCTCAACGGGCGTCCGCCGCGTCTGCGGGTTCCTGGGTCGTACTGCGGGCCTTTATCTTTTTGGTTTTTCTCTGATGCCATTTCAGGCGAAAACTACTGTTGATGACTTGTCAACCGATGACGGCAACCTTTTTCCAGCCCCGGGCCGCGGTGCGCGATTTGCTAGCTGAGCTGAAAACACGTGGACAGCCTGCTTACCCTTGCCGTTCATGGTGGTTAGCGCTTGAGTTCGTCGAAAGCCACGACACGATGCGGCGCACCCGCGAACTCAATGACCGGCTTTGGCCGGAGCCGGCCCGTGTCGTGGTTGCACGCTACATTGAGGACACCGATCCGCACAGACTGGTCTTTTGCGGCTTCGCTGTGCATCCGGCTCCGAGGCCCCCTATCGAGGAGAAAACCGTTGATGGCAAAATCCTGGACCCTAATTGTCAACGCGATTTGAGGCGGGCTCGGGCCGCTTACCGGACGAGGCGCAGAGAAGCGCCCCTGCTCCGGAAACGAGACGCGCTCCGTTTAAAGCTACGCCACTGGTGTATGGGCGAAGTTGGCCGTCAGAAGGCTGTCGCGCAGGCTCTGGCTATTGGCCCTTCCCTGCTCAGCAACTGGTTGTCTGAGCGGCAGCCTATCCCGCTCAAGTATTGCCCAGCCATTGAGCGGTTGTTGCTGGCTCAAAGCAACGCAGAAGTGATCGCGCTTTGAGCGGTTCTTGCGGGCTGATTGGCAGCGGGCGAGTTTCGTGCACCTGGAATGGCTTTTTCGTTACGAAATCCAAGGCCCGTGATGGCCGGCGAAGTGCGGATCTTGACAACCATACGAGGTTCTTTTCGGTAAGGGGTGATACGTTCAAGCGATACGCTTTAGATCGATTTTCGCGCCAAACTACGCAATGCCTTAGAAAGGTGATCGCCTTTTTCTCGAGGGAGCACAGCGCTCTGCAAGGCTATACAAACTTGTACAAATCGATTAAAAGAAACTCTGGATCACTTTGTCATGGTTCGAATCCATGCGAGGCAGATTATTGATAATGAGTCACTTGCGTAACATTTCTCTTTGGGTCGCTGAGCGGCTTGCTCACTTCTTGCCCGTTTCCCGGCTTCAAGAAGCGTTTTTTAGTTCAGGCGCGGAGCTAAGCAGCTTTCTTCGCCAGGACCCATCAATATGAGCCGCCTCTTTGCCCTTCTGGAATATGAAGACGCTTTCGAGGATTTTGTCCACATTACGCTACATGCGTAACGCGCCGAGGCTCCAGGTCGTCTTGGCTCGAAATTTCCTATTTGCTCTTTTCGTCTCAGTTATTCCAGCCCTGATGCCTACTGTGGGTCTGAAGGTGTTGCACTTGGGTTCGTCTCAGCTCGGTTTTTTATTCACTAGTATGGGTGCCGGCTCGGTGTTCGGAGCGGTGTTCATCATTTCTTGGCTGAGGGCTCGCTTCTCGTCCGATTTTGTCACGTTTACGGCGAATCTGCTGATTGTCTTGGCTTTTGTATTGATGGCGTTCGTCCGCCAGGCGGAGGCATTCTTCATTGTCGCTGCGTTTGCTGGAGTGGGATGGACGCTGTCTGCATCGGAACTCTGGGTGGCAGCTCAACGCGCAATGCCAAACTGGGCCCTAGGCCGCATGAGCGCGACGGTTATCATGATGTCGCAGGGAGCAATTGCGTTTGGGGGATTCATTTGGAGTTGTGCCGCTGCAGTCGCCGGACCCGTTTACACTTTGCTTGGAGCATCGGTGCTGTTTCTGGTGAGTCTGCTTCTGTCCAGTCGGCTTTCAATCAACGTCAAAGCAGACTTCGAAGAGAAGATCTCTGGCACGCTCGCAGGAGAATTGATCGCGGCCTAAATGATTCGGGGAAAGCAATGAAGAACGAATGTCAAAAAGATGGAGTGCCGAGAGATCCGCTGATCTTCGTTGCACCTACTTTGAACTTAGTCACGATTCTCAGTGTCGGTTGGCTCGATAACATCGGCCGAACTGCAACTCGAGGCTTTAAGTCTGCAAGAGAACAATTGGAAAACACATCCCAATGGCGAAAATTACTCACGGTGGCTGGTTACCAGAGGACGATCCGATCTTCTACGGACAGTCACTGATATTCTCCGTCCACAAATAGACGCCCTCAACCAAGAGTGGCGAGACAGAAAAACCAGAGACACAGTCGCCCAAAAGCTCGTCCAACGAGCCAGAGAAACTGGAGTAAGCGGGCGGCCGGCAGAAAGATTGCCCCCCCGAGCTGGCTCGGCCACCTCCCGAAGAGGGCGGAATCCTGGCCGAAGCGACCACGCCATCCCGGCGGCGCCGAAGTCTGCGCGAGGCGATCGAAGCACTCAAGCTCGCTCACTATTTTACCAAGAGGCGTTCCGCAATCTGCGCGAGAAAGTTATTTCTCGCTTCCAGGATATTGTCAATGCCGCCGGCATCAGGCGGACACCGGACGATTACGGGCGCCATTTTGCAGCCCAGACCGATGAGAATGGCAACCAGTACCTTGTAACCAATCTAGAGGAAGGTGCCGATATCTTGCATCGGCTTTTTGACCGGGGCGGTGACCCAGTGGAGCTGAGCTTCTTTTGCTTCGTCCGGAACCTCTGCTGGCGCTGTCTGGGACCTCATTTGCGGATCAGTTTATCAAAAAACTCAAGGAAGGGTCGTTTGTATCGGTATCATAACTTGAAAGCTTGTGAGATTTTGAGTGGTGATGGCACGACTCTGGACAATTATCCGGCTGTTGTTTCTACTCACCTTAGCGAATGGTGCTCCCGTTCTCGCAAAAAAGCTGTTGGGTGCGCGGTTCTCTCTCCCGGTTGATAGCGGGACAATGGCGCCGGATCATCGGGCATTATTTGGGTCATCAAAAACGCTTCGCGGAGTGCTACTGTCTGTGATCTTTACTGCGGTAGGTGGACGGGTCTTGGGTCTCCCGTTCGGAACGGCAGCGCTGATTGGGAGTAGTGCTATGGCAGGAGACCTCTTTTCCAGTTTTTGTAAACGCCGGCTCCGTCTCCCCACAAGCAGCCGGGCGCTCGGCCTTGACCAGGTGCCAGAGTCTCTTTTTCCGCTTTTGCTCTGCAGAAGGGCGCTCTCTTTGAACGTTCTTGATATCCTTCTGATCGTTGCCGGTTTCTTTTTGGGTGAGCTCGCCATTTCCAGAGTTCTCTACCGGTTTCATCTGCGGGACCAACCGTACTAGGACCCTTACAGGGCCAATGACAGATGACAAATTCAGGAGGAACCCGGGTAAGCGCCTTCGATCCGTTACTTGGGGTGCAATTCAGACAAGGAACATAGAACTCTAATACTCCACCACTCCATCACTCCGGTTTCGAGCACGATGCCTGAAAACAAATTTTGTCATTTGTTATTTGCCCTCTAGGGGGCTCCAGGCGATGCAATGTTATCTCCGGTAGACAGTTCAACCTAACTGCTACAACGGACGAACCGGCTCCGACCGAAGTGTACCCGGACATACTGTGATACTCCCATGGGCCCGCTCCGAGGCGGCGCGGGAGAGTCGAGTCGAGAGTAATCGGGATCGAGCCAGGTAAGCAGATCTGCCCGCCATGTGTGTGTCCGCCAAGCAGGAGACGGAACCCGGCATGCGCAGCCTGGCGATAGATCTCAGGAGTATGCGATAGGAGGATCGAGAACTCACCATGAGGAATGCCGGAAGCAGCTTTTTCAATGTTATCCACCCGATAATAATGGGCATCATCGATTCCGGCGATATGGATGCACTGGTTCTCACGGGCAATTGTTTCCGACTCGTTGAGCAGCATTCGGATACCTATTTCCTCCAAGTCCGGCACCATGCGGATCGTGTCGTGGTTACCTAAGACGCCGTATACCGGGCCTCTAATATGAGACCGTATCTTGGCAGTCCCAGCTAGAGCAGCTTCGAATGGACCAAACGTTTTGCCGCGATAATCACCCGTGAAAACGCAAAGGTCGTAGGCGAGATTATCCACGAGCTCTATCAAACGTTCCATCGCTGGTTCGTTCATATCCGCATGTAGATCGCTGATATGGAGGATGGTGTAGCTGTCAAAAGCGGTTGGAATATCCGGTCGCGCGACCGCATTATGGCGCACCTGAATCCGTGCTGCATTTCTGCATCCCCGGCGGTACAATCCCGCTAACCTCAGGGAATTACGGATAACAGAATGAACGGAGTACCAGTTTTCGATGTGAAAGAAATTAAGGCCTCCGCCGAATATTCGCTGTTCATGTTCCGTTTCGATTCCGAGCCGCTGGCG
>JBKPBY010000081.1:0-34785 GCA_046727075.1 bacterium | reverse complement strand
TAACAATTCGACCAGTATTATTGTCGGTGACGTCGACAACAAATTTGGGCAGCAACGACTGATCGACAAACTCCTGCATGATCTCCTGTTCGCGGAGGAAAAGGTTCAAGTCGTCGTACTGCGAAGGGTTGCTCGAGATCTTCAACCGCCGGGCGCGCGCCGCCTCAAAGGAGCGAGGGTTCCGCCAACAAAAGACCAGGCGAAACCCCAGTCGCGCGAGACGACGTTCCAACCAGGTGAAATCGTAGCGTTTTTCGGCGAACAGCAGCCGGGAAGCCTGAGTCGAGATGTGGAAACGGTCGACGATCCAGGAATAGTATTTGTAAAGCTCAAATAGCTGTGCCCAGGTTCGATATGTTTCGAGCACAGTTCCCTCTTCTTCCGGCTCGAAGTTAATCAGGCTGGCGCCCCACGGCGAGGGAGTAAACCCGCTCCACTCTGCGGAAATAATCGGGGAATGATAGCGGTACTTTCGGGCCCCTACAATGCGCGGGTGCTCGTTCAAACCAAAAGCAACATCTGTCTTACCCGTCAGTCGTGTTCCTTCCAAAATGACTTTTGGGCAAAGTTTGATCACCATCTGGGAGGGAGCTTGTTCTGGCCCCGAAGACTGCTCCATAAGGGGTGCCCCAGGCAAGTTAATGTTTCTTTTCGTAGACATGGTGTGCCCTACTCGTCGCTTGTGTTGACCAAGAAGGCAATGGTCGCGCAAAATGAAACCTGGGCGTCCCGAGGGTCGCTTTGGGCCGGCGCTCCAGCCATCGCCGTGGCCCAAAAGGGGGAACGATATGTACGCCTTCGGTCTGGTCGGCCACCTCTAGATTTGCGCAAAAAGGGATGTAGATTTTCGGAAATTCTCAGCAAATCCGCATTGCAAACGCGTCAAACTGAAGCAGCGAAATCCTGGAAGACAGACACCTCCATCTGGCTCTCCTTAAGAAACCCGGTGTTCCGAAGACTCTGGTTCACCAGCATTGTCTCCGGCATTTGTGTCTCAGCTCACGACACTGCAGCGACCTGGACGATGAACACGCTGAGTTCATCCATGTTCCTCATCTCGCTACTCTCAACCATGGCTGCGCTGCCTTTCTTTCTGTTCACCCTGCCGGCGGGCGCGATTGCCGACATGATTGATCGGAGGCGACTGCTTTGTGGGATGAATCTCTGGCAAGCCTTTTGTGCGGGGGGACTAGCGCTGCTGGGAATGGCGCATCTCTTGAACCCTTACATCGTGCTTGGAAGCGTCTTTTTGATCGGCATCGGGTTTGCCTTCAACGCGCCCGTGTACAGCGCGGTCATTCCTGAAGTTGTTTCCAAGGAGGAGCTGGCTTCAGCGGTAACACTTGGCGGATTGCAGCTTAATGTAGCTGCCGTTGCTGGTCCGGCTCTGGCGGCGCTTCTTTTGCACAGCTTCAACCCGAGCCTTGTTTTCGGCCTTAACGCGATCTGTTTTCTCTTAGTGATTGTCGCGCTGCTAGGGTGGCGGCCCAACGATGGACATCCCAAACCGCAGTTGGAAAATTTCTTTGAATCGTTTGTAAGCGCGATTCGCTACGTTCGATATGCGCCGGGGATCCAAGTTGTTTTGGCCCGGAACGTCCTTTTTGCGTTCTTTATTTCGATTATCCCCGCGTTGCTGCCTGTAGTGGGATTGAAGGACGCTGGACTGAATTCTTCAGACCTGGGTCTGCTGTTTACCAGCATGGGCATTGGGTCTGCAGTCGGAGTTATAGTGCTCATCCCGCAAGCGCGGGCACGGTTCAGTCCAAACACGGTGACTGTTCTGGCCAGTTTGCTTTCTTGCGTCGTTTTCGTCTTCATGGCGGTCGTAAGGGAGGTTCACCTGCTTCTTGGTGTAGCGGCGTTGGCTGGCGTCGCCTGGACGATTGCCGGCGCGGAGCTCTGGGTCGCTGGTCAGCGAGCCATGCCCGGCTGGGCGCGCGGACGAATGAACGCGACCCATATCATGCTCGCGCAAGGAGCCATGGCTCTGGGAGGTTTTCTTTGGGGCGGTTCAGCCGAGATCCTAGGAATCAGGTTCACATTGTTTGCCGCAGCTGTGGTATTTTTGGCGAGTCTGATCCTGGCTCTTCCGTTATCGATCGATTTTACCGGGCAGCTGAACTTGGAGCCTGCCCCATTGACCAGTCAGTATCACGCGATGCTTCATGAGCCCGCGCCTTCGGACGGGCCTGTCACGATCACCGTTGAGTTCCAAATTGGCCCAAAAAATCGCGACAAGTTTCTCATTTACATGCGCGAAGTGCGCTTGATGCATTTGCGGAACGGAGCGTTCAGTTGGCGTCTGGATGAAGACATGGCGAATTGTCATCGGTTTCGCCTTGAAATGCATGTAGCTTCCTGGTCAGAACATTTGTTGCAGCACGAGCGTTTTACAAAGGGCGAACAGAAGTATTGGGAAAAGGTCTGGAAAATGGATACCAGACCGGAAGGACCCGAGGTAAGACATTACCTTTCGGTCGACAAGGAACTCATGGGCGGGCGAAGGACATCGCCTTGTGCGCCGCCGCCGGCCGGGCGTCCGCTCGAGATGCCGATCCAGGAACTAACACAGCAGGATGCAGTTCGACAGAGAGAACCAGAAGAGGTGACTTGATGGCCGATAGTTCGACTTGGAGCGCGCTCCGGAATCCGGTGTTCCGGAATCTTTGGATCGCAAGCCTGGTATCAGGCACTTGTGTTGCCGCTCATGACACGGCTGCGACTTGGGCAATGAGCTCGGTGACACACATGCCGATTTTCTTGTCGCTGATGTCAACCGTTGCATCGTTGCCGTTCTTTTTGTTCACACTGCCGGCTGGGGCCCTGGCAGACATGGTCGATCGCAGGCGTCTGATCTATACCATGAATGTGTGGCTGGCGATCGCAGCAGGCGGTCTCGCCGTCTGTGGCTGGCTGCATCTGCTCACTCCGGCAGTCATCTTGACTGGAGTGTTTTTGGTCGGCACAGGGTTCGCCTGGAATTCTCCAGCATGGACGGCGATCCAGCCTGAAATTGTTTCGAACGATCAACTGCCGTCTGCCGCTACGCTCGGTGGGCTGCAGCTGAATATCTCGGGTATTATCGGCCCGCTGATTGGCGGTCTATTGTTGCACTTTCTCGATCCGAGCGGTGTATTCGCGATTAACGCGGCTTGCTTTTTTCTACTGATCTATGCCGTGCATCAGGTGAAGCCGTCAAAGGTGACGTCAAATCTGCCATTAGAGAATTTTTTCGGATCGTTCCTCTCCGCGGTCCGTTACGTGCGCTATACGCAAGGGATCCAGGTCGTCTTAGTGCGTAATATTATCTTTGCATTTCTGATCTCAGTAATTCCATCCCTGTTACCCGTTGTCGGATTAAAGAAGCTCCATTTGGATCCTTCGGGCCTTGGAATGATCTTCACCTTTATGGGGATCGGTTCGGTGTCGGCAGCAGTTCTTATCTTGCCCTGGATGCGCGCCCGATTCCATTCAAACATCATTACTGTAGTGGCGAACGCGCTAGTGGCTGCCGTCTTTTTTCTTATGGCCTTCAGCGACGTCGAGTGGCTGTTCTTGATCGCGGCGTGTCTGGCCGGGATCGCCTGGACTATGGCTGCGTCCGAGCTCTGGGTGGCCGGTCAGCGGGCGATGCCGGTGTGGGCGCGTGGTCGCATGAACGCTACCATCATCATGGTGGCACAAGGCGCAACCGCTTTGGGCGGGATAATCTGGGGCGGCGCTGCATCGATGTGGGGTGTGACCTCGACTCTCTACGCTTCGGCTGTTCTGGCCTTTGTCGGCATTTTTGTGCTTTTCATTCTTTCCATCGATTTCACAGGGGAGCTCGATTTCGAGCCTGCTCAGGTGGGCGCCGCTTCATTCAGGTTGATCCACGTGCCGGGACCGCGGGACGGCCCAATAGCGATTATGTTCGACGTCGAAGTGGACCGGCTCAGAGGTCGACAATTGCCGGACATCTTGCGTCAAGTCCGGCTCATTTATTTGAGAAACGGCGCGTTTAGCTGGCGTCTCTATGAGGACCTTGGCCGGCCTAACACTTATCGGGTGGAAATGATGTATCCGTCGTGGACGGAATATCTATTGCTACAGGAGCGGCTGACTCGTCAGGAGCTCGAAACGATGAGGCAGGCAAGGGCGCTCCATGTCGGTGGGGAACCGCCGGAGATAAGACGATTTTTGTGCGTCAACCGCGACCTGCATACGCGCCGTATGCCGGTTACCAGGCCGTCGTCAATGCCGGAAGCGCCGCTCATGATCGACAAGGCGTCGCCGTAAGGGATTCGCCCTACCACGGTGTTTACATTTTCGTGGCACTGCGGTGCTCTGCTGAAGTTGCAACTCCTACCGCTCGCCTTTCAGAGCGCTTTCCAGCGCGTGCCATCCAAGCGTTGCGCACTTGAGCCGTTGAGGGAATTTCTTGACGCCTGCAAGGGCCTGAAGATTGCCCAGCTTGATTTTCGGCTCGATGTCCTTGGTTAACAGATCAATGAATGCTTGTTGTAATCTCAGCGCCTCAGCGGTGGTTTTGCCTTTCATTTGTGTCGTCATTAAAGACGTTGAGGCCATACAAATTGCGCATGCTTGACCGGTAAATTGAACCTGCTCAATCGTGCCGTCTTGTTTCTGAGAAACGTAAACAGAAACCTCGTCGCCACAGGCTGGATTGTATCCTTCTCCCTTAGTAGCCGGCGGCGGTAGCTCGCCGAAATTTCTGGGCCGTTTTGCGTGATCGAGGATGATCGTCTGATATAGCTCGTCTAGTTCCATCTGCTCCGATGTGGTCACCCTCCAAAATAGTCGATCGCTTTCCGCAGCACTTTCAGTAATCGATCGATCTCGGCTTCGGTGTTGTAGAAATAGAAGCTGGCTCGAGCTGAACCGGTCAAACCGAGCTTGCGCATTAATGGCTGATTGCAGTGGTGCCCTCCTCGGAGCGCGACCCCAAAATGGTCCGCGTAAGCGACCAGATCATGTGCATGAATCTTTCCGATCTGGAAACTAACAAGCCCGGCTCTCGTTGTCTTCGGTCCGAGCAATCGCATCCCCGGAATAGTAGAGAGCTGTTCATACGCGATCTGGCCGAAAAGATGATCGTTTGACTGAATAGCTTCGCGGCCGGCCTGATCCAGGTAATCCAAAGCGGCTGCCAATCCAATTGCACCTGCGATGTGTGGCGTTCCGGCTTCGAACCGATGAGGCGCCGGTTTCCATTCAGCCCTCTCGTAGGTCACGCTTGAAATCATCTCTCCACCACATTGGTAAGGTTCCATCGTGGAGAGTAGTTCTGGTCTTCCGTAGAGAACACCAATGCCGGTAGGGCCGCAGCATTTATGCCCGGAAAAAGCTAAGAAATCGCAGCCGATCTCGTCCACATTCAACGGTCCGTGTCCGGCGCTCTGAGCAGCATCGATCAATGTGGTAACGCCATGTCTGCGGGCTGCCTGGCAGACGTCCCGTACGGGATTGATGCACCCCAACGAATTTGAAATGTGTGTGAGCGCCAGTAAGCGCACCGGCTCTTTTTTCAATCGCTCTTCGACTTGCGACCAATCGATTGTCCCCTCGTCGCCATGGATCGGGATGTATTCAAGTTTTGCCCCTGTTCGCCGAGCCAAGATCTGCCAGGGGATCAGATTGGCGTGATGCTCCATTTCTGTGAGCAGGATGATCTCTTTCGGCCCAAGGTTTTGAATGCCCCAAGTGTTGGCAACTAAATTGATTCCTTCGGTCGTGCCGCGCGTAAAAACGATCGACTCAGGTCCTGCCGCACCTAAAAATCTTGCGACTCGGCTTCTGGCATCCTCATAGAGTTTCGTCGCACGCGAGCTCAGCGCGTGGATACCGCGATGCACGTTGGCATGATCGTGGCGATAATACCGGTTGATTGCATCGATCACCGCGACCGGCCGCTGGGTTGATGCGGCGTTATCCAGGTAAACCAGCGGATGCCCGTTAACCTGCTGGTCCAAGATCGGGAAATCGCGTCGATATTTCGTCGCTAAAATGTTGGTCACGACACTGCAATCTCGGCCCGGGCAATCGAGAACTCAAGAGAGTGCTAGTGCCAGTGTAGTGTTAGAGTTAGGGGTTACTTAGCACGGGGCGCATCCCTCTACTAAGGCTCACACTATTACTAGTACTCCATATGGACCCTATTTCCGCCGGCTTGCCTCATCGTGAACCATTTATTTTCGTGGACTCAGTTGAACAGGTTGAAGCCGGCAGACTTGCTCAATGCACAAAAATGTTTCGCGGCGATGAGCCATTTTTCGCAGGTCATTTTCCCGGGAATGCAATCGTACCCGGAGTGCTCATAGCTGAAGGTATGGCTCAAACTGCTGGAATTGCCCTCGGAGGACCTGGAAAGATGTTTCTGCTCACGGCAATCCGATCGCTGAAGTTTATGCGTCCAGTTCGTCCATTAGAACGGATCAATTTTCGGGCCGAAAGAATTGGGGCAGCCGGTGGCTTGATTCAGTGTTCAGTCGACGCGAGAGTGAGTGATCAACTGATCGCTGAAGGACAAATTATTTTAGCGGAGTCGACGCCAACAAACAAACCTTAGAACGCAAGCTGAATAGGAATATTGATGAAAAAGATTTTGATACCGGGTTGTGTACTTACGATTGTATTGGCCACGGCTGCTTTCCAGGCTCGAGGGGATGTGAAGCCGGGAGATCCATTGCCGTCTCTTTCACTGAACTATCTCGGACAGCAGCCACAGCTGACCGGCAAACCGGTTCTGGTGGAGTTCTGGGCAACGTGGTGTCCGCCGTGTCGGAAAAGTATTCCCCATCTGAATGAGGTCTACGCCAAATACAAAGATAAGGGATTGACCATCGTCGGGATCACCAACGAGGACGAGGCAACAGTGAAGAAGTTCCAGGAAAAGATTCCGATGACTTATAACGTAGCGATCAATGCGCCTCAGGAACTTCTGCAACAATTCGGAGTTGATGGTATTCCAACCGCCTTTCTGGTCGACAAGACCGGCAAGGTCGTCTGGACGGGTCACCCGATGGAACTGACTGAAGCCACGATTCAGAAGGTCCTGGAATAGGTCTACGGTTAACTTTCGCGGTCGCCGCTTTTTGTCTCGTCGTGTTGCTCCAGGGCGGGAGGCCTCGCCGCTGAGTTCTATGTCACACCACCTCTCATCGTACCTACGGTGGACGGTCGATGGTGGACGGTTGACGGGCAACAGCCTGACCCTCTGGGTCAGGCTAAAAAGGGATTGGTCCGTTTTTCTTGGCCAATCGTCGTTGGCGGACCGTGCCCTGAAAGCACTTTTGTGTCGTCTGGCAGGACGAGCACCTTTTCGTGAATCCCACGAATCAGCGTCTCGTAATCACCGCCGGGGAGGTCTGTCCGACCGATCCCGCCGGCAAAAAGGACGTCTCCACCGAACAGCAGGCGATGTTCCGCCTGGTAAAAGCAGATGCTTCCCGGGCAGTGGCCTGGGACATGAAGGACTTGGAAATCTAAGCCGCAAAGCGAGAGCGTCGGCGTCTCATCGATCAGAAAATCGGCTGCCACAGGCTCCGCTTCGAAAAAAAAACCGAATCTTTTGAAGAAATCGGGGTCTGTTATCAGAGGCACGCTGTCGGGATGGTATGCGACGCGGCAAGAAAAGGTCTTTTTTATTTTGGCTGCTTCATCGATGTGATCAACATGGCCGTGTGTAACTAACAATAAATCTGGCCGTCGATTGATTCTACGCAGCCAATCGGTCGATCCAGCGGGCGCGTCGATCAAGATGTTTCCCTCCGGCGCTTGTACCAGATAACAATTTGTTTCGAAAACACCGCCTACAAACGTTTGAAACTGAAGCATGGAAATTCCTGGGTTTGCTATCCGTCAGATTTCTGCCTAAATGTTGTGGGATCTCTCAAGGTTCGCTCCGAGCAGCTCAACGCATGAAAACAATCCGTACTATAGCCATTGCAACGCTCATTTGCCTAAACGCTGCGTGTGCATTTGCCGAGAATAAATCGAGTGCAGCAGATCCGCGTCAAGTAGCGATCACTGTTGGAAGGCTTCTCGAGCAGGGACATTATAGCCGCCAGAGGCTCGATGCCAGGATGTCGCGCAAAGTGCTCGACTCCTATCTACAGAATCTCGACTACAACAAGCTCTTTTTCACGCAGGAAGATGTAGATAAGATTGTACGGGATCATGGCGCGACGCTGGGAGACGACATCCTTCTCGGCCACCTTCAATCCGCCAAGGAGATCTACGGGATCTTCAGGCAGAGGGTCGACGATCGCGTCGGGAAAATTCACGGATTGCTAAAGAAGGAATACACATTCAAAAGCAACCGGACTGTTGCACTGGATCGGCGCAAAGAACCGTGGCCGGCAAATATGGCTGAAGCGGATGCGTTGTGGCGTGATCGGATCG
This sequence comes from bacterium, assembly GCA_046727075.1. GTDB lineage: Bacteria > Verrucomicrobiota > Verrucomicrobiia > Chthoniobacterales > JAFAMB01 > JBKPBY01. The sequence continues at coordinate 26,379 of JBKPBY010000081.1, read as the reverse complement.
AAGGCGAATTGCTTCAGGAAAAGCTGAACAAACAACCGATCGAGCCGGGGCCTAAAGTGGTTACGCGCCGCTATGACCAGCTTCAAAAAAGCGTCGACGAACGGGACGATCAGGATATCAACCAGGTCTTTTTGAACGCTGCCGCCCAAGCCTACGATCCCCATTCCGAATATTTGGATAAGTCAGATCTCGAGAGTTTCGAGATCAACATGAGCCTTTCGCTGATTGGAATTGGAGCGGAACTCCGTTCTGAAGACGGTTACGCGAAGGTGCAGCGCCTGCTTCCTGGTGGGCCGGCGCAGATGAGCGGAAAGATCAATGTGGGCGACCGCATCACAGCGGTAGCTCAAGGGAAAGAGCCATTCGTCGAGACGCTCGATATGAAGCTCGACAAAGTGGTGGGCATGATTCGTGGGAAGAAAGGGACTACCGTTCGCCTGCAGATTATTGCCGCAGGCGATCCTTCAAAGCGCAAGACCGTGGAATTGGTTCGGGACAACGTGAATCTAACGGAGCAAGCGGCGAAAGCAGAAGTAATCGAAAAAGAGACCCCTGACGGATCACCGAAGAAACTCGGGTGGATTACATTGCCTTCCTTCTACCAGGACATGGAGAAGGCTCGGAACGGCAAGAGCACTTCCAAGGATGTTTCCGCTCTGTTAAAGCGACTGGAGAAAGAAGGTATTCAAGGATTGGTGGTCGATTTGCGCAGAGACGGCGGAGGTTCGCTGGATGAAGCAATCAAGATGAGCGGCCTCTTCATCAACCAGGGCCCGGTGGTTCAAGTCAAAGATTCAAATGGCGACATCGAGGTTTACAAAGATCGGGAAGGAAACGCACTTTATACGGGGCCGATGATTGTGCTGGTGAACAAATTGAGCGCGTCGGCCAGCGAAATCTTTGCCGCCGCCATGCAGGATTACGGTCGAGCTCTAATCGTTGGGGATTCAAGCACATTCGGCAAAGGAACAGTCCAGACCATGCTGGAACTTGGCAGGTTTATGCCGATGCTGGGTGGTTCCTCCAACGAGGCGGGTGCGCTGAAGCTGACGGTGCAGAAATTCTACCGAGTGGCGGGCGGCTCCACCCAATTGAGGGGCGTTGTCTCAGACATCAAGCTTCCGTCACTGACCGACAACAGCGAATTGGGTGAGTCTGCTCTGGAACGTCCGTTGCCATACGATGATGTAGAGCCTGCCCCGATCGATATCGCGAATAATCACAAACCGCTGTTTGTTGAGGAACTGCGTCAGCGGTCCGCCAATCGCGTGAGTCAGGATGTTCAATTCCAAGACATCTCTGAAGACATTCGCAGGATGAATGAAAGGTTGAAAAATAATCGCCTTTCTCTCAACGAAGCTGTACGGCGAGCAGACCTGACGAAGGACAACGCGCAACGCGACAAGGAAAAAGCAGACGCCAAAAAAGCGGAGGCCGCCGATACAGATAAGCATTACGAACTGTCTCTTGTTGACGTCGACAAGCCACAGCTGAAGCTGATCGAAAAGAAATCTTCGACCGCTCAGACTGAGTCCAAGACCGACGCTTCGAAACCGGATGCCGGTCAAACTCCATCTGATGATACCAATCCGATGGACGGAAAGCTGACAGGAGCCGATGATGAAGACGCGAACGCTCCCCAGCCCGGCGCCGACGCGATTAAGCGCGAAACGCTGAACATCCTCTCGGACTTGATCGACCTGAGCCGCTCACCGCGAACGGTGGGAAGGTGAGGCGAAACACGCCGATACGCCGACACGTTCTTCCGCTAGACCGCGCCGCGAGCGTCGCTATGATAATTCGCGACCGCTACTGCTTCGCCGAGATCGACCGTGCCGTCGTAGAGTGCCTTTCCGATTATAGTTCCGTAAAGGTTCGGTAATGACGCCAATTCTTTGATATCTTCGATATCCGCAACGCCGCCGCTTGAGATCAGGTGGCAACGTGTACTGGCCAGGATTTTCTCTAGCGCTCTAATATTTGGTCCCTGCAGCGTTCCGTCTGTCGCGATGTCAGTGAAAATGATTGTTCGCACTCCGAGCTTTTCAATCGACTTGATAAAATCGAGGGCATCCACCGCGGTTATCTCTGTCCACCCTTTGACCGCAACCTTTCCGTCCTTGGCATCTACGCTGACCGCGACTCGGTCTCCGCCAAACTGTTTAACCAGCTTTTCCAGCAGATCCGGACTATCCACCGCTCCCGTGCCGATGACGACACGAGACACGCCCGTATCAATAAAGGTTGTAGCGATCTCTACTGAACGAATTCCGCCGCCTACTTCCACCGGAATATTAAGCGAATGTACCAGGCGCTTGATAATCTCTATGTTGCGCGTTTCACCGGTAAAGGCCGCGTTCAGGTCTACAATATGCAGACCGTTTGCGCCTTCTTCCTCCCACCGCCTGGCGATTGCCAGCGCGTCGTCGGAATAAATCGTCTTCTCTTCAAGCTTCCCTTGTCTCAATTGGACAACCTGGCCGTCGTGTAGATCGATCGCAGGTAAGATGATCATGCTAGTGAACTAACAAACTCCCGGAGGATTGCCAACCCGTTCTCCTGACTTTTCTCCGGGTGAAACTGAGTGGCAAGCAACCGGTTGCCTACGACAGCGGCTGCAAAGGTCTCACCGTAGTCAGCCGTTGCCGCCACCATCTTTGAGTCGGCCGGCACGGGAAAATAGGAGTGAACAAAGTAGACGAAAGGGTCCTTGGGAAGGCCAGGGAGGCGATTCCGCGCTTCTGCTGTCCAACGAATGCGATTCCAGCCGATTTGGGGCACCTTTAGATCTCCCGTGCGAAATCGTCTGACTTGTCCCGCGAAGATGGTTAACCCTTCGACGCCGGGTGATTCTTCGCTGGATTCGAACAGCAGTTGATATCCCAGGCATATGCCAAGAAACGGTCTTTGATCCCTAAGCCACTGCTGGACTGGATCGAAGAGGTTTCGCTCGTGTAGCTGGCGTACAGAATCGCCAAACGATCCCACTCCGGGCAGCGCGATAGCATCCAACTGCTCAGGGAAAGGCCCCTTTGAGACCAATAGAACGGTTGCTCCAGCCTTTTCCAAAGCTTTCGCCACGCTCCGCAAGTTGCCGGAGCCGTAATCAATCAAGCCAACGCTCACAGCCTGCCCTTGGAGCTCGGGACGCCGGTAACCCGCTCATCTACCTGACAGGCTAGATCCAACGCCTTCGCGAGCCCTTTAAAGATTGCCTCCGCAATGTGATGACTGTTCCTGCCGCGCAGGACATCCACGTGAAGGTTGAGTCCCGCGTTGGTGGTAAAGGCTCTGAGAAATTCTTCGACCAATTGGAAATCAAATCGACCTATCGAGCCCGCCCCGTCCGGGGCCTCATAGTGTAGGTATGCCCTGCCGCTGAGATCCACGGCGGTTCTTACGAGCGATTCGTCCATCGGCAGCAGCGCCCACCCGTAGCGTCTAATCCCAGCCTTGTCTCCTAACGCTTTCGAGAAACAGGACCCCAGAACGATGCCGACGTCTTCAACGGTATGGTGAAAGTCGACTTCCAGGTCCCCCTGCGCATTAATCTGCAGGTCGAATACCCCATGTTTGCTGAAGAGGGTGAGCATATGGTCGAAGAAAGCGATCCCTGTCTTAATTGCGGACACGCCCGAACCGTCGATGACCAAATCGACTGTGACCGATGTCTCCGTGGTTTCCCGCTTGAGCGAGCTGCGTCGTACCGTACTCATTAAAGAGGCAGAATAGCGCAAACCGGCGTCAAGGTCGAGCCAGAGAGCGGCAGGATTTCCGTATCGGCGTAACGGGGTGTCGGCGTATTGGCGTCCCTAAAATTAACCATGAATCGACGACCGCGCGTTTCGCTTGTTGCCCGAGGAAGAGTTCTAGGAAAACCCTGAAGCTTGGCACTGCCAGTTACTGTACGCCGACACTCCGATGCGCCGACACTCCGATGCGCCCGCACGCTGGCGGTGCCACCCTAACAGCGGATGCAAGTTCTCACTTGCATTTCGCTTCGATGCATGCAAGTAAGTGCTTGCATGAAGCATCCGGCCGATAGTCCTCTCCGAGCCTCCAGCGCATCCGTCGATCAAACCCGGCGAAGGCTTATCGACGCCGCCGGTCTTGTCCTGTCCCGAAGAGGAATTCACGGAGCCACCACCAGAGAGATCGCCCAGGCCGCTGAAGTTAACGAAGTCACGCTCTTTCGGCACTTCAAAAGCAAAGAACATCTGATCTCCGCGGTCATGGAAAAAGGGATTGCCTCAGAAATCGAGCTGATGGATCAACATTCCTCTTGGAAAGAGGATTTACGCCAAAGCGTGTCCGAATACGCCCGCCATTACTACGCACATCTGGAGGACAAAGAAGCTTTTGCCCGGGCCCTGATCGCAGAGGCGAGGACGCTTCCACAATCGACGCTCAAAGTAATCTGTGATGTTGTTCTCCCGGTTCGAAAACGCCTGATCTCGATTCTTGAAGATGCGCAGCGGGCCGGCGTGGTTCGAAGGGAGCTCAATGCTGAGCAAACTCTAGACGTCTTTCGGAACGCTCTCTATGCGGGCATGTTGAGGAACACCGCCGGTTATCTCCCCAGGAGTTACTCCACCCAGGAATATATCGACACGGTCGTGGATATTTTTGTCCGCGGCGTAGAAGCAAAACCTGGAACGTCGCGCTCCAGTGGAGGCAAACGCGAAGCGCCAACCCGAAACCCGGATCCCGGCCTGTCCGACGACGTGTCCGCCGTAGCCTTGGCGGGGGCGGAAGCGTTGGCGAAGTCGGAAACTCGAAACTCCGAACCTTAGCCACTATGTCTCAGCAACTTGAAACGACCAAAACGATTCCCTCGCCGCGAGACACCGCAGGAATCGGCGAGATCAACCGAGGCCGAATCCGCGTAGGCGCTGGTCCCAGCAAAAGAACATTGATCACCTACGGCATAGCGGCTTTGTACGCGCTTCTGGTGATTGGTGGGCTTGTTTTTCTTGCCAACTCGGCAGCGTACCAGTCTACCGACGACGCTTTTATCGACGGCCATATTGTGCCGATCTCAGCGAAGATTGCGGGCCGGGTTCAGAGCGTTTACGTAACGGACAACCAGGATGTGGAGAAAGGGGCGACCGTTGTTGAACTAGATCCGCGTGACCTGGATGCGGCCGAACGTCAGAAAGCGGCAGTCAAGGAAAGCGCGGTGGCGCAGGCAAACGCGGCGCAAGCGGGCTTAGAGCAAGCCATGGCGCACGTGAGGACGATTGAAGCGAACGCCGATTCAGATCGTGCTACTGCAGACGCGGATAAGGCGCAAGACGACAAAGCCCAGAGCGACTGGCACCGGAATGAAGAACTATTCAAAACGAAGGTAGTCTCCCCGTCAGACGTGGATCAGTTTCGAGCGGCTGCTAAAGCCAGCCGTGCGACCTTTGATGCCGCCCAGAAAAAAGTGGCCAGCGACGAAGCGCAAGTGGCAGAGGCTCGATCGCAGGTAAATGCGTTCGCCGCCGTGCTGGAAAGCATCAAAGCGAAAATTGGACAGGCAGACGCTGATTTGGCGGCTGCCCAACTAAATCAGTCGTACACGCTGGTGAATGCGCCCGAAGCCGGCCGGGTAACACAAAAATCGGTCGAACCCGGAGCTTACGTTCAAGCGGGCCAGAACCTTTTTGCGCTTGTGCCAAAAAACGTCTGGGTAACAGCGAATTTCAAAGAGGATCAGATTGGTAAGATGCGAGTCGGTCAGCATGTTGAAATTGCTATAGATGCGCTCCATGGGCAGAAATTTCTAGGGCACGTCGATAGCATTCAGGCTGGAAGCGGCGCCCGTTTCAGCCTGTTGCCGCCTGAGAACGCAACCGGAAACTACGTCAAAGTGGTTCAACGCGTCCCGGTAAAGATCGTGTTTGATAAGCCGCTGCAGAGCGATTTGCCGATCGGTCCGGGCGAATCCGTGGTTCCGACCGTTAAAGTCTCCGGAATTGAATTTGCCCCCTTTAACGTCGCAATCGCGCTTGTGATGCTGGTGGCCGGTGTCTTCCTGATCCTCCGCAAAGGACTCAGAGCGCCGTCCCTCAAGCGCCGGGTCGCCGCTGCCCGCTAGCGCCGAACGCCGAACGCGAAACGCCTATGCCAGATTGGCCCAACTCCGCCGCCGCAATGAATTGGAAGCCTGCGGCGAATCCATGGCTAATCGCCGTCTCGGTCATGTTGGCGACGTTCATGGAGGTGCTCGATACCTCCGTGGCGAACGTGTCCCTGAATCACATCGCCGGCAATCTATCGGCGAGTACGGATGAGGCGACCTGGGTTCTTACCAGCTACCTCGTGTCAAATGCTGTGGTTTTACCTGCGACCGGATGGCTAGGAAGGTTCTTCGGACGGAAACGGTTTTTGATGGTTTGTATTGGGATCTTTACTCTGGCATCCGCTTTATGCGGTTTAGCCAACAGCCTAGGCTTCCTGATTATCGCTAGAATTCTGCAGGGTGTGGGAGGCGGCGCCCTGCAGCCGATAGCCCAAGCGGTCTTATTGGAGAGCTTCCCGATCGAAAAACGAGGATCTGCGATGTCGGTTTACGCAATCGGCGTAGTTGTGGCGCCGATTCTTGGACCGACTCTGGGTGGCTGGATAACGGATAACTACTCCTGGCGCTGGATCTTTTACATCAATCTTCCGATCGGAATATTGGCGATCTTCCTCTGCTCGATCTTTCTCCAGGATCCCCCATATCTGAAAACTACACGCCTTGGCAGAATCGACTTTGTCGGTTTTGGATTGTTGATCATCTGGATTGCGTGTCTGCAGATCATGCTGGATAAAGGCCAGGAAGACGATTGGCTGTCTTCCGGTTTTATCAGGACTCTGGCAATAGGAGCCGTACTCGGATTCGCGCTTTTTATGTGGTGGGAGCTGCGCACCAAGGACCCAATTGTGAATCTACGCGTCTTATTGGATCGGAACCTGGCAAACGGCGCGCTATTGCTTTTCCTGGTTGGCGCAATTCTGTACGGTACGACGGCAATTTTGCCGCTGTTTTTGCAGAGCCTTCTTTCTTATCCTTCGCTCCAGGCAGGACTGGTAATGAGCCCGCGCGGGTTTGGCGCAATCATTGGCAGCATCGTTTCCGGCCGAATCATTGCTAGTTCGAAGATCGACGGTCGAGCCTGGATAGGCGTCGGATTCGTTATTCTCGCTTATTCCATGTACCTTTTCGGGGGGCTGACGCTGGACATCTCACCGATCAACGTCGTTTGGCCAATCGTCATTAGCGGGTTCGCTGTAACATGCATCTTTGTCCCCATGACCACGTTTTCGGTGGCGACAGTTCCGCGGGAAAACATGGGTGATGCTACCGGATTGACCAGTCTGCTTCGCAACCTTGGCGGCAGCGTCGGTATCGCTTTGGTCACCACAGTGGTGTCACGCGGCGCGCAGGCGCATCAAGCACTGATGGTGGGACACATGAGTCAGTTCAATCCTGTATTTAGCCAGAAACTAGCCACAATTCAGGGCTCGTTAGCAGAGCAAGGGGGCGCTCCCGCGGCTCATGACCAAGCGTACGGTTTGTTGTATCAGACCCTGCAGCAACAGGCTTCTTACTGGTCGTATATCGACAATTTCCGAATGTTAATGATTGTGTGCTTGTTGTGCGCTCCGCTGGTCTTCCTGTTCAAGAAAGCACAACGTAGAAGCGGGGAAATTGCCGCAGCACATTGACTGGCGACGCTCCGTCGCCGCCGCCGAGCTTTGAGCGGCTCGATTTGGGACACCGGCGGCGACGGACTCGCCGCCTTACCCTCGTAGCCGGACCGCTACCGTCGGGACATTTCAATGATTGGGAGTGGGTATAGTTTTTTTGCCCGCTCTTAGGATACCAATAAACGGTCGCGGCGCTGAACGGCACCAATCAATCCATCGCGACCAAATGCTTCACAGCACGCGTCAAATCAGGCTCCACAATCTCCGGTTCCGGCGCCAATGCATATTGTTGAGCGCCGGGCCGTGAAAGAAACGCGGCGCGCCAACCTGCCCAAAGTGCGCCCGCAACGTCCCAGCCATGAGCAGCTATCAACATACATTCCTCCGGCTTTAGGCCCATCCGAGTTGCAGCCCAGTTGTAGACCTGCCGGTGAGGCTTAAAAAGGCGAACGGCCTCCACGCTCAGCTTTGCTTCAAACATCTCGCCGAGTCCGGCGTTCTCGATTTGAGCGTCTACTGCTGCTTGGGACGAGTTTGTCAATGTCACCATGCGAAACCCGGCCTCTTTCAGTGTACCCAACGCCGACGGCACCTCATGATGTGCTGGCAAAGATCGCATCGGCAGTACGGCGTTGCGCGCGGCATCTAGTGATAGAGCGATCTGGTTATTGCGCGCTACCGTCACCATCGCAGCGGCTCCGATTGTACCGAAGTCGTCATAGTGTTCCCCGACCGTAGCAACTAACGAATACTGCAACATCGTCGTAAACCAGAGCGGCAAGAGGTCCGCGCGTCCGCCCAGCGCCGCTGCTACGCTCGTCTTCATCGCGTTGAGATCGAGTAAGGTCTCGTTCACATCAAAAAAGAGCATCTCTGGTCTCTTCATAGGTCGGTGACGGGAGATTGTCTTCGCCCGGTTTTCTGTCTTCGTTCTGACTCGCTGCCGAGATTCGAATCAATTCCGCAGTAGCACACTTCGCTTGCGCATTCTTATGATGCGCCGCCGGACCAGCCAAACTATCCCGAACAGAACGAGAGTCGTGATGCCGATCAAAAACCCCTTTTCGTACTGCTGGGGGAGATCGAGGAATGCATTTCTCGGGCGAGGATCCGTTTGACCCGCGTCGCGTGCCGGATTGTCCGCCCGCTCAATGCTGGCTGCGATTGAGTTCAGCATTTCATTCTCGGGCCACGCTGCTCTCGCTTGACCCAAAAGCGAGCGGGCCCCGGCAACGTCCTGAGCGTCCAGCGTCCGAATGGCGTGAATCGCGAGATCGATCGATTGACGATACTTCTCAATCGGCAAGCTTCGCAGGGCGGTTAGTTCTTCATCAATCTGGCGTACGATTTCTTCGAACCCATTTTCGGAATGCGGAAGAACCGCAGGCCAGCGAACTCCGTGCTCCTTTTGCTCGACAATGGTTGCGTCAATCTGATCCTTCTCCCGTCGGTGAGCAGTCAGCAGATCCTGGCGAGCTTGCTCCGGGAGCTCTTGCAGCGCGAGACCGGTTTGCAGGAGTTGTAGCCGAAAATCTTGACACGCATGTATCTCGATCCTCCGCAACTGCTTCATCAACTCCATTGCCGAACCGATCGAATAAATGTAAGCGCGCGAAGCGGGGTACCGGAGGCGGATGTTCTCGAACGCATTCAAGGCGGCTGGTCTATCGCCCCGTGCAGAAGCGGATTCCATCGCCTCAAGCGACATTGCTGCATTGACCTGATACTTCTCCGGGTCCACTTGACCCTGCTTCAGCCATAGCCCGGCAATTTTTACGGACCCAGCCATCGCGGAAGTCCGGTCCGCCTGGACCGCTGCGCCGAGCCGATCTAACTCGCTTCGAAACCTGCTATTTGGATACTTCGTTTTGAATGCTGGTATTCTTCGATCCAACAGTTGGGCGAAGACTTCCGGGCTCAGTGCCGTTTTGATATCGGCCTCTTTCCGCAGCGCAAGAAATTCCAACGTTTCTGCAGAGTCGGGAAGAAATTCTTGCAGGTCGATCCGAGCGAGCGACACAGGAGCCGCTTCGCTCAGATACGGTCTTATTGTCAGCGTCTGATCATCCTCTCGCACAATCGTGCCATCGATCCGGTCGCCTGACCTAAGAACAAAAATATCTCCGAACGACAAGCCGACTGTGAAACAGAGAGCCAAAAAAGAGAGGGAACAACGATACATCTCCGATTGATCCCCACCATAACCTCACAAATTTTGTTTGGTAGCGGTTTTTCGCGCCAAACGCCGAACGCCAAACGCGAAACGCTATCTGTTAGGTCTGAGCTGCCGATGCAGACTCCAGAGAACGCAGACCAGAAAGATAGCAGTAAATGCGTTGATCACGATCGAATTGAAAGTGAAAATACTTGTCTTCCAACCCCAATAATGTTTCTCCGGCCCGAAGAAAACGTTGCGTGGTTGGGCCGTATAATCCCTTTGCTTCATTTGGGCATCGGTAAGCATGTCGGCGATCTTGCGATTCTGGAATAGCTCTTCTGCCGTAACCTGGTCTTGCCCTGACACAAGCTTCGATCGATCAAGAGGAGCGCCATGGATGATCCGGTCGATCTCGCGCAGTCGCTGATTTATCTGCCTCGTGTCCGTACCCGCCAGGCCAGACAGGATTGCCAGCGTCTCCTTTAGATCATCAAGCCGATCGGCCTGCTGCTGGTTCAGGTCCTTCTGTTTCGCCAGGTTTTCGATCTGGTTGGTTAGCATATCTTGTCGGCGCGTGTACGGATTCAGTTTTGCTTGCGCGTCGACCATCGCTTCATATGACCACCGCATCGGAATGAACTGGCAGATCAGCGGTACCTCGACATCGCGTGGCTTCTTCTGGCCGCTGACCTGTTCACCCTTCTTTGCAGCTTGATCTCTGATTAGAACATAACGGAAATCGAGGTTCCGATTCATCTCCTCGTACTTGATCAACGCTCCACCCAGGATGATCTGCGGAATCAGGACCAGCGGTACAATGTTTGCCGCGGTCTTCGCGTCGTTGACCAACGACGAAATTAAGAGTCCGCCTGCCACGCCGGCGATGGCGGTGGTACTGGTAAACCAGAGATCGATCCAGAACAGTCCGCGGATTTCCAGAATTGCATTTCCGATGGCCAGAAAAAGAGCGCTTTGCACGATGGCAAACAATGAGAGCGCTAAGAACTTCGAAATAATGTAGTACCGAAGATGAATATTCAGGTTTCGTTCTCGCTGTAAAATTGTTCGGTCACGAATGATGTCGTCGGCGCTATTGGTCAGTCCGAGAAACATCGTCGCGACCAGCGTGAGAAAGAGGTAGGTCGGGATATGAAAGGCCGAAGCAAAGTCGTATCCCGAGTCCTCTGCGTACCGGAGCACGAACGCGATTAGAGCGGCGAGCAGCGGCGCCTCAAAAAGTGTTGTCCAAAGGTTGGCCCGATTTCTGAGCGTACTCAAAAACGCTCTTCTCAAGATCGTCGTGAAACGTATCCACTCGTCATGCCAGCGTGCTCGTTCCCGTTTGGTACTGGGAATTGGAAGAGCGGGGACGGTTTCTTGTTTCAGCGAGACTCTCCGCATCTCCTGAATGAGCCGGAACGACTCATATTTATCGCGCCAATAATCCGGAGAGTAACGACGAGAAGGCACTAACTGGCCCTTACTATTTTCCTCGTAGATAATATCGCCGCTGAGGTCCCGCAGAGGCGTTTCCAGGACGTCAAAGATAAACTCGGGTCGTGTGGTTCCGCAGGATGGGCAGCCGCCGAGTTCGGTTCCGAAATGTTGTTCATGTTCCGCGCTGGCAAAGTACTGGAGCATTTCCTGCGGAGTACCGAAGAACACCAGACGACCGCCCCGATCGAGCAGCGCCGCCTTCGAAAACATCTGAAAGATCTTGGAGGTAGGGGTATGAATCGTGACGAGAACGATCTTGTTGTGAGCGAGCCCACGGATGATCTCGATGACATGCTCCGAGTCTTTTGAAGATAGGCCCGAGGTCGGCTCATCAAACAGGTAGACATCGGCCGAGCTGATCATGTCCAGACCGATGTTGAGTCGCTTGCGTTCGCCTCCGCTCAAATACTTCTTTACCGAACTTCCGACTACGCTGTCGCGCCGCTCCGACAAGCCGAGCTCGATCAGCCTGGTATCGACCCGGCGCACCCGATCCTTTGGCGACAAATGAGGCGATCGGATCGCTGCGGCGTATTCCAGGTTTTCTGAGACGGTCAAGTGCTCGTCGAACGCGTCGTCCTGCGGAACGTACGCGACGTAGCCTCGCAGCGTTTCGACATTGTCGTAAAGCGATTGTCCATTCAGCAGGATCTTGCCGTGGGTCGGACGATTTTGTCCACAGATTGCCTTCAGCAATGTGCTTTTGCCGGAGCCGCTGGCGCCCATCACGCAAACCAGCTCCCCACGCATCACCGAAAACGATATGCCGTCTAGAGCTACCTGGCCTTTATTGAAGCGTAACGATACATCTTGCACCTCCAGGTGACGGATGATGTTTCGTTCTTCCTCGATTATTCCTTCGCTAAAATCGCACCGCAGGATCTGGCCGGTATCAATCCGGATGATATCGCCATCAACCAGCTGGGCGGTGTTGCGGACGATGGTTTCACGCACCATGATCGGTCGATTCGCCCGTAGCACCTCTAACGTCCCGACTTTGCGATCGTAATCGCACGAAATCTTCAACAGAACTTCGCCGCTCGTTCCCTGGCTCAGTAAAATGTCGTCCTCCTCCAGCAAAGAGGGATCGTTCGAGACCAGATATGTTGACTTAGAAGCCTTGAGAGGGAATCGGCCACCCATCGCTCTCGCGCGCCGGCGCAGGTCGATCAACGGCAACTCTGTGGAGTTATCGAAAATGATTCGATCTTCCAGGGTGCCCGAAACGATATTGTCGGCTGTCAGAGGGACGCCGTTCAAACTGGCAGCGACATTCTTAAGAGCTCTAACCTGAACGTTGAGACCGAACTGGACTTCAAGGCAGCTGTCTCGGTTACGCGACTTTTCTAACTGCACTTCGTCATTCGATGTGACGGTGACGAACGTGCGCGTGATCGAAACGTTCTTTTTAGCGTTGAAATAGAAAATGAGATCCTGATGGCTGATAACCGATTCATCCATCAAAACGCGTTGTCCGGCATAAATCCGGCAGAGCTCGCCTCTGGTTAACGCCCGGCCACGAACGACGACCGAACGCGCCGTCAGATTCTTTAGAAGAATCAGATCATGATACCGATAGGCGATTAACCGTTCGTCCGTGTTCAGCTCCTTCACCTGGATGTCAGCGCCCGAGCCATTCCCGAAAATGATTGATTCCAGGGGCGACGCCCCCTTTTGATAGACAGACGGGTCCGCCATATCAGCCGAATTCAGCTGATAAACGATGTCGATAGCCTGGGCTGCCATGCCCAATTGCGACATGAAGGAGTAGTAGGAAATCACCTGTTCCTGCTGCATGCCCGCTCTCGCGATCAGATCGTAGAGCTGTACGCCCAGCATGATCTTACGATCGGGACTTAGTTCCTCGGCCAGGCGTTTAGCCATGACCGACAAATCTTGAGGCTCGTTCAGTGCTTTTTGGAATAGTGCGCGTAACTCTGAGTAAACTGCTTCCGGGTAATCGTATCGGAGGAATCCCAGGCTTGAATCGATCTCATCCTCAAGAACTTTGCCGTCGACCTTGGTGAATCCAGCTAGAACCTGGATCAGGAGAGGCAAGAGATTCCGGCCGTCGGTTTGCTTACGCCGCTTCCGTCGAAGGCGTCGTAAGGTCAAAAACGCAAAATTCTGCGCTTTACGAGAGAACGATTTTGGCTTTTTGGCGGGCGCTTCCGGCGTCTGCAATAGTGACATTACGGCTCTAACCTATCGCGTTATTGGGGAGGTTCCAAGTAGATCGAGCGGCATCGAGCGACATCGAGCGGCGTCGAACGATGCGGGTGAACCAGCAAAGCCGCTCTTGTCGCAGCCCCCCCTCCAAGAGTGGCTCCGTCTAGAGCTTCTTCAGATCTCGACGTTCCCGCTCGATCCCGCTCGATGCCGTTCGATCCCACTCGATGAATCCACTGGAACCGGGATCATGGAACGTTTACAATAGGACAGTCGATGTAGTTCTCGCCGCCCATGCCTTTGCTTTCGAGTTTTAATGAGGGTCGCCCGGTAACATATTTTCGCGGGCACCCAATCTATTATGCGACGCTGCTGACGATCGCTTACAGCGTTGGGGTCGTGCTGACCTTTCTTGCTAAGGCCTCAGGGCACTGGAGCCTGCTGGTGGCTATGCTTGCGCTCGATTCTAGCCACTCAATTTTCAGCGGCCGTCTCTGGCAGGTGGTAACTTATTCTTTCATCGACTTTCCGAGTTTCTTTACCATTCTCGGTTTATTGTTCCTGTATATCTCTGCCGTCGAAGTTGAGAAATACATCGGCAAGACCCGATTTCTGACACTGTACGGTATTATTCTGCTGATCCCGGTTGTGTCGTTGACTGCGGTCGGGATGGCCCTCGGAAACCAGATGGTTTACTTCGGAAATACCGAGGTTGCTATTGGTCTATTCATTGCATTTTGTGCTCTTTATCCCGGGGTTCAGTGGTTCGGGTTTATCACCGCAAAATGGCTGGCGATTGCCAGCTTGGCGCTTGCCACCTTATCCGATATGGCGGCGGGCGCATACATTTCTGTGGGTGAGCTCTGGCTGATCTGTAGCTTTTCTTTTGGTTATATTCGTTTTCTCCAACGAGGGGGCGAGTTGCCTTCGTTTTCGTTTCCCTCCTTGCGGCGCCGGCCGAAGCTGCGTGTTGTCCCGCGGAGCCGCCCTCAACCAACGCGCAAACCGACAAGCGAGCCTGCCGAAATCGACTCTTTGTTGGACAAAATCTCGCAGCATGGTCTCAGCAGCCTGAGTCCGGAAGAACGGGCCGCCCTGGAGCGAGCCCGCGCCAAGCTGCTTGAGAAAGACCGCAAATAGCCGAGCTATTTCGCGGACGAGACACCGAATGCAAATCGAGCGGTTGCGCCAGATTGTAGCACGGCTTCGAGCGCCCGATGGTTGTCCGTGGGATCGCGAGCAGACTCATCAGAGTCTTAAACCGCATTTGCTCGAGGAATGTTATGAGCTGTTGGATGCAATCGATGCCCACGATGACAGCGAACTGAAAGAAGAATTGGGCGACTTGCTGTTACAAGTGGTGATGCATGCTCAAATGGCGTCAGAAGAACAACGATTCACGTTGGATGACGTTGCTCAGGCCACCGCTGACAAACTGGTGAACCGGCATCCGCATGTGTTCGGGGAAAACCGTCTGCCAAACAGTGATGCCGTCCTCAAACAGTGGGACGCAATCAAGCGGGGAGAAAAGGATCAGCGGAAATCGGCTCTCGACGGGGTTCCGAAAAACCTGCCGGCGCTAGCCAAAGCGCAGAAAGTGCAAACAAAGGCCGCGCGTGTCGGCTTCGATTGGCAAGAACCGAACGAGGTGCTTGCGAAGATCCAAGAAGAGATCCAGGAAATCGATTCTGCCTCTGGGAAAGAATTGGCGGACGAGATCGGCGATCTCTTATTCGCCGTGGTAAATTTTGCGCGCAAACACAAGCTGGATGCGGAACAACTGCTGGCAGGAGCGACAGCAAAGTTTTCGACGCGGTTCCAAGCGATGGAAAGCCTGGCAGAGACCAGAGGGCTCGAACTGAGCAAGCTTATCCTGGAGCAAATGGATGCGCTTTGGAACGAAGTGAAAGCGAAGGCTGAGGAATAGGGGTGGCGGGCCAGGGGTCCAGGTCGCGCAGGAGCGCGAACCCTACCAGCGATCGATTCATGGTCACCTTGGTAGGTTTCGGGCTCTCGCGCGACCTCGACTCCCGACCCGCCATGTTCGTCGACCACGGCTGGCGACGCCAAACGCCGAACGCCGAACGCCAAACGCCCTCGAGTTTGCCTCTCGGCCGACCCGACCCTAGATTGTTTGATGCCTGAAACACCATTTCCATCGCCAGAAGAACTCCAGAAAAAGATTCAGGAGTTCATGAAGACGAATTTCGGCGATAAGGTCTCCGTCTCAGCGTTTACGCAACAGGCCCCCACGGACGAACCGCCCGAAGAGCACCATCACGCAATCGATCCGTTCGAATTTAATGCAACGCCCAAACAAATTAAGGCCCACCTGGACCGATTTGTGATCCAGCAAGATGAAGCTAAGAAAACTCTCTCAATCGCCGTTTGCGACCACTACAACCATGTCAATCGTGTTCGGCGTCTGGAAAAAGAAGATCCAGCCGCGGCGGAAGCATTGGAGTACAGCAAAGGCAACGTGCTGCTACTCGGACCGACCGGAGTCGGCAAGACTTATTTAGTCAAGCACATCGCTGATCTGATCGGTGTGCCGTTTGTAAAAGCGGACGCTACGAAATTCAGCGAGACCGGTTATGTGGGCGGCGACGTAGAAGATCTGGTACGCGACCTCGTGCAAAAGGCGGACGGCAATGTCCAACTGGCCCAGTATGGAATCATTTACGTAGACGAGATCGATAAGATCGCTGCCAGCATAAATGTTGCTGGACGTGATGTCAGTGGGCGTGGCGTCCAGACCACGCTTCTCAAGCTGATGGAAGAAACCGAGGTGCCGCTTCGGAACCCGATGGATATCCAGTCCCAGCTTCAATCGGCTCTGGAATTCCAAAGGCGCGGCAAAGCGAAAAAAGAGGTCGTTAATACTCGGCATATTTTGTTCATTTGTAGCGGCGCTTTTGACCGGCTGAAGGACCAGGTTGCCCGTCGACTTCGGCAGGCAAGCATCGGCTTCAGCGCAGAGCCGGTCGATGGGAGCGAAGCGGCGGTACTCCGCTCGGCGTCGACCCGTGATTTCATTGAGTACGGATTTGAGCCCGAATTCATCGGGCGGTTGCCGGTTCGCGTTGTCTGTGAGGAACTGACTAGCGACGACCTTTTCGCGATCCTGAAAACGTCGGAAGGAAGTATCATCAAACAATACGTTCGCGCTTTCGAAGCATTCGGCATCGAAATCCAATTCCATGACGATGCCCTGCGCGAAATAGCTTCCCAAGCGGCACGCGAAGGAACCGGGGCGCGTGGACTTGTCACTGTTTGTGACCGATTGTTTAAAGACTTCAAGTTCGAACTACCAGGATCAGGGGTACGCAAGCTTGACGCCACGCTCGAGCTAGTGACTGATCCGAAGAGGACATTGAAGAATCTACTGGAACGAGCCTACGCCGAGGCAGAGCTGAACCAATTGGAGATGGTTCGCCAGTTCGCAGCAGTCTTTTCGCAGAAGTATGGCGTCAATTTCGAGATCGAAGAACCCGCTGTTGCAAAAATTGTTCAGCAAGCCCGCGAAGCCGGAAAGAATCCCAACGAATATTGTACGGAGCTGTTTAAGGATTATCCCTACGGGCTGAAGCTACTGCGCGACAGGGACAGCAATTTGCATTTCGTGGTTCCAATCGAAGCATTGGCAGATCCTGACAAGTTCCTGAGCGAGCGAGTCGTAGAATTTTATCGGCAAACAAAACCGGAAGAAGCAGTCCCGAAGCCGCTGTAGGGCGGCAGGCCCTGCCGCCGGTACGAGGAAGAGGAAGATCCCGCTCGATGCCGCTCGATGAAATGATATGCAACGCACAGAATACCCAGCACTGGTTCAGGAATTAATCCGGCAGCTTCGGCGGATGCCGGGCGTCGGACCGCGTAGCGCGGAGCGAATGGCGCTCTGGATGATCCAACAAAAAGATGCGCGGACCGCGGAGATCGCGAAAGCGATCACTGATGCTGTCGCTGGAATTCGGTCATGTGTGCTGTGCGGTTTCTTTTCAGAAGCGGAACGCTGCGCGATCTGCTCTGATCCGGACCGGGATAGGGAATTGCTCTGTGTCGTAGAGCAGCCGACGGATATACTTTCCTTGGAACGCACTGCCGCTTTCCGTGGGCTCTATCACGCGCTTGGTGGACGCCTTTCTCCTCTTGATCATGTCGGTCCGGAAAATCTAAGGATCGATGCGTTGATCGAACGTGTTAAAACCGGGCGACCGAAAGAAATCATTCTGGCCGTCGGCGCCGATGTAGAAGGGGAGGCGACTGCGAGTTATTTGGCAGAGACGCTGGCCTCGGAAGAGATACGCATCACCCGAATTGCGCAAGGGTTGCCGGCCGGAGTGGGGCTTGAGAACGCTGATGAACTTACGCTTACCCGCGCGTTCACTGGGCGGAAAGCGGTACAATACGAATAATCAGAAAGAGCACAGAGACATATCTGAAAGGTGGGATTCATGGTTAAGAATTTTTGTGCTCTTTGTGGCTAATTCCTTTTCCCATGTCTGATTCCGATCGCGTTCTCGTAGCAATGTCTGGTGGCGTCGATAGCAGTGTGACTGCGCTTCTGCTCCAGCGCCAAGCACTGCCCATCGAAGGCGCCTACATGAAGAACTGGATCAATGAAGAGAATATCGTCGGGGACTGTCCTTGGCAGCAAGACATCGAGGATGCGCGTGCCGTGGCGAAACACCTCGGAATCCCGTTCCGAGTGGTGAATCTGATGCAAGAGTATCGAGCGCGGGTGGTGAAATATCTGCTCGACGGATACCAGGCCGGGCTTACACCGAATCCCGATGTTATGTGCAATCGCGACATGAAATTTGGTGTCTTCCTGGAGTTGGCGCGGGCGCAGGGATTCAACGCCGTTGCGACTGGTCATTATGCGCGGCGAGTTCAGGCATCGGATGGGTCATGGGACATTCTGGAAGGGCTCGATAAAAGCAAAGATCAATCCTATTTTCTCGCGTTGCTTCGACAGGACCAGATTGCCGCGGCCAGGTTTCCGGTCGGCGACCTGCACAAGACAGAGGTACGCAAACTCGCAACCAAGTTCGAGCTAGCAACTGCAACGAAGAAGGATAGTCAGGGGATCTGTTTTATCGGCGAAGTCAAGATGAGCGACTTCTTGCGGACCTTTGTCCCGGACAATCCGGGTGTAATCCGCAACCGGAACGGGAAGGTTCTCGGGCATCACAAAGGACTTCATCTTTACACGCTCGGCCAGCGACGTGGCCTTGGCGTGCCATCGAACACTCCGCACGAGGCGTATGTAGTTGTCGAAAAGCGATTCGATTCAAACGAGTTGATCGTCGCATTTGATCGCCCGGAAACAGAAGGCCTCTATGCGCGAAGGTGCAGGATCAGCAGCGTCTCGTTCACAAACAAGCCCATCCTGGCGAGGACCAAGATTTCTGCAAAACCGCGTTATCGCGCGAAAGCTGCTCCAGTAATTTTCGATCCAATCGAACATCAGAGTGCGTTTCTAGAGTTCGATGTTCCGCAGCGGGCGCTGACGCCGGGACAAATCTGCGCGTTATACGACGGTGAGACACTTTTGGGAGGAGGCGTATTCGAGGAAATCATCGGTTAGCAGCCGACGTCCCTAATCCCACCATACGTCGCATAAGCCCTATCGGTCTCATATGTCCTATCCTTCCCGGCCCTACTCCAAACGGTTTGCAGTGGCTGTCGCCGCCTTCTTCTGCTCGCTCGCTGCCCTTAGCACGCTCGCTCTGATCCTGGCAAACGGTGTGAACGTCCCCTTTGCTGATGAGTGGTGGTATTCGACCATGGTGCAGAAAGTGAGGCTCGGCGAAGCGACAATCGGGATCTTCTGGTCGCCCAATAACGAGCATCGAATGTTCATTCCGAAGGTCGAGTTTTCGGTTCTGGCGCTGCTGACGCACTGGAACTCGAAGACAATGATGGTCTTCCAATGGGTTGTGATGGCTGTCGCCGGAGCCCTGCTATTTGTTGAGTTCCGGAAAATATATCCTCCATCTCGTCCGCTTTTGTGGGTGGGCACCGTCATTGCAGCGCTGGCTATATTTTTCGACGGCGTGCAGCACGAAAATTGGCTTTGGGCTTTTCAGTTTGCGTTCTTCTTCATCCAAACTTGCGTGATCGTTTCGATATTTGCGATCAGCCGCTGGACCGGCCCTTTCTGGTTGAGAGTCGTCATAGCGAGCCTCTTTGCATCAGCCGCTAGCTTTTCATCTGCCCAGGGTTTGTTGATCTGGCCCGCACTGGTTTTAGCGACGATTCTAACCGGCGAATCGAAGGAAAGAAAAATTAGTGGTACAATCTTCCTGATCGCACTGACGGTGCTGATCGCTTGGATTTACTTTCGCGATCTTCGGATTGCGCCCGATGATCGTTTGCGGTTGCCGCTCCGAGAATTGCTGACCAAGCCGAAAGTCGTGATTCACGGGTTTTTCGGACTGCTAGGCAATCCTCTGGTTTATTGGGTGCCGCACATCGGAAGACTGGCGCTGGCGTGGCCTGCTGGCTTGATCGTTACCGCTATATTCATCGGGTTAACGGTTCGGGTACTCCGCGATCGTGATTCGCGCGCGAAGGCAGCGCCATGGGTAGCCCTCGGTCTTTATGGGCTCTGCTTTTGCCTGGTAGCAGTCTTTGGCAGGCTGGGAGGAGGCTACAATTTGTTCTTCCTTACCAGCCGTTACACCACCCACCCGACGCTCGTCGCCGTAGCTGTTCTTGCTTTAACTCTCGTTGCAACAAATTCGAAATCTCCAGCCTCAACAGGGTTTCGCGATCGTCCCTCGTTCAGCACAATGGTGGGTATCGGTTTCGCCTTTGTTCTATTGACGCTGGCATGTATTGGCGACATCGAGGCGTTCCGCCAGGGCGTAACCGACGCTAAAGACCGAGCATTCGCGAAGACTTTGATTCCTTTCTTTCGATATTTCGATACCGCAATTGATGGAGTGAAGAGCGGGCCCTTCTATCCTCTCTGCCCTTTAAAGGGGAAGGGTATTTTTAAGGTGGGATTGGAGCCGCTCTGTCGCGACGACTTCTTCGGCGAGGTTCGGAACGCTCATTTTATTGAAACTCAACAGGACGAGACAGGATGGTATCGGATGTCGAAGTTATCGAAAGGGCATGATGAATCGGAACTGATTTGGGTCTTGTCAGGTACGATATCTTCGAAGAAAGAGCTGATCGATAAAACGTTGTTCATACGTCCAGTCGGCTCAAAGATGTTTACGACCGCTGCCCGATTAGAGCCGAGCGCTGGCAAAGCGGTTCCGCAATATGCGTGGCGAGTTGCGGTATCCTCGCTTATTTTGTCTGATCCAAAAACCCCATTGGAACTTTGGACGTACGATCGAGCCGACAACGCGTTTCGATTGATCAACTCTCGATTGAGTCTGGCTACACCGACTGAACCTCATTGAGGTGGCAGGTCGTGCCAAAGATGCCTCTCAGCTGTCGCGAAGCGACTGATTCACCCCAATTCTATCGATGACCAGCGACCGAATCCCGAACCTTCCTGCTTGAACTTCTCATACCTGGAATGCTTGAGTCTCTCATCTCATGCTCACTAAGCTCGTGCTTCGCGATTTTCGTTGTTTTCAGAATCTCGAAGTCGAGTGCCATCCAGAGCTTACCTGTTTTGTTGGTCCGAACGCTGTCGGAAAGACTTCTCTGTTAGAAGCAGTCTCGGTCTTGACCCGTCTTCAATCGCCTCGGACCAATTCGCTGGCGCAATTGATACGGCTTGGTGCAAAAGGACTGGTAACGGATGGGTTCGTCTCCAACTATCACTTGCAGTTTTATTATAGCGCTACTCGCCGGAAATTGGCTCTGGATGCAGTTGAACAAAAGGATGCAAAAGCTTATCTCGATGTCGCCCACATCGTCTATTTCGCTAACTCGGATATCGAGCTCGTCCACGGAAGCGCAGATATCCGCCGCCGGTTCCTGGACTTCGTCGGTATTCAACTTTTCAAGAACTACCGAGAGGTTCTGCGGTCGTACGAAAAAGCGCTTCGGTCGAGAAATCTTTGTTTGAAAGTGATTCCTGCGCGACCGCGTGAAGTCGCTGCATACACAAAGCCGTTATTGAAGTTCGGTCATCAATTAACTGTCTTGCGATCTTTTCTGGTCGAACGTCTTGAGCCGTTTGTTGTTCAGAGCTTCGCCTCGATCAGCGACCGCAGCGAGCCGCTTGGTATCCGGTATCAGCCCGGGTCCACCGAACATTTTGAAGAAGCGCTACATCAAAGGCAGGATGAAGAACTTCGGTTACGCATGACACTTGTGGGTCCGCATCGCGACGACTTTGCCACGATGCTGTACAGCCGGCCGGCAGAAATCTTTGCTTCCGAAGGACAACAGCGAACGATTGCGATCGCTCTCAAACTCGCTCAGGCGAAACTGCTCGCCCTCGATTTCAAGACGCCGCCGATACTTCTACTGGATGATGTTTTCGGCGAGTTGGATGTAGCGAGGCGCAACCGCTTATTCGCAGCGCTACCGGTTCAAGGCCAGCGTCTTGTTACCGCCACCCACCTCGATTGGCTCGACGAAATGCCCGCAGGCCGACTGTATCGGATTCACGAAGGCAGCGATGGCCAACGCCACCTGGAGCCTGGCTAGCGCTTTTATTCGGGACGAAAGAGCCGTGGGTTCAGGTCGCGCTCCCGCGCGACCTGAAACCAACGCTAACCACGTTCTTCGTCGTCGGCGTTGACGGCGACGGCGGCGATGCCGGCGTTCCTATACTTCTTCTCGCAGCTCTCGTTCCGCCTGGACCCAATCGGAAGTGGCGTCACCATGAAGCCCCAGGGCCTTGCGACGCTCGGCGATGAAATATGCTCGCAGTTGGATCTGCTCGACGGTCGGTTCTTTGGGCCTGTTCTTGGACCGACTCCCGGTGCCGCTGCTCGCCGTCTTGCGCGGGGCCCGAGGCTTCTTTTCCTTCGGCTTCGGAGCGGTCTCTAACGACTCAGTGAAATTGTCCAGCAATGACGCCTTCTTGGCGCCCCGTTTTTCCTTTTTACCTTTTTTTTCGCCTTCCATTTTTCTCAACGTTTGAGGTTACAGATTAAGATATTCGAGCGCCAAACTAGTGCGAAACCGCCGGCAGTAAACCGAAAATACATTCAAAGTTTGCCCGGTCATTGCATGACCGCTTGGTCTCCCTGGGGATTTGCCTCTTTGCCAGATCTCGCTAGTTATGAATTCCACACTTGCCGTGAGCGACTCAGCTACTAAACCATTCTTTCAGACCGCTGCCGATCGGGTGCGCGTAAAGATTTGTGGCATCACGAATGAGCGAGATGCTGTAGCCGCAATTGAAGCAGGCGCGGATGCGCTTGGTCTCAATCTTTGCTCCGTTTCAAAACGTTTCCTGAATCTTGAGCGTGAATGCGATTGGATTCGGCGTTTACCTGACAAGATTACTCGCGTGGCTGTCGTCGCGGATCCTCCGATCGAGCAGACGATTGATTGGTCCAAGAGCGGTTTGTTCGATTGCCTTCAACTTCACGGGCACGAGAGCCTCGCGTTTTGCGAATCTGTCCGAGGCATTCCATTAATAAAAGCGGTGCGACTCAACAGTCTCGACGCTCTGAAACAGGTGCATAACTATCCTGTTTTCGGCTTCTTATTGGATAGCCATCGCCCAGGTACCCTCGGAGGAACGGGAACTCCTTTCGACTGGAATCTGCTTAGAAACGTAACTCTAAACAAACCGATGCTCGTCGCCGGCGGACTCACTCCGGAAAACGTCGCGGACTTGTTGCAGATCGTGAAGCCACACGCCGTGGACGTCTCAAGTGGCGTCGAGAGCGCGCCCGGTCGTAAAGATCCGTTCAAAATGCGAGACTTTGTTGCCGCAGTAAAAAGCGCCTCATCCTCCGGGCTCCTGACTCCTGACTCCTAGCTCATTCATCCATGTCTACTCCATTAAAAATCGCTGTGCTCGCAGGCGACGGAATAGGTCCTGAAGTAATGACTGAAGCAGTCAAAACGCTCGAACGCGTTGCTGGTCTGGACGGTTTTGATTACCAGTTGAGCGAATGTCTGGTCGGTGGAGCGGCCATTGATGCGGTCGGTAAAGCTCTTCCTCCTGACACGCTGACAAAATGCGAGGCATCCGATGCGATCTTGTTCGGCTCTGTTGGCGGCCCCCGTTGGGAATCCTTGCCGCCAAATGAGCAACCGGAACGCGCAGCGCTCCTTCCGCTCAGGAAACATTTTCATCTGTTTGCCAATCTTCGCCCTGCGATTTGTTTACCCGAATTAACGGCTTCATCTCCCCTGCGCCCCGATCTAGTTGAGGGCGGATTTGAAATCTTGTGTATTCGCGAACTAACCGGAGGCCTCTATTTTGGTCAGCCAAAAGGAAGGCGAGACCAAGAGGGCGAGATCGTCGCGGTCGACACGATGGTTTATCGTAAGTCGGAGATTGAACGCATCGTCCGATTGGCATTTGAGATTGCCCGTTCGCGCAAGAAGCACCTTGTTTCGGTCGATAAGGCAAATGTGCTGGAAAATAGTCTGCTCTGGCGATCGACAGTCTATGAAATCGCGGCTGAATACGGTGATGTTTCACTGTTGCATCTGTTGGTCGACAATGCGGCGATGCAAGTGATTCGTTCCCCAAAGAATTTTGATGTGATCGTCACCGAGAATCTCTTCGGGGACATTCTGAGCGATGAGCTGGCCATGCTAACCGGCTCCATTGGAATGTTGCCGAGTGCAAGCCTCGGCGTCGGCAAACATGGCGACTACCGCTTCGGGTTATACGAACCAAGCGGCGGCTCAGCGCCTGATATCGCCGGCAAAGGAGTTGCCAACCCAATTGCCCAAATTCTTTCAATGGCTCTGATGCTTCGATACTCCTTTGGAAGAGATCAAGCCGCAGCCAGAGTTGAAGAAGCGGTGCGCAACGCGATTAAAGAAGGATTTCGCACCCGCGATATTTACGCGGAAGGAACCCGCCTGGTATCTACAAAAGAGATGGGCGATGCAATTCGTGGAAATCTGTAGGAAGCGTATCGGCGTGTCCGCGAGGATGGCTTTCAATCCATACGTTGCATTCGTCCTATCTTTTAATCCTCAGCCATTGTGATACGACTTCTTCGATGCAGGAACTCGATCGTTTTCTGACAGTCAGCGACCTCGAAGCAGCAGCGCGCGATCTGTTGGCGCCGGATGTTCTTGCCTACACCTTCGGCGGCGCCGGGGATGAGATAACGCTTCGTTTAAACCAGACTGCATTCGACGAAATTCAGCTTTTTCCCCGAGTCCTGAGAGACGTTTCACGTGTCGAAATGAGTCTGAGCCTATTCGGTAGCAATCTGGTCATTCCCCTGTTGCTGGCACCAACCGCGTACCAACGAACGATTCATCCCGAGGGCGAGATAGGTGCCGCTCGTGGCGCTGCGGTTCACGGTATTCCTTATGTCGTCAGCACGAGCGCAACGACCTCCGTCGAAGAGATCAGCAAGGCAACAAACACGCCGCTTTGGTTCCAACTCTACATGCACCAAGACGAAGAGTTTACAGGAAGCCTTGTTCGGCGGGCCGAGGAATCAGGATGTAAAGTTCTCTGCGTGACGGTAGACACTCCCGTAGTCGGATCGCGGACGCGGCAAATACGCGCCGGCTTTGTCATCCCGTCGGAAATGGAGACGCCGCACTTGCACTCATCGATTCGGGAAGCACCAGATCCGGTTTATCCGTATCGAAAAGTGACGACATGGAAAGATATCGAGTGGCTGCAATCCTTCACCAGGCTTCCAATTCTTTTGAAAGGAATTCTAAATGCCGCCGACGCCGAGCAGGCCGCAAGGACGGGAGTTCAAGGCATCATTGTTTCGAACCATGGCGCTCGGAACCTCGATACAGTGCCAGCAACGATTCAGGTGTTACCGGAAATAGTCGACCGCGTTGCCGGAAAAATTCCTGTGCTGATCGACGGTGGTATACGGCGCGGAACAGATATCTTTAAGTCCCTGGCGTACGGTGCCACTGCAGTTTTGGTGGGCCGTCCTTACATTTATGGACTGGCCGTTGCGGGAACCGAGGGAGTGGCAAAAGTCATCCAAATCTTGCGCGATGAATTCTTCTTCGCGATGGCGCTGTGCGGATGCGCTTCTCTAGCGGAAATCAGCAGAGATTTTGTTAGAGGCCGATGATCTGAAGCAAGGTTCACCCCAATTTGGGGCTAGAAATGCTAAATGGCGATGCGGCAGCAAGGTGTATAAAAAACATGAAGAATCCGGTCAATGCTCCCGAACCCCGGCCTGTCCGACGACGTGTCCGCCGTAGACTTGGCGGGGGCGGAAGCCTTGGCGAAGTCGGAAACCCGGGACCGCTCCCCCTGCTAAAGCGCAGCTGCTTCTTCCGCGGCGGCCATCGCATAGTCTCGATTCATCCGTGCAATAAAGCTCGCGCTGATCTCGGCGGGACAGACCGCTTCGCATTCGTAATGGTTCCGGCAATTGCCGAACCCGGATTCATCCATCTCCCGGACCATGTTCAGAACACGCCATCTTCGTTCAGGTTGACCCTGAGGGAGAATGCCGAGATGTGAGATTTTGGCTGCGACGAAGAGCATTGCAGACGAATTTGGGCAGGCGGCCACGCATGCTCCGCATCCGATGCATGCCGCGGCCTCCATTGACAGGTCCGCCTCGGCTTTTCCGATTGGCAACGAGTTGGCATCAGGCGCTGACCCGGTGCGTGCCGTAATGAATCCGCCGGCTTGAATAATTCTGTCAAACGCACTCCGATCAACGGTGAGATCTTTTATGATTGGGAACGCAGCCGCGCGAAACGGCTCGATCCAGATCGTCGAGCCATCATTGAATCGCCGCATGTAAACCTGGCACGTAGTAGTC
>JBKPBY010000080.1:0-10874 GCA_046727075.1 bacterium | reverse complement strand
GTTGCGATGCAGTCCGTGTCTTCGATCACGCATTCTTCATCAGTGAACATACCGGCAATTGCGAATGCCATTGCGATCCGATGATCTCCGAAACTCTTCAGGCGCGCGCCCATCAGGGGAACGCCGCCATAGATTTCCAGGCCGTCTTCGAGTTCAACCACCTCAACTCCCATCGCAGTCAGATTTGCAGCAATTGCCGACAAGCGATCAGTTTCTTTGACTCGCAGCTCTTTGGCGTCGCAGATCAATGTTTTGCCCTGTGCCAGAGCAGCCGCTACTGCAAGAATAGGGATCTCATCGATCAGACTCGGAATTTCATCTCCACCAATAACGGTTCCGTGAAGCCGACCGCCCTGGATCCGAATCTCACCTCGTGGTTCGCCTTGCTCACACTCCGCAACCACCTCCCGAACTTTTGCTCCCATGCGGAGCAGCACTGAAAGAATCCCAGTGCGAGTGCGATTCAATCCGACGTCACGGATCAGAAGATCTGACCCCTCCTGGGCCGCTGCGGCCATCATCCAGAACGCGGCACTGGATATATCGCCCGGCACAGTGAAATCTCGAGACTCGACGACTTGACCGCCGTAGAGCGAGACAGCAAAACCCTCACCCACTTCTTCCCGTTGGGACTGCACCAGAAAATAATTCATAACCCGCTCGGTGTGATCCCGAAGCGGCAGCGGTTCGATCACTGTTGTCTTGCCGGAAGCGCCGAGTGCGGCCAGCAAAATAGCGCTCTTAACCTGCGCGCTGGCGACTGGAAGCTGATATCTGATCGGGCGCAGTTTTCCACCTCGCACGATAAGGGGAGCAGTCGCTTTAGGTTCCGTCGCGCGGATTGAAGCTCCCATTTGTGTGAGCGGTTCGATGACCCGCCGCATCGGCCGGTTTGAAAGCGATTGATCACCGATCAAGGTCGTTTCAAATGGTTTGGTCGCGACCAGCCCGCTAAGCAGCCTCATCAACGTTCCAGAATTTCCACAGTCGATAGAATCTTTCGGCTGTTCGAACTCCCCTTTTCGGCCGTGCACGATCAGTGTTGTCGGCTCCGGTTGTTCCACTGTCACTCCAAGCGCCCGCATCGCCTCGACCGTGCATTGGCAATCGTGGCTTGGCAGAAAGCCCCGGATTACACATGGACCATTCGCCATCGCCCCAAGCATGACCGCTCGATGCGAAATGCTTTTATCGCCTGGTACGCGTATTTCGGCTTCGATCTGGGGGGCCTGGCTAACAAATATTTCGGACATAATGCTACCCTAAAAGACACTACCCGGCAGTAGCTGTCCCGAGGAATCGTTCATTTTTGCAAGCTTTTTTCGTTTCTGATTCTCGTTCTCTTACTCGTTATCAAGGACGAGACAAATTGCGATCGCGTTCTTCTACACTTGTAATTTGACGCGATTCTCTTTGGCGTCATCGAGCAAAGCTTGCAATTTTTTTCGATCCTCCGCCTCCAGAATTCCAAGCGCGTTTTCCAGTTCAGCACTGAATTGACGAATGTGTTTCACCACGGTCGACCGGTTGGCCAAGAGAATATCAATCCAGAGCGACGGCGATCCAGCTGCGACACGCGTCATATCTTTGAACCCGGTGCCAGCGACTTGGAGCATCTCAGGCGAAGACTCAGCAATGTGCTTCATCAGAAGCACGGCGAGCAAATGAGGGAAATGGCTAACAGCGCCCACCCACTCGTCATGCTCCTGAGCTGAGGCAAATAACACACGGGTTCCAAGGTCTTCCCAAAACTTGGCGATTCGGTCTGCGGCACTTTGTTCACGCGCAAACTCCGGGCAAACGATGGTAACAGCGCCCGCAAAAAGATCTTTACGAGCTGACTCAGAACCGGATTTCTCGGAACCAGCCATCGGATGCGAAGGCACGTAGTGGCACCGCTGTCCCAGTGCTGAAGCCAAGGTTGCTACTGCTGGCATTTTCAGGCTGGCCACATCCGAAACGATTTGTCCAGGCCGAACCAATGGGATAAGGGCAGTTGCGATCCCCGGCAGGGTGGCTAGAGGCGCGGCCAGGATCACGATTTCCGATTGCTGAACCAGGGAAGTTAGATCGGGCGCAGGCACAGCTCCTTCGAATCGATCAAGTTTTTCGATCGGTTCGTACAGGCTAACCTTGTAGCCCTTTGCCAGCGCTGCCAACGCAATCGATCCGCCAATAAGTCCAACGCCAACAATGCCAATATCTCGATAGTCCATATTCCCCTTATCCTGGTCCAATACTCTGGTAACTGATAGGGCGGCCGGTTCAGTCCATGTCGCGGATCCCAGCATCCGCGTCGGAAGATCGAATCTCGAAACCAGAATGTCGTAGTCCGCATGCTATCGCACCGCGAGCTTCAGACTTCCAGCTTCGAACTTCGCGATTCGAAATTCCAGTTTAAGGAACCAGGAAAATCTTCCCGGTATAAGGATCCTTCACTTCGGCTCCTGGAGGATACCCTTCGACATCCACTTCTCCCGCGTTCGGCGCGTACGGACTGGTCACGCGGCCGGGTTTACCGGGAATCTTGGTTGCGACCGGATAGTTTTGCGGCTGCGCAGGAGGAGTCGCAATCGGAGTCGGCAACGTTTCCGGCGTCGGCGGATTCTCCTCTGTACGGACAACAGGTTTCGGAGTCGGCTGCGGCGTTGCCGTTACTGTAGGCGGAGGGGTCGGACGACCGGTGTACCCATAGCGATTCGACTGGCATGACACAAAAGCCACGCAGAGAACAACCGGAGCAACAAGCAAAAGGTGACGAATCATAGGGAGGCTGTTTGCACCAGAATTAGTTCAAGAACCTTGGGATGACAAGAAAGAAGGGGTGCACTTCCCTTGTTGCGACGATGCTTCGGCCAAGCGGTGCAACGTTTTCCATTGGAAGCTTCAAGACTGCTTGGCAAGTTTAGTGATGTCGTTGCCACTATCGGTTCTTGATCTCTCACCGGTCTCTTCCGGTTCGACTGGAGCCCAAGCTTTGCGAAACACTCTCGACCTTACGGCGTCGGCGATGCGGCTATATCGGCACCGATTCAAACCTTCCGTATGGTTGAAAGAACCGAAATCAATCGCACCACATCAGTTGTTTGTGCGGAAAGCGGCGAGGAAGCCGAGCGTCTGGCCGCGAGTTTAGAGCTTTCATGGGTCCGGTTGCGAACCGGTCATCCGGCACCGCTGCCCAGCCCGGAGGAAGCCTTGGCTTACCATTATTCGCCGATCGAGGAAGAGATTGCTCGCTACGCAAGGCAGATCCGAATCGCCGGCGCTCCGCTCAAGGTGAAAGAACAAATTGAAGCTTTGGCCGCAGCGACTCTCGCGGACGAAGTGATGGTTACATCGATGATTTATGATCACGCTGCCCGGATGCGTTCTTATGAATTGGTCGCGGATGTTTTCGATCTGCCGGCGCGCTCTGCATAAGAACGAAGGGCCTGCAGCGAATCACTGACGTCGCAAAGCGACCACAAAGCTCAGCCAGGGTGACCCCCGCCTCGGATTCTGGAAAGCAGTTAGAACGGTGCTTCGATACTGTGCTGGCGCCTGATCGCAAGTGGCTTGGGCAGTGGCGACCTTCGGACGCGAATCACTGACGTCGCAACAGCGACGACAAAGCTCAGCCAGGGTGACCCTCTCCTCGGGACTCTGGGAAGCAGTTAGAACGGTGCTTCGATACTGTGCTGGCGCCTGATCGCAAGCGGCCTGGGCAGTCGCGACTTTCGGACGCGAATCACTGACGTCGCAAAGCGACGAGAAAGCTCAGCCAGGGGTGATCCCGCCTCGGCGGCGCCTCGGCGGGGTAACCCCTGGATTGCCGCCCCTCAGCGCCGCGCCCCGAAGGGGCGCTTAGAGGCGGTCTCAATCCTACCGGTCAGGTTCCAACCGCGCAATCGGCGCAATGATTCACATCATTGACAGGAAAGGCATTTACTGCGCTAGCTGAAAGAGCCAGCTACGCGACGCTAACAGTTAGCTAAATTACTCTTTTCACGCACCGCTTCTTGCAGGCAACACGTTTTCCATGCCTGTCATTAGCGCCATATTCACACGTACTCCAAGTGGAGTATGCTCGATCTGCTGGCAAGCTTCCCAGATAGAATCGGTGGATACCACCCCCGGGTAATAGACAGTGGCGCCTGCTGTGAACTACGCTAGCGCCCATGACCTTTCCATCTCCGGGTGTTCTAAACGTCAAGGTAGTCGCAATCTCGGTAGTTTCTGAGCGGGCTAACCAATTTTATACTAAGACACTTGGGTTAGCACCTGCGTACCAAGATAGCCAACAGATTGGTTATTTGTTAGGTGAAACTATCCTAATGTTCAGCCGATCGGCCGCCTAGCTCAACGCTTTCGCGGATTTCAGCGCCTCTTTAAAGCTCAAGACAGGAATACAGTGGAAACAACTAAACTCGTTCAAGATTTTGCCCAAAGTCTTCGCGGTGAACTCATTCAACCTTCCGACAATAGTTACGATGAAGCGCGCAAGCTGTATAACGCAATGATTGATCGGCGTCCTCGGTTCATCGTTCGATGTGCCGATGTCGCGGATGTTATCGCGTCAGTCAATTTTGCGCGTGAAAATAAGCTTTTGCTCGCGGTGCGCGGCGGCGGCCATAACGGCGCTGGCTTCGGATCATGCGACGACGGATTAGTCATCAATCTTTCTCGGATGAAGGGAATTCGGGTCGATCCCGCAAATCGTACGGTCCGGGTAGAGCCCGGTTGCACGCAAGGCGATGTCGACCATGCCACACACTCGTTTGGACTGGCCGTGCCGGCAGGTGTCGTATCCACAACCGGAATAGCAGGCCTGACTTTAGGTGGCGGCACCGGGTATTTGGCACGCAAATACGGTCTGACCATTGATAACTTAATCGAGGCCGATGTCGTCCTGGCAGATGGTAGCTTTGTAACTGCCAATGCCTCCAGTCATGAAGACCTATTTTGGGCTTTGCGGGGCGGCGGAGGAAATTTTGGCGTCGTTACCAGTTTTGTGTTTCGAGCTCACCCGGTGAGCACAGTCTACGCCGGCCCCGTCTTTTGGGAGCTAAAGGACGCCCGTCGTGTGATGCAATGGTACCGCGAGTTCCTGCCAAGAGCCCCTTTAGAGCTCAGTTCGTTTCTGGCGTTACAGACGGTGCCCCCGAGTGATCCTTTCCCGAAGGAACATTGGGATAAGAGAATTTGCGCTCTGATCTCCTGTTACAGTGGGCCGCTCGATCAAGCCGAAGAAGCAGTGAAGCCGATCCGCCAAGAACCCCCGCCGCCAATACTTGATTGGATGGGCCCGATGGCATTTCCGGCTCTGCAGAGCCTGTTCGATCCCTTGTTACCCGCCAGGATACCAGTGGTACTGGAAAGGTGACTTCGTCAAAGAGCTTTCCGACAAAGCGATCGATGAACATCTTGTTTGGGCAGCCCAGTCTCCCACCTGGCTATCGATCATGCACCTCTATCCGATTGATGGCGCAGTCCACCAAGTGAGACAAGATCAGACAGCATGGGGTTTTCGTGACGCGACATGGTCAATGGTGATCGCCGGTATTGATCCAAATCCTGATCAAGCCAAACCGATCACTAACTGGGCAAAAGAATATTGGGATGCGCTCCATCCTTATTCTGCCGGCGGTGCCTACGTCAATTTCATGATGGAGGAAGGCCAGAGCCGAGTGAAAGACAGCTACCGTGATAATTATCAGAGGTTAACCGCGGTAAAGGCAAAGTACGACCCGAACAATCTGTTTCGCGTTAATCAGAATATTCAACCGGTTGTTTGAACCCAAATTGCCGAAACTCGGAGTTTACCCTTCGAGCGCCGTGCCTGGCGCTCTGAATGGCTTCGGGGACAGGCGTTGATGAATGAGCCAAAGCCTAAAAAGCACTTCGAGCTTCCTCGCCCTACGCAATCCAATCTACCGGAATTTGTGGCTTGCCAGCGTGGTCTCAGGCGTCTGCGTCTCCGCCCATGATTGTGCAGCCACCTGGGTGATGTACAGACTGAGCACCTCAGCGCTCTTTCTGTCGCTGATGTCGACAGTCGCCTCGCTGCCTTTTTTCCTATTTACTCTGCCGGCCGGAGCGCTGGCCGATATTGTCGATCGGCGAAAGTTGCTCTGCGCGATAAACCTCTGGCTCGCGGCCGCTGCGGCCCTGCTCGCAATATTTGGATATTTCCGGCTGCTGAATCCGTACCTGGTTCTTGCCTTTGTCTTTCTCATCGGCATTGGGTTTGCTTTCCACGCCCCAGCTTGGACAGCGATCGTGCCAGAGGTGGTGTCGAACGAGGAACTGCCATCGGCAGCGATTTTAAGCGGGCTACAACTGAACATTTCGGGAATTGTCGGCCCTGCGCTGGGTGGATTCGTAATACCGCTTGTTGGTGCGAACTGGCTGTTCACGATCAACGCGTGTGTTTTCTTTGTTGTGATCCTCGCGCTGCTCACCTGGAAGAGAAATGACGGGACTACAAGGTTACCTTTAGAGAGCTTTTTTGAGTCGTTCTTTACCGCAATCCGGTACGTCCGATATGCACCAGGAATTCAAGTTGTCCTCGTGCGCAATATCCTGTTCGCGTTTTTCATTTCACTCATTCCAGCGCTCATTCCGGTAGTAGGATTGAGAGAGCTGAAACTGACGGCTGCTGGCTGTGGAATCCTTTACAGTTCTATGGGTGCCGGTTCAGTTCTTGGAGCAGTCTTTATTGTGCCGTGGGTTCGCAAACATTTCTCTCCCAACATGTTGACCGTTGTGGCGAATGGATTGGTCGCGGTGGTGTATATCCTTATGGCCCTTGTCCGGGACCAAGGCTTGTTCATGGTCGTTGCAGGCATTGCTGGGATCGGATGGACCTTATCAGCATCTGAACTCTGGGTGGCAGGCCAGCGCGCCATGCCGAGTTGGGCGCGAGGGCGGATGAATGCGACATTTATTATGACCGCACAGGGCGCCATGGCTCTCGGTGGCGTAATCTGGGGAACATCTGCCAGCACGGCAGGAGTAAACCAAACGTTGATCGCAGGAGCTGTTCTGCTGGCTATCAGTCTGATCCTGGCGATTCCGTTCTCGATTAACTTCACCGGAACCCTCGATTTCGAGCCTGCACCCGTCACCAGCTTTTCGCACAAACTGATCTATCTACCACAGCCGACCGACGGCCCGGTAGCAATTACGTTCGAATATCAGATCGATCAATCTCGTACGCCTGATTTTCTAGAGGCGATGAAGGATGTCCGGCTGATTCATCTCCGGAACGGGGCGTTCACCTGGCGACTCCATGAGGATCTGACTCGCCCGAATATCTTCCGCATCGAAATGTCGGTGCCTTCCTGGACCCAATACAGGTTGCAACGGGAGCGGATGACGAAATCGGAAAAGAAAGTCATCGATCGCGCAAGTGGCTTTAGCGCTGGCGGCGCTCCCATCGAAGAAAGAATCTTCCTTTGCATTAACAAAGAGTTAGGTACCCGGCGCCGGATGGCTAGTCGTCCGGCGGCGACACCGTTCAGTCCATTGAATATTGGTCAGCAGGAGATTCAACCCAGATTCGAAAGTCGCATTCCGGCGACTTAGAAAGCTGCCGGTCCCTTTTGTAACCAAAAATTCACAATAAAGAGCCGGACATTCTAAGCTGGTTCTCGCAATCGTAGATCGAATTCGTTTTGCAGGGCTTGGCATTGGGCTTCTTCCACTTCGCGGGTTCGAAGGTGAATCTTGCGCAAGACGCGACAGCGTCATATTCTATCCGCGAGGGATGGAGTCCCCTCAGACTGCCCTTGTGGGCTGATGACTCCTACTGTTCATCAAAACAGCAGCAGTAGGAGTATGGTAACGACGACCCGATTTCGCAGCATTCTCTTTGCGGATCATGAAAGTTGGCCGGCATCGTCGGAACAACCGTCGTTTTTCCAGGACCTGAATCTTGATCAGGTAATCAAAGCAATCACAGCCGGCCGAGAGCAGTACGATCTGAAACCGTTCTTTTACCTTCCGTTACATCAAGTCGACCTAATTGAATATCGCCAGCAGATATTCCGAGATCTGGACGGCACCTCTCTGCTGCAAAGCATCAAATCATTCGCCAACCGTATGGAAGAGATGCGACAGCATCTCTCTCTCGCAAAGAAGGTTTCCTACGCATATCAAAGTCAAAAGTGGTTTCTGGACGCCGTCGGAATTTACTGTGACCTGGTCACGAGCATAGCGAACGATTTGTCTCAAGCCAGTCCGCAATCAAAGGGTCTGTCAGTCTTCCGCGAGTTTTTGATCAGCTATACCGAGTCCGACCATTTCAAAAATCTGGTCGAACAGACTCAGGCGCTGCAAACCGATCTGGCGGCGATACAATACTGCATCCGAATCAAGGGCGGTAGTTTAAGAGTTCGTAGGTTCGAATCCGAAAGTAACTACAGCGCGGCTGTAGAAGAAACATTTGCCAAGTTTCGACAAGGATCGGTGAAAGACTACCGAGTGCAGTTCTCGGAATACGTTCAGATGAACCATATTGAGGCGAAGGTATTGGAGTTCGTCGCCCGACTATATCCCGAGCTATTCTCGAAGTTGGCGAGTTATTGTGCAGATAATGTCGACTTTCTCGATCCAGCGATTTCGACCTTTGACCGAGAGATACAGTTTTATATTGCCTATCTAAACCACATCGAAAAATTCAGGAAGCAAGGCTGGAGATTCTGTTACCCGACACTTACCAGCCAACCAACAGACATCCATGTCGACCGGCTATTCGATCTCGCCTTAGCGAATAAGCTAGCTCAACAGGAGACGTCGATCGTCTTAAATGATTTCCGTCTTAGCGGGAATGAGCGCGTCATCGTGGTATCAGGTCCCAACCAGGGCGGAAAAACCACCTTCGCTCGTGCTTTCGGTCTGGCGCACTATCTCGCCTCGCTCGGCTTGCTCGTCCCCGGAACCTCAGCCCGCCTGCTGCGCTTTGATCGGATTTTCACACACTTCGAAAGAGAAGAAGAAGTCAAGAACCTCCGCGGCAAGCTACAAGATGATCTTCTTAGGATCCGCGAGATTCTGAACAGCGCCACCTCCAGTAGCCTTCTTATCATGAACGAAATCTTTACGTCGACGACAGTCCGTGACGCGCTTTTCCTGAGTGAAGAGATTATGAGGAGGATTCTCGAACTCGGATTGTTATGCGTCTGGGTTACTTTCGTCGACGAGCTGGCATCGTTTGGCGAACGGGTTGTCAGCATGGTTGCCGCTGTAGACTCTGACGACCCTACTGTGCGGACATTCAAAGTCATTCGGGCGCGTGCTGACGGTCTCTCGTACGCAATGTCAATCGCCGAAAAATATCGACTGACCTACCGTCAGTTAAAAGAGCGCATAAGATCATGAAGGCGTTCCTCATGTACGTCGATCGCGATTTTGACTTGGAGCGCCAGTCGCCTTGGAATGATCAATCGCTGATACAGGATCTGGAGCTAATGGCCTTGTTCAACGCGATGGCGCAAGAGGACGGATTGCTTTTTGACGTTGCGAAAGCCGCTGTGTTCTCCGGCCTGAGCATGAATGTCGCAGAGATCCAATATCGTCAGGACATTTTGAAAGATTGCTTGAGAAATCCCCTGATCGTAAGACAACTCTACGATTTATCCATTCGAGCGATAGAGACCCCCAAAAGAATCGCTTGGGGCATCTTCGGGATGTACCCGGACTCGATACTCTCCCGGTCGATTGATGTTTTGGGTCTGCTTGTCACCGTGCTCAAAGAATTGAGAAGCGTTGCGATCGCACAAGCTGACCTATTCGACTCCGCAGGTTTTAAGAACTTATTTGCTATGCTGCGGCGGGAGCTAACCGACGACTATTTCGCCCAGATCCTGGATCATCTGAAAGCGTTGAGATTTCGCAAAGGAGTCTTAGTCAGCGCCGGACTTGGCAGAGGAAATAAGGGCGTTAATTATGTCTTACGCAGATCGGGCGAGCCCGAGCAAACCTGGATAGCACGTCTATTCGCGAAGCGACCGCCCAGCTATTCTTATCATCTGCATCCCCGAGATGATCAGGGCGCAAAGGCTCTGTCCGAGCTTCGAGATCGTGGGATCCATCTGGCGGCGAACGCCCTGGCCCAGGCTTTGGACCATATTCTCAGTTTCTTCGAAATGCTAAGAATCGAGCTGGCCTTTTATGTCGGCTGTCTGAATCTGCATGAGCAGCTCACAAAGAGAGGTACGCCTACCTGTTTCCCAACTCCCCTAGAATCGGACAAGCATGGACGATCTTTCGAAGGCTTGTACGATATCTGCCTAAGCCTGCAGTCGCACGGTCGAGTCGTCATCGGCAACGATCTGAGGGCAGACGACAAAGGGATTGTGATCATCACTGGTGCGAACCAAGGAGGTAAGTCAACGTTCCTGCGCAGCTTTGGTTTGGCGCAGTTGATGATGCAGTGCGGGCTATTTGTCGGAGCAACCCGTTTCTCTGGAAGCACCTGCGATAGTCTTTTCACGCACTTCACTAGAGCGGAAGACGCAAGCATGAAGAGCGGAAAGCTCGACGAAGAGCTCGGACGCATGAACGAGATCGTTGACCATCTAATGCCTAATTCGTTGATTTTGCTTAACGAATCGTTCGCGGCGACCAACGAAAGAGAGGGATCGGAAATCGCACGACAGATCATCTCTGCATTGTCACAGAAAAAGGTACAGGTCTTCTTCGTGACGCACCTCTTTACTTTCGCGAGCAGGCTCTATCAAAAGCAGAAGGAGGAAACAGTCTTTCTGCGGGCAGAGAGAAGGAGCGATGGTACCAGGACGTTCAGGATGATTGAGGAAGCGCCTTTGGAGACAAGTTACGGAGAGGATCTGTACAAAGAGCTCTTCGCTAACTAACTCTCATCGAAAGAAAAA
>JBKPBY010000079.1:0-8074 GCA_046727075.1 bacterium | reverse complement strand
CCTTCCGCGCATTGACTTACGGGAGGCTAAGGCCGTGAACGTGCGACGGGCACGCCAAGCCAGGAAAGTCAGTCAATAGGAATTGGCGGATCGGGCGGCCTTCAGCACCCGCTATCTCGGCTCGATCGAGCGCGCCGCGGTGTCGGCGAGTGACGGTGTTAGGGCGGCTCGCCAAGGCTTGTGCGCGTCAATCCCTGCGAATTGATCCGCGTGTCCACCGACGAAGCGCGCGCGAACCTTCATAATCGCAACTCAAGTAGTTTCACAATCCGCGTTACTCGTCGCGGCTAATCATCGTGCATTTCTGAACGTTTGTCTGCGTTGTCGGGAGCACCAGCCGGACTCGTGGCCTGATTCCGCAGGCACATCACCCGGCGAATCTTCTGTACGGTGAGAATCGCTTTGTAAGCGACGTCAATCGAATGCGAGACTTCTGTCACGTTTGTGGCTGCCGCAGAAACTGGCTCGAGGTCTCCTCGGATGGTATTCACCATAGAACTCACAACGGACGGAGCTTGAGCCATAACATCCGTCAGCACAACTTGAGACACTGCCTGCTGTACCCGGGTCGCACAGTTTGCGCGAGCGTCGTAGGCGGCTTGCAGGGCTTTGAATTTTGTCGTGAAATCTGCTGCACTTTGCAGGTCTGACGCGAGGCGGTCGGGTGCCTTCATGCACGCTTCGTTGACATTGCCGATTGCAGGGTAGTTTGCATCTATCACATGTTGATAATTTTGGATGAGATAGTTTGCTTCTGCCAGAATCGCATTGAAACTGCAGACGAGATGATCACGACCCTTGTAGCACTGGTCTATTTTGATTTCACCCTTCGCTCCAGGCAGTGAATCAGGCTCATATCCTTCAGCGGCCTGATCACATGCCGCTAGAGCGCTACCGAGAGCCGCGCTGGGGTCAGTGGCAGGTATCTTAATAGGCGTTTTTGGCTCGGGGCGACTTGGAGCCACCTGCACCGCTCGTTCTTGTGCCCATGCTCCGGCGGCGCACGATATGCTAGCGGCCAGCGGAAGCACCAATACCGCTAATAATCCCGAAATGCGAACCTTCTCACGGGCTGTCTTCGTCATTTCCCTTCCCCGCAGGGTACGCACTACGCTCTCAGCCTAGTGGCTGCACATGCGAACAAAATGCAATGGGCCTCGAGACGCTGCATGGAAGACTCGAAAGAAGGCCCCTTTAGGAGCGAAGGCCACGATAGCCCCGAATCGGAGTGGCTTATCCCCAACTCTGAATGCCGGACCTTTCCGTGCCCCACGCCCTGGACCCAGCGCCTATTAGGGGTATGGGTCGCCAGGGATAGGTCCCTTCCGATAGCCGCGTCTCTGCCTACAATTCAATTGAGGGTGCAATCCGGCGGCGGGCTTACGCGACTCTTGCGCATACGCACGCAATAAAGCGCGCATTTTCCGAGTGCGCGGGTCACGGCTGCGTGGGCAACGGGGTCGAACCGAAATCTCACACGGCTACAGAGTGCCGCGCCTTACCGGCGGGCAAGTAGGCGTCGAAGGTTGCGGCAACGAGCCGCACGAAGCGATTCCATTCTCGACCTTTCCCATAACATGCTGCACTTGGAGCCAATGTATTCGAGAAAGATCGCGTCGTGCCATTGATCGTCCTCGTGGGAGAGGACCAGCACGAATTGCCTGGCCCCAAATGCACCCCGTAGAACGCCATAGTTCTCCTTTACCGTTGATTCAGATCAATGGAGGAACATGCATTCCATCGTCCCTTGCTGCCATTCACTGCGGGAGGGTCGGCGTATGTTGGTCGTAAATGCCGAAAGCAATGTTAGGACATTGCCCAAGTGCGAGAAGTGTGACGTTCCAATGAAGCTTTGGCATCGACTTCCTCGGGTCAAAGAACCGGGCTGGGTACAGGTATTTAGGTGCTCTTGTTGTGAACGCCTTACTTCCCTACCAGAAACGTAACTTCGACTTGGGCTTAGGATACACCTGCGGGCTGCTGGGCGGAGCTTCTTTCGCCTTGGCCCTGTCCAGCCATTCGTTGGCCATCACGGCCAGATGATCGCGGACTTTGGAGTCAGCGCAGCCCTTCGCCAGTTGCAGTATGCGCTGGGCTTGGTCCCGGCAGAACTGCGCTTCGCTTCGCTGCATAAAGAAGGACTGTTTGACACTATGTTAGAACAGTCAATCAGTAAGCTGCTGGAAAATGTTGAATATCACGACCCGTGGTAAACGAGACACAGGAATACTGGAGTACTCTCCTAGATTAGGTCTCTTGATCCTCAACAGTTCGGTAATTTTTGGAGGAAGTCGCTCCTGGAGTAAGTGGGCATATAGCTCGCATCGGAGAGCGCTTCAGTCCGGATATTGCGCTGCCCGACTTGCGGCACGAACTCGCGCAATGCCCTCGCCGGGGAAGCATGTCTGAGCATTGCCAAGTCGGGTGCATCGGTCCCGCGGGCTTAGAGTGCCGGGACTCCTTCCATTTTGTTCTCGGAACAGCACTCGCCGCCAACAGGTTTACCCCTGCTAGGGAGGACAACTATGGGCGACGTGCAGTATTACCGCTCCCAAGCGCAGTTTTGGGCGGATATGGCGGAGTTGGCGAGGCGGCCGGATTATCGGAACGATGGCTACGGGTCTCGCAGCAATGGCGGGAACTTGCTGAGCGAGCACAACGAACCGCCGCTTAGCAGGCCGCCGCCTCTCAGGACAGTACCCGCGCGCGAGGCAAGAACAGGGGCCGAACAGGACCGCCGCCGCAAAGCGCATCAACTGGCGAGCCTCCGCCACCACGGTCGCGGCGGTGCGGGGGGCGGCGCTTGATAGACCAGCAGCCGCCTCTCGAGCTCGGTGGCGCGCGCCTCCGCTCGTCAAAACGGCTGCCCTAAAGTCGCGCGACGAACGGCCGTTTCTGGTGCTCGAGCTGGATTGCGGCGTTTCAAGATCTCGATCGTAGCGTCGGCAATTTGGGACGGCTTCTTCGCCACCCGAGATGACCGCCCAAGATTGCGTCTCTTGCGAAAAGTGGGTCTTCGGCACGTTGGGTAAAAGAGCACCGATAGCCAAAGTTCCCCTGCAGCGAGGGCCTTACTCGGGGTTGGCTTTGCGCCGGCTCATCATTGGCGCTCAGTGGCCGGCGGTCCGGGCAGCGATGAGCCTCTCCCCGGGGG
Organism: bacterium; assembly: GCA_046727075.1. Lineage (GTDB taxonomy): Bacteria > Verrucomicrobiota > Verrucomicrobiia > Chthoniobacterales > JAFAMB01 > JBKPBY01. The sequence continues at coordinate 4,920 of JBKPBY010000079.1, read as the reverse complement.
GCGCTCCATGGCAAGATATTTTTCCTTCTCTGTTGCTCAAAGACCACAGTTATCGCGGCGCGAGTTTGCTAAGTTACTCTGGATACTCATTGTCGGGCTAGGCAGACGTGTGATTGAAAATTTCTGAAAAGGTCTCCGGCACCGAGGATGCGCGAAAAGGGGGGACATATGAGTGACCATTTCGAACCCATCCACCGAATGCTGCGGGCTGCTAGATACCTCACTGCGGTGGCACTACTGTCCAGCCCAGTATGGGGTCCGTGGGCGAGCGTCGCGTGGGGCCAGCAATCACCGGGTTTCCCCATTCAAGTGCAGGCTGAACCAAGAAGAGCGCCGAATGCAACGTCAATCGCTCTGCCTGCAGCCCATCCTCAATCAACTCTCGGGAGCGCACTCGTTTCCTGCGATAAACAATCGGAGGATTTTGAGCCTGTTTCGTTATCGGGGATGAGAGGCCCAATCACGCTGGACCGGTGTTATCGAGGGCGGGATCATCTAATCTGCAGTTCCCAGGTCCTCCTATCGGAGGCGAAATCGCTACTTGAGAATTACCGGCACATCATTGACGCGAACTATCCGGCATTTGGCAGCGTAGACGATGTTTGCAGGATGACACTGGATAGTCTTGCCACAGATTTGCAAAACACGGTCGATTTTGCGGCTAGGTATAAGGCGCTGAAGGCCGAGTATGACGCTCGGGCCATCTGCGTCAGCATAATCGGGGGGTTGATAGGAAACGCAACTTTACCCGACCTGCCTCAAGGACCGGCCGTTTTAAACTCGATGATTACTGCTATTGAGGGAGACATAAAGGAAGCCGCGGCCGCGCAGGCGCGCCTCGTAGAGTTCGCTGAGAAGATGAGTTTGTCTCAGAAGGCCATCCTCACTGTCCAGAGGATTAACCGGGCCCTGTGTATGAGGAGGCAGTCTGCGAAGACGGATACGGAAAATCGTGGAGCCCCGGTAACGCACCGGTTCTTGGAACGCGCCGGACCCTTCATAAGCCCTTAGGCCTGTTCACACACCGCCTAGGACTCCGTCACGGAGCGGCTCATCATTTCTCAACGCATAAGCCAATCGCGGCGGAATTGCATTTCCACCCGTCAGGAGCGCCGACCGAGCACACGACCGAGACCAAAATCTCGTTATCAGCACAGGACACGCTGGGATTGCCCGTAACAACGCGAAAATGTAAGCCAGAGGCGGTCGGACCCGTATCGCCTTTTGGCCCTGGCGGCCCTGGATCGCCTTTGTCCCCTTTCGGCCCCGGCTGACCGGGGTCACCTTTTTCACCTTTTGGACCCTGCGTGCCTTGAGGCCCTTGCGGGCCACTGCAGCCAGCGAACCCGACGGCGATGCCAAACAGAATGGGTACGACCCAGCGCATCTCCACCTCCGAAAAGAACAAAGCTAAACCTGCGACGGCCAGTACCGCACAGTCAACGATGTTGCGCCGAGTGTAAGCGCTTTCCGTTTGTCTGCGAGCCGGGCTCTGGAAAGGCACGTTGGAAGACTGGCGTCCATACCAGCGAGGACTGGAAGAGACTGAGGCCGCGAACTGAGGTGGGCTCCTTGCTCTGGCGCCCGAAAGAACCGCCGTCATGATTGGCGCGCACCGCGGGCTGCCCTAAGGCATCTGTGGCTGTGGGATGACCTGCCTTTGTTGCGGTGCTGCTCGATATTGACGGGGTGTAACGTTGGTCATGCACTCGCGGAAAAATGAGCGTTGTTCGTCGGGATCCAGCAGCTTGCGCGACTGTTCCATGCAGTTACGTTCGGTAAGTTTAGGTCGGTCGTCGTTCGTTGTCTGAGCCAGGATCTCTCGGGACGAGAAAGAGGTGATGAGCACCAAAAGGACCCACATGCTTTGACGGAGCATCAAAGCCTCCTAGATGGGCCACCCCCAAAGTCTCGTCCACCACCTCATGGCCGGTTACCTGTCCTGCAGAGGAAACGACCGACGTAAGTATCGAGTTCCGGTGGGCCCGCGTCCGTGATTGCTTCACGTGAGACCGCGACGGAATTGCCGTGATTTCAAGAGGTTCTGCGAAACTAGCGGCCACGGGTAAGCAGCCGGTAAGCTTGGGAGGTCAAAGATGGCTGATTGTGATCGACGAGTTGACGCCGGAGGACGCATAGCCCCAGCTTTGCCCATAATGCAAAAACAAAGCTGGGGCCCACCGAGGTCACATGCGCAAGGAGAGAGTTGGAGGTTTGCCCCGGCCTGGATCACTGGTCCGGGGCCGGGTTCCGCGACGGCCACTTTCACCTTTCGGTTCGCGACCTTTAGAAGGTCCGCTGCACTACCCGCCAAGCTCGTAGGACGGCGCGCTCATTGATAGCCAAGTGTCAAGACGACCGAGGCTGGTGGAAATTGACCGCCGTTGACTTCACCGGGCTTGGGCCTATGAATGCGGTTTGCGCTGAGAACGATTGATACACCCGAGCGACAGGACACTGCTGCCCAAGTGCCTACCAGCCCATTCAGAGTTCCGAAAGAGACCGTGACGAACTAAAGCCGAGCCGTACGGAGGGTCGATAAGGGCTGGTCGCCACCATTGCAGCCAAACGTAGCCGTCAAAACCGGCCAGCTTTGCCGGTTCTGAAGGCCAACAGGACAAGGAGTTGTACTGCGCGTCCCTTGTTCGCCATCCGAATGAGGGTCCAAATGCAAAGAATCCCAACGCCAGAGGAATCTGCTCGCAACATCTTGGCAGTGTTCAAAACGAGGAAAGTTGGAGCCAATGAGGTGCTGATGCTCGGGACCGTGGATCGAATATTCCTCAGCCGTACTCATGCCAGAACAGTGGATTTCACCTCTGGTCTCCGCCATGCTGCCGATATCGGATGGGTTGAACTCACCGGCCAAGGTAGACAGCTTCGGCTGACGCACGCTGGGTTCGACGCCATGTTAGCTGAGGGAGCGGCGAACCGAGCAGCGACGCGTGGATAAGGCCGAGCGGATGTTCGCTCACCTCGCATGGTTTTCTTCATTTCGACGAACATCGGAGGCGAGGCGGACAGAATGGAAGAGCCCTGGCTTGGCTGAGCGCAGCAAAAGTACCAGGGCTCTAACGCGGCGTACGCATTACCTGGGCGTCGCGCCGCGAAATTAGATTTGCAAGTATTGCTAAATCTCTAAGACAGAATTGGCCGTGCCCACCCCGGGCTGGGGGAGGCAAATGACAGAAGGTTATGGCGCAATGCCAGTACCCGTCGGACTTGTGCGGGCCCACGCGCGCGGAGCGGAATGACTGACTCTGACCGATGCTGTTGAAAAAGGATTTTGAGGGGGGTCTCTGAGCAATATTGATTCAAAACGACGGGCAACCGTGCAACTTCGATTCAAAGAGCTGGCCCCGCCGATTCGATTGTTGCGCATTGGTCGCGAGTCGCCGACTTTTTCAACAGCATCGACCCTTAGCGGACCTTAGCAGGCGCCCGCACACGACTCATTCGATCACCTCGTCGGCGAACGAGAGCACGCTCGGCGGAACCGTAATCCCACTTCCCGTCGCGGCCTTGAGATTGACCACGAACTCGAATCTGGTGGGCTGCTCTACAGCTATATCCCCAGGGTTTGCGCCCTTTAGGATTTTATCCACCAGCTCCGCAGCTCGGCGATAGATATGGTTCCGATCTGGTCCATACGACATCAACCCGCCTGCCACCACAGAATCCCTATAAACGTACATAGCCGGCAACCGCAACCGGGCCGCAACAAGATCGGCAACTTTTCCGCGGATGCTGTAAATCAGTGGGTCTTCGAAAATCAGCAAGCCAGCCGCTGTCGTCTGTGCAACCTCTTCGATCCTCGCTGAGACCTGTTCGGGTGTTCTCGCCTCAAGCACTTGAAGACGAATGTGCCGATATTCGGCGGCTCCTTTCGCTTCCTCTAAGGCCAGCCTCGAGTATGGCGTGTCCGGGTTCATCAGCACGGCAATTTCTTGTTTGCCGGGAATGAGCTCCAGAAGAAGGTCCAACCGTTTGCCCTGAAGGTCTTTTGCTTGATCGCTTAGACCTGTAATATTTCCGCCGGGTCGGCTCAGGCTCGCGACTATGCCGGCACCCAATGGATCTCCGACAGTCGTAAATACTACCGGGATCGTAGTAGTCGCAGCCTTCGCGGCCTGGGCTGCGAGCGTCCCGAATCCTGCGATCAACAAATCCGGATGACCTTGAACAAGCTCCGAGGCGAGTGCTGCCAACCGCTCCGGATGTCCTTCGGCACTACGATACTCGACGGTCATATTAGTTCCCTCGCTATAGCCGAGCTCGCCCAGCCGCTTCAGCAATGGTTTCATCAATGTGCCGTTCTCTCCAGGTATCAGCGCGAGATAGCCGATCAAGTAAGACTTCCCTCGAAGCCGCTGTGCAAGAGCTTGATCCGCCATGGCGGCACCAAGCATGCCAATGAACTCCCGCCGTCTCATTCGATCACCTCGTCGGTGCGGGCGAACAGAATGTCGGGCAATCGGCTTTGCTTGCGGTTCTGCCGCGGAGCGGCCATGGAAGATTCTCCTCTAGGGGCACTCTACACCCCGTCGGCGGCAGAGGTGGATGGCGAGTCGCGGCTGGAGCGCGCGCCCGTCGGCGGACCCCGGTCATGGCTCCGGCCGAGGCTTGGGATGTCTGGTTGTGGCAGATACTGTTGCAAAAAGATTTTCGGCCTCCGAACCAGCAATATTGATCCAAGATCAAGCGGCTAAGCGCAATGTTGATTCAAAAAGTTGCTCGTTCCGATTCGATTGTTGCGGCCAGGATGCACCCCACCGACTTGCTCGGCGACCCAGTAGGAACTGGCCTTGTAGATAGCCTCGCCCAGCCTGGGGCGAACGTCACCGGGACATCGATGATGTTTCCCGAGGTTGCGACCAAGCGACTTGAGTTGCTTAAGGAAGCTGTGCCTGCAATCTCGCG
>JBKPBY010000078.1:0-16319 GCA_046727075.1 bacterium | reverse complement strand
CCTTTCCGGCGAGCCAGGAAGTGAAAAACGAACGCGGAGTCTCTGTTGAGAGCGGTTCCTGGCCGACTGATTCCAAGACGTCGCCCAGGAGTTTGCGGACCGCAACCTCGGTTAGTTCACCGGCGCGCGCTTTTTGGGTAGCTTTCTCCAGTGCCCGGGCTACGTCCCAAGCTTTCTTTCTATCAGTTTGTTTCGTTGAACGGAAGGCGCGTCGTCCATCTGCCAGGACGAATGCGCAATACCAATAAGGCGATTTGCCGCGAGGATCTTTGTGAATGGAAGCCATCAGTCATAACATCGGTCATAACGTCGTTGAGTTGAACTATTATCGCCGAGTTCTGTATTTAAGCCATTCCGCGGACCTTCCTAGGCACGGGAAGAGCTTCTATGTTTATTGCACGGAAGCGATCGACCTGGCCAAAGCAAAGGTCGCTGCGGATGACGAGCGAGTGGCTCGCGAAGATGCCGATTTCAAGAAGCGACAGGAACGCTCTGAAGTTAGGCGCGCGTTACCGGTGAACGCTTACGAACTACTCAATCCGCTGCTCCCAGCTATCGATTTACTATACAATAGCAAGAAATAGAACTGTATGAGACTAGTTGCTTTCTTTTTGGCCTGTCTTCTGCTTGCGGGCTGTCAATCGAAGCCGATGACTTATCTTACAGTACTGGGTCCCAAAGGAACGGTCGATGAGCATCGTTCAAAGGAGTCGACCGCTGATAAGATCGCGAGTTTTCGGGACAGAGAACCAGAGGTGGCGCAAGAATCCTCCGGCTCGAATTCAGTCAGACAGGGAGAGACCATAAAAGCTTATGGAGTGAATCGTTACGTTGACGCAAGAGATTCGCGAATGATGCATGAGCGTCATGCAGTCTATCGGCTTGAGCAACAACCGGCGTGGTTAACGCGGTCCCCGAAAAGTCAGAACGAGATTTTGCTTGGGCCAGTGGTCGGCTTGAAGAAACCAGAGTACGCGCCTGAGCCACTGCCTGGAGAGACTGCCCGCGATCTGGTGACAACGAAACACAAAACAGAGCAGGCAGCGGAAGATATCAAGGTTGTTCGGGAGGGCCAAGAGAAACTGGCTGCCAGCGTCCAATCTCTTGCTAAACAGACTGTCGAAGCCCAGCAAAAACTAACAACCATCGTCTCGGTCCTGAATGACCGGGTTAAACGGTTGGAAGGAGAAAATAGTGAGGCGCCACCGGCGGCTGCCAACAACAGGGATGAAAACAATGTAGTGATCCGAGGATCCAACCAATGAGTAAAGCTAGACCCAGGATGGCCCGAGAACATTCGGTGCCAGCCTCCGGTCCCGCCGCGGCGGGACGGATTGACCTTTCAGGTCGATGAACAGGAACAGTGGAGAAAAACATGATGCCCAAAACATCCTGCTCGTGCTCTGTAGTCACTGACACATCCGAATTCGATCCCGAGACGGCGTGGCGATACTATCTTTCTGGATTACAGAACTACCTGGATTCCCGCATTGTCGGCCAATCCGTGGCGACCGCGAAGATTGCCCGCGCGATCCAGGCCAGCGAGCTCGGGCTGAACGAGACCGGCAATCGACCTAAGTGCAGCTTTCTTTTTCTCGGCCCTACGGGCGTCGGAAAGACTGAATCCGCAAAATGTTTTGCTGAGTATCTCTGGGGCGAGAAAAGGGCGCTCGAGATGATTTTCATGAATGAGTATTCGTCCGATGCTCGACTTAAGGAGTTTCTAAATATAACTGAGGCAGCAATCCGCCGCCATCCCGAGGGCGCAGCGCTCTTGTTCGATGAAATTGAAAAGGCTCATCCGCGACTGGTCGACATACTTTTGTCACTTTTGGAAGAGGGGAAGATAACTAACTCTGCAGGCCAACGATTGTTAGTTGCCCGTTGTTACATCGTCTTGACTAGCAACCTTGGTAGCGGGGACCTGGCGAAGATGGAGATCGCTCCATATGCAATGATGGAACGGGTTGCTCTCGATGTTGCGAGTCAGTCTCTACGTCCCGAGCTATTCGCACGAATCAGCGAACGTATCGTCTTTCGCCCTCTTGGTCTAGAGGTACAAAAGAGCATTGTAGAAGGATTGATCGAAGCGAAGCTGCGAGTTTTGTCGATCTATTTTGGCAGGCCGCTTTCAATTGATTCGGGCCCAGTGACCGCCTTTCTGATTCGGGTTGGTTACAACAAGGAGCAGGGCGCGCGCATGTTGCGCCAGGAAGTCGATCGGCAGTTTAACGCAGCTTCGCTGAAATGCGCTTTGGCTAATCAGCGGCCGAGCGAAGGGAAGTTCTACTACGATTCAGCGGCCGCGAAATTGGTTCTGAAATGACAACAGTGGCAAACCATTGGAGCCTCCCGCTGATACACATCAGCTCTGTCTACGAAGGAGCCCATTCGGGAGGAGCCAATTCGAAACCGTCGAAGGTAAAGCCGGGCGTTACCGTGCATCCAACGAGGGTCCATGCCCCTAGACTTTTTGCAGCTTGCCAGACTCTTGCCGGAACAATCACTTGAGGATGTTGACCGTGAGAAATTTCAGAACCGAGCAAAAACTCGGTGGTCCGATGACCATCTGGCGACATGGAAAGCGAGAGCGGCGCTCCGGCGTACCAATGCCAGACTTCAACAGCGTCAATACGGTGCCAGTGTGAAAACTCATTCGCGGCTAAAAGAAAGTAGATGGCAGTCGACGCTGCGCGTCCATCCGTTTCGGCTGCATCGCGGAAGGTTTCGCGATAGTGGCCGCCCTCGGGATGGGGCCTGAGGTCAAGGAGGCGAATGATCTCTTCTGCTGAAGCATCAAGCGGCATGTAGTCGTGAAACTTGTGTCAAAGTCCGAATGGAAGTCAAGACTCGGTGAGAGGATGGTGGTTTGCATTAACGCAAGCCGCTTCGATCGCCATTCAACCAAGCTCGCGAAATTCGCAAACGGGACCGCTTTTGGAAGCCGTTCGAACCCGAAATCAGATGATATGGACAGCGGATTTACCGGTAGGCTCCATAATTTTCCGCTTCTAGATGTGATTCAAATGGCGTGCGTTGCTCAGCGCGATGGGCGCCTGCGAATCGTTCATGACAGCGATCAGGCCGAAGTATTTCTCGAAAAAGGGCAGATTATCCACGCGCAGACTGCGCGTTTTTCTGGCGAGGAAGCTTTGTTGGAAATCCTCTGCTGGCGCGAAGGGCGATTTACATTTTCTCCGGTAATTCCCCGCAGTCTGCGCAAGCAGACGATTGCTGCTCACTGGCAATACCTGCTGATGGAGGCGGTGCGCAAGCGCGATGAAAGGACTTATGCAGGTCAGTTGTCTGAAGAAGGTAAGAGGGCAATAGGGAATGTGCTAAGTCGCAAGCTCGATCCAGTGATCTGGTCTGAAATAGATCGGCAGCGCCGACGGATCGTGTTGCAACGCGGATTGGCAGGCGGAGTAATCGGTGCTGCTCTTATATTGTCGTCGATAATAGCTTTCTGGGGGTCCGAACGACAGCAACGGTCCCTGCAATCAACTTTTGCCGCTGCTCAGCGCGATATAGGCGAAAAGCTTTTGTCCAAGAGAGAATGGAGAAGGATCAACCCCCAAGAGATAATAATTCCCGCTGGTAACTTTGTTTACCAGGACGGCCAGGTTCTGGAGACCGGCTCTTTTGCGATCGATTCCACTGAAGTGACGATCTGGCAGTATGCGCAGTTTCTTCAGGCAGCCGGCGGTAGCACGCTCTTCGATCACCCAGACCAGCCACGGAGAAAAGCGCACTCAAACAAACAGTGGGATGCTTACTCTCACGCCGCATTTTCACTTATCAAATTTCAGGGCGTCCCGGTCAATCCGAATTTTCCAGCGGCGTTTGTCGATTGGTACGACGCGTTTGCCTACGCGAAATGGAGAGGGCGGAGGCTCCCTACAGAGCGTGAATGGGAGAAAGCCGCGCGCGGCACGAATGGCCTCCGCTATCCGTGGGGTGACCGGCTCGATCCCGGCGCGGCTAATTTTTGGAACGCCCAAGCGTACCAGCCAGGTTGGAGCGAAGCAGGCAGCTTCGAACGCGACCGGAGTCCCTACGGCGTTCTAGATATGGCAGGTAATGTTTCTGAGTGGACGGTAGACGACGCAGGACGCCCGGTCGTTCGAGGAGGCAATTTTCGGAATGAAGATCCAGAACTTACTCGCAGGGTCTTGCATGTACCGATTCTAACCGTCGATGAAAGAATCGGATTCCGCACTGTTCGAGACATCAAAAGAGAATGAAGAAGCCGCCGATTCCGCAGATTCCGCACGTCAAGAGGGACAGGAGATCCGCCCTGTGCAGTCCACGGAATCTGTGGATCGACCAAACCTATTCTTGAAAATCATGTCGTTCATAAACTTCGTTACAGGAGAAGTAGAATTTAAGATCGTTTACTACGGCTGCGCGCTCGGAGGAAAAACATCGAGCCTCGGCTATGTACACGAGCGGGTCGACGCAAGAGATCGAGGAAATCTGCTGTTGTTGCCGACCCAGAACGACCGAACGCTTTTCTTTGATTTTCTGCTAGTCGACGGCGGCGTAGCCAAAGGTTTTAAAGTGCGTTTCAAGCTTTGGACCGTGCCGGGGCAAGTGATGTACAACGCCACCCGCCAGCTCGTTCTCCGTGGCGTGGACGGGATTGTATTTATTGCGGATTCTCAGTGGGATCGCGTCGAGGCAAACCTCGAAAGCTTACGGAACCTGGAGGACAACCTGAACACGATGGATCTTGCGCTGGATCATGTTCCCTGGGTCATTTTTTATAACAAACGCGATTTGCATGATGAGCAGATCGTCCCGATCGAATCACTCGATCTGTTTTTCCAGACTGGTGAACGAAAAGTCAATCGCTTTGCCGGTGACTGCGTGTCGGGAACGAACCTGTTCAACGCTTTGAATGACGTGACTCAGAGCGTTTTGCGGGAGTTCATGCTCAGAAATGATCTCGAGAGCTACGAAGCATGCCGGTAGATGGATCTTATTCCCAACGGCGGTCCCTGCGATTCGTGAAAAGGTTGCCGCGAAAGTCCGGCGTGCGGTGGGCGTCACCAGCGATGGCCCTCCACAATCGAGGCATGACGCTTGTAGAGCTGCTGATAGTCTTAGCGATTATCGCCGTTGTCGCGGGAATCGTGACCTTCTCAGTGTCGAACACATTCAAACGCCAGCAGGCGAAGACATGTTTAACCAACATGCTGATGATTGAAGCAGCTAAAGACGAATTTGTTCGCGATCACCCCGACGCGCTCAGTGGGAACGCCGATCAGATTGCCAACTATCTCCGGTTCGGCCTTCCGAAATGTCCCGCAAATCCGAACGGTGTCTACAACAACTGGAACAGCATCGGACAGGAAACGAGTTGTCAGATCCACGGCTCGATTGAAGCGCTGAAAAATGGTCAATGAACCAGCTGCAAATGCCGAAACCCGGAACCCGAACCCCATGAGCACCGCTCATCACCGTTGGAGAACTGTAGTCGACTTTGTGCGCGCGAATGATGTAAGCGACGTTTGCCTGTACACCGGAAGTGTTACGGCGCGGCTTGAAGGGCGGATCGTTCGGCTATCCGAGGAAGGGGCCCTCTCGACAGTGGACGTAATGGAAATGATCGGAGAACTTTTGGCGTCTCATCGAGCAATCGCGACGGAAATTGGGAATGCAATAGGGGCGGTGGACTTTACGACCGAGCTTTTCGCGAAGCGTTTTAGAGTGAACATCGCGCGGGCGCGAGGCGAGCTCTGTGCGTCGATGCGACCTCTTCCCGAGCGAGCGCCCGAGCCCGGCCAGGTTGGTCTCTCCGCTCAATTAGTCAGGCTTGTGACCGGGCTGAACAGTGGACTGGTCTTAATAACGGGCCCGACGGGATCGGGAAAAACAACGACAATCGCAGCGCTTATCCAGGCAATTAATCGAGTCAGGCAGGCGAAGATCATCACAATTGAGGACCCGATAGAGTTCTTGTTCCAGCCAGATCAGTCTGAAGTGATTCAGCGAGAGATCGGATCTGACACCGTCTCATATGAGCAAGGGCTGCGCGAGGCTCTGCGACAGAACCCGGATGTGATTGTTGTCGGAGAGATCCGCGATTCTGAGACCGCGATAGTAGCCCTGCAGGCAGCCGAGACAGGCCATTTGGTATTTGGCAGTCTTCACGCTAGTAGCGTAGTTGAATCCATCGGCCGGTATCTTCTTTTGGGCTCCCTCGAGCACGCCCGGGAAATGCGATACGTTCTTGGCAAAGTGTTTCGTGTCATTGCAAATCAGCGCTTGCTAAAAAGGCGGGCTGGAGGACGGGTCGCTGTGCGCGAGGTCTGTATCCATGCACCGAATCTCGAAGCGGTAATCCAGAGAGGCAACGATCAAGAGCTCAACAACTATATGTTGGCAGGAAGAGAATCCGGAATGATCGATTTTCAGACCGCTTTGAAATCTGTGCAAAGCATCGTCGATCCTGCCGACTATCAGCTTTTTGGAACTACTGGTTGAGAACCACGTTGATAGCGTTTACCCGATTCAATCGTTCCTCCAGGAGAGCGGCTGTTACTTGACGACCGCAGAGAACATTGAAGCAGCCCGGAGGCCACATCGCACGAAGAGTTTGATCTATTGGTCAGCGACATCGGCTTGCCGGACGGTAGTGGCGACGATCTCATCCGACGGTTGCGAGAAAACGGCCACAACTTACCAGCCATCGCACTCAGCGGGTTTGGAATGCAGCAAGATATCGAACGCAGCCGAGCTGCCGGATTCCAGGTCTATCTTATAAAGCCGGTATCGCCTCAGCAACTCCAGACGACAATCGACCAACTTCTGAACAAGCAGCGCAGCCAAACTTCTGTGTATCCGGTGGTCGCGTTGTGTTGCGGTGCCGTCGGCGTCTTTCTCGCCGGGCTGTTTCATGCTTGGCATGGCGCCTTGGGAAAATGAAAATTGATCCTGGCAAAGCGTTCCCTCGAGAGCCGGCCCATTCAGCCTCACACATACGTTGCGAAGAAAGGCATGCTGCCCGCTTGGTCATTAAAGGACCGTAACAACTATCTTCCCAATCTGTTCGTTGGACTCCATGTAGCGGTGCGCTTCAACGATCTCCTCGAGTTTGAACGTTTTCGCGATAATCGGTCTGAACGTGCCGTCGGCTAGCTTTTCGGTAACGAATTTCCTCGCTCGCGCGGAGCGTTTGCGATCGGTGTTAATTTGAAAAAGTGTGTATCCACGGATGTTGAGTCCTTTACTCATAGCGGGAAACAAAGGGTAGGGCGTCGGTTCGGGGGCTAAAGCGCCATACTCCATAATGGTCGCGCCTTTGCCCGCTGCTTTCGCCAGTGTTTCCAGACCGGGACCCGCCACCGGATCAAATGCAACGGCGAATCCTTTCCCTCCCGTGATTTCCTGAACTCGTTCAATCAAATCCTCGCTCTTGATGTTGATGACGAAATCGGCGCCGGCTTCCGACAGAGCATCACTCTTTGCTTTGTTGCGGGTGGTAGCGATGGAAATAGCTCCCACGGATTTCGCGATTTGAATTGCAGCTAACCCAACGCTGCTCGCCGCGGCTGTGATCAGAAGATATTGACCTTTTTTTAGTCCGCCGAATTCAACGACCCCATAAGCAGTCAGGTACTGCATCCAAATCGATGTTCCTTCAACCGGTGTCAGATTGGACAGGTAATGAGCCAACGCGTGTGCCGGCAACACGGCATACTCGCCGTAGGTACCGTACTGAGTCATCGAAAAGGATGGAACCGAGCTGACCCGATCGCCCGGTTTCAATCCGGTTACACCCGGACCGACCGCTTCAACGATCCCCGCTGCTTCATAGCCGATTAGTGACGGAAAGGATGGTTGGTCCAGGTATATACCGGAACGGAACATGACCTCGGCGCGATTCAAGCCAATCGCCTCGACCTTCAGCAGAACTTCACCTTCCTTTGGCTGTGGTTTCGGTAACTCCTCCAGTTTCAATACGCTGGCGTCACCGGTCTCATGAAATCGGACAATCTTAGGCATGGAGAAATGAGAAATAGCAAATAGGAAATAGCAAATACGAATCGCTGCGTATGAAGCGTGAGAGGCGCGCCGGCCGCGTCAAAGGTTACTACGCGAATCATGAGAAACGTTTCGTGCTCCAGTCTGCGCCGGTAGGGCGAAGCTTGCTGCGATGTCGAAATTCTGCCCGGAAAGATCACGGACAAAAGCGTGATCGCCCGGCCGGCGGGGAAGATAACTCTCTCCCTCGCCGCTTCGCCTTCCCTGATCAAAAACCGGCTCGCGGTGAAACAACCCGGTGACTTGAAATCGTGGCCGTGGATCTCGCTTTCGGGGGTTCAATTTTTTGGGCTCCGAGCAAGTCAAGCTCTTCACCCGCAACCGGGCTGAGCAGACGCTTCACATCTCCCCGGTGCTGATTTCCGAGGGCCTGACGAGCGTCTGGGAAGCCGTGCGAGCCGGCCTGGGGGTAGCCGTGCTTCCGGATGATTAGGGAAGACCTGCTCTCCGGACGACTCGAGCGCGTCCTGCCGCAGTGGACCGCGAAAGACCTGCCGGTGCACGTCGTCTATCCCGGAGCCCGCCTATTGCCGACGCGCGTGCGCACCTTCATTGACTTCGCTGTCAGCTACATGACGAAAGAATTGGAATCCAACGCGTAGAAAGCCTGAGCCTTCGGCGCTGCGAATGGCGAAGGCGTCACTGCCGGCTTTGTTTATCGCTGCTACTGTGTCTTCGGCTGGCTCCTCCTGAGCTAGCGTGATTAGCTGCCAGGACTTATCCGCCTAATAATGCCCGACGTCGTACGGTTCTTCCTGGTCGATCTGGTGTAGACGAGCGGCGTAACGTTCCAGTTCTTTCATCCGACCAGCTTGGTCGTGATGAGCCGGCCCATAGACTATATGGGGCGACAATACCTGAGACGGATCCCAGTAGTAATCGAGATCGTCCGTCTAGTGTATGGGTGAAACGCGATTCAGAGGTAAAGTAGTGCCTTGCTCAGTCGAGGTGACCGTGAAGGTGATCGGGGGAAAAAAGTATGCCGCTGTTTATGAAGATAAGACGGAGTAGCTGAACGGCTATCCAGTCTCCGAAATCACCGATATCGTTGTTGAAAAGACACTCTACGGTCCAGAAGTCGATATCGAAGCTCGAACCAAAGCCAAGCAGCGCGCAATGGCCTTGGCCGAGCGTTTTTGACCTCTGCCCCCCCTGTTGCGGCGCTCGTAACCTTGCATTGGCTTGGTTTGGCGCGTAGCAGTTTCTGACCGGGCACTGGTCGGAGTGTTGCAGCGTTATATAACTTACCAGCTGCCTCGCTTCCCGAAGAATGAGCAGGCAAAAGAGATTCAAAGACAGTTGGGTAGCAACGAACGCTGTTTGGGGACCTCGTCCCGGGGACGAAATCTAGGGTACCTCAGAAAAACCGTGGATAGGAACTGCCAGCTCTCTACTGGCATAAAGGAACGGTTGTTCCCTAATGGGTCAAAAGCACTTTCTCAACCAAGTAGCCGCATCGCCGCCTCGGCCACTGCCATCATTTCCTTGCGCTTCCGGCCGGTCTTTCCAATTACGCGCATGCCTTGCAGGAGGCACAGCATCAAGCGGGCTGTTACTCTGCTGTCAATATCGGCCGGGATGGAACCATCCGCCTGGCCCTGACGAATCAAGTCCCCCACTAGCGTTTCGCTCTGACGAAGCGCCGCTGTCACCCGTCGCGCAGCCCCGACGTCGAGGGTGGCCAGTTCGGCAGCTGTACCGACGATAAGGCAACCTCGCTTGCCTTGCACCCCATGCGAAGATTCCGCAAAAAACTTCAGCACAACGCGTATCCGATCCCGGCCGGACTTGGCCATACTGAGGACCCGCTCAAGTTTTTCCCGACGCGTTCTTCCTTCGCGATCGAAGGAGGCCAGGAAAACCGCCCGCTTGTCTTTGAATGCCTTGTAGACGCTGCCCGAGGCCAGCTCCGTTGCCTGCGTCAGATCGGCGATCGAGGTCGCATGGTAACCCCGCTCACGAAAGACACGCGCAGACTTGTCGAGCGCTGCGTCTATGTCGAACTCGCGCGGACGGCCCCGTCTTGGGGACGTAGAAAACGGGGCAGCGGTAATCGACGCAGTGGTCAAAGACCCGGTAAATGAAAGTGTCCTGTTTCCCATTTGAGCACTAATATAGGGAAAGTTCATCCCCTATATCAAGGATTTCATGCTTGGAATCACTGGCCGCATGCCACTGCGCTGCGGGAGTAGCTTGTCCAGCTAAATACGTATGCTCGGCTGCACCCATCATCATCAAAAAATTAATAAAGGGAGAGCCCCATTCCCGATATCAAACGGTTTTCTCATTAATTCGGGAACAAACCTTCCCTATATGGGAACAAACCGACGAATTGAAACGGCAGTTCGGATGGTAAAGACCGCAGTTCGGACAAAAATCGACCGAGTCCGTGAATCTCAGCTAAAGATCGAATTTCAAAAAAGAGTTCTTACGAAGAAAGGAAAAACATGATTAACAAAAAAATCCCTCGGCTAATTGGCGTCCGCCACGTCGGTCTTAGCGCGCAAAATCCCATTGTGCTGGCTGACTTCTACCATGATGTGCTTGGTCTCGGTATAGTCCCTACCGACACGGCTGCTCTTGGCCCGACTGCCTTTCTGAGCAGCCATCCGGAACAGGGATCGGTGGACCTGGTGTTTTTTGCAAATCCTGTGCTGCAGCACATCGCCTTTGAAGTGAGTTCGCTGGCGGACCTGCGCGCTTTTCATCAGCGTATCATCGATAGGGGTCTTCCGATCAAGATGGTGCTCAATCACGGGGTATCGCTTTCGTTCTACTTCGCCGATCCCGAGGGGCACATGATTGAGGTCTACTGGCCGACGGGCATCGCTTGCGTTCCGCGTCACGGAGAGCCAATCGACCTGACACGATCGGAAGAAGAAGTGCGCGAGGCAATCGGCGGCTCGAGCGAATAGTCGATGCCGTCATGAAGTTACTCAGTTAAGTCGTTAACTATGAGCACTGCCGTCGGCCCGAGCATTCCATCGCCAAGAAATACCCATTTTTGAAGACTTATGATAGGGCGCCGCGGCCTGAATGGTGAAAAAAACGCCGGTGAAATTGGCACGAATGATTCGTTCGAATTGCTCTAGTGAGGTCTGGCCGATCGGGGTGATTTCGTGAAAGCCGGCGTTGGCGAAGACGATATCGAGTTTGCCCCATTGTTTAGTAAGGGTATCGACCACGCGCTGAGGCGCTTCGATATCCGTTACATCGGCTTGCAGTGCGAGAAGGTCATCGCCGAGCTTCTTGGCAGTCGCTTGTAACGTCTTTGGATTACGCCCGGTGATTGCCACCCGCGCACCTTCGGCTACAAACAATCGTGCGGCAGCGAGCCCGATGCCGCTATTGCCACCGGTGATCAAAGCAACTTTGTTGTCGAGTTTCATGACCAATTCTCCATATTGGATATGAAGGTCACCTAGGATTATTGTTGTAATTCACGTAGATTATAGATATAATCTAGTTAGTCAAACTACTTGTTGGTTATGGGCCATTCACAAGAGCACAAAATCAAAACCCATCAGCGCATCGTGCGCACCGCTGCCAAACGTTTTCGGGAGAAAGGCCTTGATGGTGTGGCCATTGCCGATCTGATGAAAGAACTCGGCCTCACCGTCGGCGGTTTTTATAAGCACTTCGATTCCCGCGACGATCTGGTGACCGAATCATTCCGCGCTGCAGCTGGACCTTGGGACAAAGTGTTGGCGGCGGCCGAGTCGGGCGGTTCGCCAATAACTTATGAGACTCTGGTCGATTCTTATTTGACTGAGACTCATCGCGATCATCCCGGCAACGGTTGCCCGGTTAGCGCATTGGCCTGTGATATCGCTCGAGGCGGTAAACAGATTCGCTCTCTGTTGACCGAACAGATCGAGAGCGAGATCGAGTTACTTGCCGATTCGCTGCCTCAGGATGGCGAAGCGACACGATCAAAAGCGATTCTCACTGTCTCCGCCTTGCTCGGGGCGGTTGAGCTAGCGAGGGCAGTGACGGACCAGAGACTTTCCCACGAAATACTTGAGTCGACCCGTAAAATATTGAAGCAACAGGCAAGCCGCAAAAGTCACACAACGGACCGAGGCAAGGATTCGGGTAAAGAACACACACTGAATAAAGGGGGAAAACAGTGAACTGGGCGGGGGCAAAGGCGTTTTTCTCTGACCAACTCTCTTGACAATCAAGAGTATAATCGTAATCCATCTGGATAATTATAGTAAGCCATCCGCATTTTGGGCTACTGACCGCCAAGGAACTGTTTATGCCTCTTGCCCGCATTGATATACCAGCTGGAAAACCTCGTGAGTACGGCCGCGCCGTCGCTGATGTTGTCTATGAAGCGATGATCGCGGCACTCAACGCACCAAAGGATGACCGCTTCCAAGTCGTCACTGAGCATACCCCGGACACGCTGTTCATCGATCCGAACTACCTTGGCATCGAGCGAAGCCCGGACGCCCTGATCATCCAACTCACCCTCAACGAGGGACGGACAGTCGAAGTAAAGAAAACCTTCTACAAAGCAGTTGCCGACGGATTGCACGAGCGAGTCGGCCTGAGGCGTGAGGACGTTTTCATCAATCTTGTCGAAGTGAAAAAGGAGAACTGGTCCTTCGGCAATGGCATCGCGCAGTATGCATCCTGACTGTTCCACTTCTTTGGCTCCGAGGTTTGGCGCGTAGCAGCGTCTGGGCAGGCATTCGGCGGAGTGTTGTGGCGTTATCTAACTTACCAGCTACCTCGCACGGACAATGACCCTGGACTGGCCGAGGCGCAGCTAGTGAGCGGAGGCCAAGGTTTCGGTTTTGCCAATATGCGCGAGCGAGCCAAAAATCTAGGCGCAGCGTTGGATATTCAAAGTAAGCCAGGTCACGGCACCACCGTGATCGTGCGTCTGCGGGTCCCTCGTAACAGGGATCGGAAGAACGACCGATTGCTCGATGGGACCGGTTCGCGGCCCGCCTAATGAGCAGGGTAAAATACCTTTCTCAGACAGCGAAGGTAACTCATTTCTGCTGTCGGCCCCGCGATAGCGTGCGCTGGACTCAGCTCGGGATGAAAACTTCGTCCCGGCAGACTGAACATCTATACTGGTCTGAGTTCTCAAAAAAAGAAGAGGCCAGGAACTCCTGACCTCTTCGGTTTCTTGCAAGCGTTGCTGTCTTACTTAGTTAGAAGGCAAACCGTAGACCGGTACGAATGAGGCCGTAGTCGTTATGCCCGTTTTCTACGACCGTATAACGGCCATCAGCGAACGCGCCGATATTGCGGGTAAAGCGATATTCAACGCCTAATCCGAAATGTCCCTGGAACAGAATATCGTCATTGTTATTACCGCGGACGGTTCTGCTGATTCCATTGACGGTGGTGTTGAAGATGTTGTTTCCGTTACCGGGCACGAAGCCACCGATTCCGGCCAATCCATATGGGGCCCATCCGGTATTAGCAATTGGCAGACGTCCGATCAGGTTCAATCCGAAATCCCCGCTCACATCGTGATTGGAGTTTTTACCGGTGCCTCGAAGCGCTGAGCCTTCCAATCCCAGACCAAAATTTCTGGTGAAGAAGTAATTGACTCCACCGCCTCCGCCCCATGCGTGATTTCCAAGATAGCGACCAGCATCCGGACCTGAGGGGGCGTAGGCGCCGAATAAGTCGATCTGCCATTCATTGTCGCGATAGAGGCTTTCCACAGGAGGCGGGGGCGCGACCACAGCTTTCGAGCTTGCTACCGTTTCCCCCGCAAACGACGGCAATGCCTGCAAGGCGATTACCGCAACGGCCAAGGCGATTGATTTTTTCATAGGTTAATAATGTACTGACCCATCGTTACTAAACGTTGGGCACTTCAATTTGGTTTCAAAAATCATGTTGTAAAGCGGCTATGACAAAAAAGTTGGCTCACTCGAGCAAGATCCTTGCCAATGCGCTATGGCAGATGGTTCGCGGACGACAAATGTCACTAAATCATTTGAAAGAAAATGAAAAAACAGCGTCACGCCGGGAGTATTACGGCAACATAATTTTGTGTAATTTATCTATCAGATGAATGATCTGGTATACAGATAGATGAATAGTGCTTTTTCTCCATTTGATAAGTTCCTGCAGGAGCGAGGCTTAGACATCTAATCACGTTTTTAGCGAAATTTTTGTCGGACATATCGTGCATTTCGCTGATGGCACCCTGGATGCAAATGAGCGGTGGACGACTCGGAA
The DNA here is from genome assembly GCA_046727075.1 of bacterium. Classification (GTDB taxonomy): domain Bacteria; phylum Verrucomicrobiota; class Verrucomicrobiia; order Chthoniobacterales; family JAFAMB01; genus JBKPBY01. Next base: position 2,054 of record JBKPBY010000078.1, on the reverse strand, counting down.
ATCTTCGTTGTGGGAACCGGCGCAGCTTTTTTTAAGAAAGGATAGAGCGCCACCAGCCGTACCAACGCGGCTTGGTGCCATCCGGCTCAACCGGATGAAGAATCTGTTTCTTGAACCGCTTGTCACAGTGCTTAATCACCGCTGTGAATTTCGGCAACGACATTAGTTCATAAGGTTTGATCAGGTATTCTTCTTCGCGGGTCCGGGTGATGCTGTTGCCGCTTCGGCCACGCGTATACGATTTTTTCCAGATCATTTTTTTGCCGATGAAATCAGCCGATGTTTCAGCGCATCTGCGATCTGCCGCTTTGAAGATAATTCGGTTTCTCAGATTCAATGTTGTCACATCCGCTTTGTCCCGGCTGCCCAGGGCCGGTAAAAGGGAGGTCTTGGATTGAGTCGCCATGACCGTAGTGGTGCGCGCCTGGCGCAGAATATCGACGTTGCAATCCGATTCGGTGATAAAGCGCTGAGCTTCGTCCTGCCAGCAGATCAGAAGGTTATCTTCTTCCAGCGGGCGTTGATCTTCTCCCCGCGGATCGAACCGGCGAAGCGCACGGGTGTAAAATAGAAGTTTCAACAGAGTCATGATATACCGGCGCTCCGTTTGATACTTCTGCGGCATGGAGACGCAAATGATCGCGCCCTGGTCTAGAGAGGCGAATTCGAAAGAATTGGTTTCGGATCCGAACACTTCAACGATATCCGGATTGGTGAAGTAGGTGAGATAGTTGCAGATCGTGGCGATCACACCGCCTAATTGTTCTACCGGTTGCCGGAGGTAACCACTCGAGAAATGCTCGTAACACTCGCGTGCACCGGGTTCTCCGCGATCCTTAAGCGGTTCCAATTGCTGAAGCATTGCTTTGAGGATTTGCTGGTGTTGGAGGACCTCGAGAAGGTGATGCATCGCCGGTGTGAGGTTGAGCAAACGCAACAGCTGAATGCCTTGGCCAATATGCACCTGCGCTTGCGTTTTAAAGAATCCTTTGTCCTCGCTTCCCGATGTAAGTGCGGACGCGGTATCGACGATTACCGTGGCATATGTCGACGCTGGGATGCTGTGATCGGAGAGCAGGTTGAATCGAGCCGGCGGAATCCAATCCTCGTGAGCGTGATCCGGCCGAGTCTGCAGGAGGACTAGATCATGTTCTCTGTCGTAACGCGCCGCCATTCGCGTAAGGGTTTCATGATAGATTCCTTTCTCGTCACAACAAAGGCCGCCCCAATCTGGATGATGCTGGAACACGGAGTGCATCAGCAAGTTGATCGCGTATGTCTTGCCGGAACCAGTGTCGCCGGTAATTAGCCAGCCGCGACAGAAATCGTTCAGGTCCCATTCCAGCCCGGCTAAGCAGGCCGTAGTTCTTCGCCCACGGCTGTGAGCTCGCGGCGCGAAGAACCAAGACCCGGGAATAGACAGCAACAACGGTAGATACGCCGTCCAACCAATGATTGGTTGGAGGAACCACCCGGTGACGCTACAGATGAACCAGAGAACGAACGTTGGCACTGAGAAGAGATCAAGCAATCGTTCTCGAGTTTCCCGCTGCTTGGTCCACTCGCGCGCCATCGCTATTGCGGCCGAGACTGGAACTCTATCGGCCGAATAGTGAACCCGGCGGATGATCTCGCGATTCAATAATATGGACACCGAAAATCTGAGGGCTGCAGCGTTCAAGAGCTGAATCTTGATCTGGTAACCTTCCGAGCAAGAGAGAACGGTGGGCGACGATACGGTAAGAAGTTTCGCAGTTCCGTCCGCGTCAATAAATTGCAGCGGATTGGTATCTTCCGGAATGATAGCTGAGACTCCATTAGCTCTGGAAGCGGTAGCAACAGCCGCGATCACGCAACAAAATAACAGACAAAATATATGTTGTCAACATGGCAACAAGCTTCTAGCTTGACCGTGGGTTGACCTACCAGCACTCCCAATCCGGCGGCGGATGTTTTTCGGGATGGGAACATTAGCTTTTGTGGAGTGGCATCCCCAGGGTGGATCTGCTAGCAGAGAAGCAAGCAACGAGGGACTTGGCTCAAGTAATCCGCTT
>JBKPBY010000077.1:0-5726 GCA_046727075.1 bacterium | reverse complement strand
CCCAGCACCAGTATGGCCTCGAAGGGGGCGCGCGGTGACGCGTACTACCAAACTGGTGCTGGGCGAACTCTACCGATCATGGTCCGTCGCGCCGGAAATGCCGCCACCTTAACCTCGTTTCCCTTGCGCTTCGGCTAAGCGCATGGGGTAGTACTCGAATCGATTCAATCCGGCCCGTATCGTGGGATCATTCTCGGCGATTTTCCGTACACCAGCTTCGTTTTCGACCTCAAAGATCGCTACTCCAAAAGCTCCCTCGGGAGCCATTACTGGACCGTAGGCTAATACATTGCCCGCTACAAAATGCTCGTGCAGATATCGCCCATGCTCTTCCATCAGCCGCCGTTCTTCAGCTGTCATATCTTGAGCGAAGCTGGCTCTGGGAGGGATCAGCTTGAAGTAGAAGTGCTGTTTGGCCATGGCAGGTCGTCCTCAGAGACCAGGCGCTACTGCTTATTCTCCGGCTGAGGTTCCATCCGAAAGATGGTTTCCCCGGGCTTCATCAGATCCAGTTTGTCGCGCGCGAGGAGCTCAGTATAAGCCGGATCGTTGCGCAGAAGATTCAGTTTCTTACTCTCTTTATTGTACTTGGTGCGCTCCAGCTGGACCTGTTGTTTGAGTGCCTGGAGCGCCTTCTGTTGTCGCTGTTGTTCTTTGACCAGAGGTAGGAACCAGCAGATCAGCAGAATCACTGCTGCTAACAACATCAAGAGATAGAGTATCCGGTTAAGAAACGACCGAAGCCAATCATCCCGCGAATGATCGTAGTCGTCATATGCCGAGTGACCTCTCACTCAGCGCATCTTACCTCCATACTGGGCGTTGTCACCAAGTTCTTCTTCAATTCGCAAGAGTTGGTTATATTTGGCGATTCGATCGGTGCGCGATAGCGATCCGGTCTTGATCTGGCCGGCGTTGGTTGCAACAGCGATGTCGGAGATCGTTGTATCTTCGGTTTCGCCGGATCGGTGACTGATGACCGAGCTGTACCGGTTCTCTTTAGCCAGCTCAATCGTGTCCAACGTTTCAGTCAAAGAACCGATCTGATTCACTTTCACCAAGATGGAATTACCAACCCCTTGCTCAATTCCTTTGCGCAAGAAACTAACATTAGTAACAAAAACATCGTCGCCAACCAGCTGGACTTTAGCTCCGAGCGCGTCTGTTAGCTTTTTCCAACCCGCCCAATCGTTTTCCGCGCAACCGTCCTCGATCGAGACGATTGGGTACTTGGCGCACAATTTCGAATAAAGGTCTATCAGCTCTTCAGCGGATTTCTTGGAGCCGTCCGACTTTTTGAAGACGTAGGCGTTCAATTTGGCATCAAAGAACTCGCTCGATGCTACATCGAGCGCAAAAAAGATCTCATCCCCAAGTTTGTAGCCTGCTTTTTCGACAGCTTGAGACAAAGTATCGAGCGTATCCTCGACGCTTTTGAGGTTAGGGGCAAAGCCGCCTTCGTCGCCGACAGCGGTCGACAGACCTCGCGCCTTCAGGACGCTTTTCAGTGCATGAAAAATCTCAGCGCCGTAACGAAGGGCCTCGGCAAATGTCGGTGCGCCTTTTGGCATGATCATGAACTCTTGAAAATCGATCGGCGCGTCGGAATGCGCGCCCCCATTTATTACGTTCATCATGGGGACGGGTAAAACTTTGGCGTTTGGTCCGCCGAGATAACGGAAGAGCGATAGACCGAGTTGAGAAGCTGCCGCGTGGGCTACCGCCAGAGAAACCCCAAGGATTGCGTTCGCGCCGAGCTCCTTTTTATTCGGAGTACCGTCCAGAGCGATCATCGTTGCGTCGATGTCGGTCTGCTCCAGAGCATCTCGGCCGATCACAGCGTCTGCGATTTTGGACTCGACGTTTTCGACGGCCTTTAGAACGCCCTTGCCGAGGTACTGGCTCTTTTCACCGTCGCGCAACTCCCAGGCTTCATGTTCGCCTGTGCTGGCGCCACTCGGAACGATCGCGCGGCCAACCGCGCCGCCGGTTACTTCAACGTCTACTTCAACCGTTGGATTTCCTCGCGAATCGAGCACTTGCCGAGCTCGGATATCCGAAATGATAGTCGATGACATAGTTCACTATACGTTTGGGGTGTTGGTCAGAGAATACGGACTGGAAAGTTGTTAGTCTCTCTTTATGTGGCCGAGTCAGGCAACGGTGGAGAGGCTTTCGTCTGTGCGAGTCTGACATGCTTCAATGGAGATAATTTCAACGTGTCTGACTCCCGTTTCTGTCGGGAGTTCCACCGTCTGTCCAGGCTTTTTTCCAAGCAATGCCTGGCCAATGGCCGTCTGGTAAGAGAGGATATGCTCCTCCGGAACACTGTCCCATGCGCCCAGAATCGTATAGTTCAACGATTCGCCCGAAACGGTATCGCGCAGTGTCACGACCGTTCCGATCGAGACTTGGCTGGTATCGGCGTCCTCAAAACTGGAGCCTCGAGCCCGAGACAGCATCTGTTCGAGTTCCGCTTTTCGACGCATCAAGACAGTCTGCATTTCTTTAGCGGCCTTGAATTCGAAGTTTTCGCGCAAGTCTCCGTAGGAACGCGCCACGCTGATTTCCCGGCTGTTTTCAGGGATTTTCTTGGTGACCAGCTCGTCGTACTCTTCCTTGCGACGTTGCAGACTTGACCAGGAGACCACCAGCGATTCCGCCTTCGCTGCTGTCTCCCCGCTCACCATTGATTGTAGTTCCGGGTGAACCTTGATCATTCGCGCCATCAGCGATCGCTTGTTAAGCTCTTGAAAAGCCGGAGTCAAAAGCATGCGCCGCATGAGGTCGCGAGCTTGGGAAGAAGGCGCGTTAACAATCAAATCTGGAACCAGTTCAAGATCGTCAATCAAAAGATCGTGCAGTTTGGATCCTCGCCGATTTTCGTTGAATTGATCGCGTTCGAGAGCGCCAAAAACAGCTGCCATCAGCTCCGGCTCAAACAGATTGAGGCCGGAGCCCCGTTCTTTGCAAAGCCAATAGAGTATTTCTGACGAAATTGAGTGTTCTTTAATCGCTCGGTGCAAGTTCTCCCGCAACGCTTCGTTGTGCCCGTTGTCAATGAGCGTTTTAGCAATCTCACCCACAAGCCGGGCGTTGGCGCTTTGCAGAAGCGAGAGCAAACGGGTTGACCAATCCTGAGGGAATGCGCGAGGGAACTCATTAATCACCGAGCGTTGTCTGCTCGTTGATACGGATGAAAGGGTGTTAGATAGACGGTTCTCGGATTCTTTCAATAACTGCGCAACCGATAGTGGTCCGGCTTTCAGTTCTGGCAATTTCGCGCAGAGTTCGTCTCGAAGAACCAGTAGTTCGATAGCTTGCGGTGCGTGGAGACGTTGATTTTGGGTTGCGATCTCTTCGACCTGGACAACGAGCTGTTGAAGATCTGTTTCCTTTACTTTAAAGGATTCGGCGTTCTTCAGAATCTGCTCCAGAGCGCTCAACTGGCTTTTTAACTGACGGGCGTTCCGGAACGACTCAAGCAATTCATCTGAATAAGAGATCGATTTGTTGCGAATGCTCAGGTTGTCGGTCTTTTTTACCGGCAACGAAAACCTTCCATCTTTGCGCAGGGCTTTCTTGGTGATATCCCACCATTTCTTGAATTCTTCCTGGGTTATCACTTCCGGGGCGAGAGCCTTTTGCAGCTGATCCTGGGTGATCTTTCCACCGAAACCCTCCAAAACGAGTTGCGTAAGCTGAACCGGATCTTCTTTTGCCAACTGCTGCAAGGCCTGCGGTTCCTTCACCTTCCGCACCAGGAAATGATCCTCCGGCAACGGCTGAAGCGTTTCGGCGGCATACTGCACCTGCATAGTGTGATGCTTCTTTGACTCGAAATCGATAACGATCTGGTTCAGGAGCAAGTTCCAGCGGCTCACCCTTCCGAATCCCCAACTCTTGTGGATGCAAAATGTCTCCGGCTTCAATTGATCGAGCGTCTCAGCGGCGTTGGCGCTGATTTTGCCGGCCTCAACCATCGCTTGCAGTTCGGCGTCCATAAGGAGGGATGAACATAGGGAAAGGGGGGCGCCGATCAAGCGAGGATTTAGATATGCTGCAAAGGGAGCTTTCCGGTGCCTTCCCTTGACGCTATTTCCAGACGGCGCTAACGTGCCCGGCTTTGACTATTCGAAATCTCGTCTCTTACGGACGTGATGCTCGGCCTGGACGGTTCTCGCTCCTACTCCTTGCGATCGTTACAGTGTTTGCATCACAATTATCAAATGCTAGCGCGGATCCGATCAGCGATCTGCGTGCTCTGTCGCTTTTCAAAGATGCCGACTTGAATCGGTTGGCGGGCGGAGACGTACTGGCTAAGCAACGGTCGCCGGTTGGGCGTGCGTTGACAGTAGAGAGCGCCTACGTGCTTCGTGTTCCAGTGAAGATGGCAGTTAGTTTGCACCGGCAATGGAATGCTAGTCGTTATCCGGAACTGCGAGTCTACATGCAGTCGGATATCGGTAAGAGCGGCGATTTCCAGAGGCTTGCGTCAGCACCCTCAAATTCTGCGGTGCGAGCGTTTGTTGAAGCGACCCAAAAGCTTCCTAACGATCCTTCCAAGCTTCAATTGAGCAATGCGGAAGCCAGAATGTTTGTGCCAGAAAGCGGAGGCGGCGGGGCGATGCCCGCTGCCGTAGTAAGCTTTTGGAACAAAATCCTGTCCCAACGTCTGCAGAGTTTCCTTTCTGGCGGCCTGAGTGCGCAACCGCCTTACGAAACCGACGGCTCTACACTCCGAGTTTCGGATGAAGTAGCTCGTCTCATTCAAGGGAGTGGCTCCGCTCGTTCCCAATTTGGACCGATTATTTCCGCGACACCGGTTGGTGGTGGGCGTGGATCTCCGTCCCCATATTGGACACTGTTTGATGTCGATGGAATGGCGGCGGTGAGTCTGAACGCCTCTTATGGGAAAGCGGTTGGCGATGGATGGCAGGAACTCGATCTTGGGTACTATGCCAGTGGCGGTTTTTATGCGTTGGTTACACTCTACCAGATGTGGCCAGTTAAAGTAGGGGACCAGGATGCAACTTTGGTGTGGCGGGTCGATTTAACTTCTGCCTCTGCAATCGGCAACTTGCGTGGGGTTGAAAGGCTTGGATCCGGTGCGGCGATGATGCGCGATATACAGAAAAACGTGAAAGCCTTTGTTCGGGAGAGCGGAGGCGCTCGCTAAAATTACTAACGTCTAGGTTTTGTCATCGGACGGCCCCATGAACGAAAAAAGACGCCTGATTTTTCTGGGGCAAATTTTGGGCTATGCTTTGGTCCTTGCCTGTCTGGCGCAGACAGGTTCGACGCAAGAAGATATCAGCCGCACTATCAGCGATTTTAAGTCGTCTTCTCTTTCCTACGAGTATAACTCCGAGGCGTCGTTTTTTGGTTCGGGCACATTAAACCGGAACTCGAGAGACGTTGGGACAATCGATGAAATCAGCAGCTCAGCGAGCTTTATCGTGTCGCGGCAGTTAAGCGACGCTCTTTTGCTCCGGCTAGGAGCCGAATGGGAATATTACTCCTTTGATACAAAAACGACCGCAGCAATACCGAATGTCGTTCAAGGAGTCGATCTGGCGGTTGGCTTGGACTGGCAGGTCACCCCTGCGATCATCGCTCGGATACAGGCGCATCCAGGCATCTACAGCAACTTTGCCCGAGTCTCGTTGAGCCAGTTCAATGCACCTTTCGAGATCGGCGGCACCTATTTCGTGTCGCCGGATTTG
>JBKPBY010000076.1:0-10257 GCA_046727075.1 bacterium | reverse complement strand
ATTCGATTTTCAGTTCCCAGCGATGTCGGCGACCTGTCCGCCATAGCTTTAGCGAAGGAGGATCACGGCGTTGCCGGCGTTTCCTCAAGCCGGTTGTCCCATTCTCTGGTCGGCCGTAGCGGCTTTGCGCCTTTTAGCAGCGTTAGTTTTTACGACCAAAGGCTTGGCATCCACGGCAGGTTTTTTGCGCTTCTGCGCTTGCTCAAGGAAATACGCCTGGGCATCGAAACGTTCGCCTTTGGGTTTCAATCGTAGATACGTCGGATCGGGACCTTGTTCGCGAGCCTTCGTATTATCCTTCCAATAGATTTCGAGCATTTGGTCGATCTGAGCCTTCAGATCTGGATCCTCGACCGGGAAACAGGTCTCGACACGCCGAAAGAAATTGCGGGCCATCCAGTCTGCGCTAGCCAGATATGTTTCAGGTTTGCCGCCGTTCTCGAACCGGAAGATCCGACTATGCTCAAGGAAACGACCCACGATACTGCGGACGGTAATATTATCACTCACGCCGGGCACCTTGGCGCGTAAACAACACATGCCGCGCACAAGGAGATCAATTTTTACCCCTGCTCTGGACGCCCGGTAAAGCGCTTCGATCACCTCCTGGTCAACCAACGAATTGACCTTGGCAAAGATCGACGCAGGCCCGCCGCTCTTAGCGTGCTCGGTTTCGCGATCGATCGTATCGAGAACAAATTCATGCAGAGCTCTGGGCGCCGCTTTGATCTTTTTCAGCTCCGGAAACACGGATACTCCGGTCAACCAATTGAAAAGCTCAGCGCTGTCGTTGGTCAGGTCAGGATCACAAGTCAGTAGTCCAAGATCGGTGTACAGCTTTGCCGTCGACGGATGATAATTGCCGGTGCCAAGATGAACATATCGCCGGATCCCGTCCTCTTCCTTTCGCACCACTAGAGCTAGTTTTGCGTGTGTTTTCAGGCCGACAATCCCGTAGACCACATGAACACCAGACTCCTGCAACGTCCGCGCCCACTTAATGTTCGCGGCCTCGTCAAACCTCGCTTTTAGCTCAATGACCACGGTCACCTGTTTTCCGCTTTCGGCCGCTTCCATTAACGAAGCGGCGATCTGCGAATCACCGCTCGTTCGATAAAGCGTCTGCTTGATCGCCAATACCCGGGGATCCTCGGCCGCCTGTTCAATGAACTCCATGACCGTTTGAAAACTCTCATACGGATGATGGAGCAGAATCGGACGTCTCCGGATCTGGCTGAAAATATCTTCCTCGTCCGCGGGCGCTCCAACGATCGCGGGTACAAAAGGCTTAAACTTTAGGTCTGGCCGATCCACTTCCGAAATAACCGGCATCAGGCGCAGAAAATTGATTGGTCCATCAGCTCGGAAAAGATCGTCATCATTCAGACCAAACGTCTGCAGCAATTGGTCAGCGATATGCGGAGGGCAATCCTCTTGAACCTCCAGCCGAACCGCGTCGCCGCGACTCCGTTTCCGGAGTTCAAGCTCGATCGCCTTGAGCAGATTGTCGGTTTCTTCCTCATCCAGATAGAGATCGCTGTTTCGGGTAACGCGGAACTGGTATGCGCCCTTGACGTTCACCCCGTGAAAGAGCGATCCTACGTGCGCCTGGATAAGATTACCGATAAAGATATAGCGATACATCCCACTCTGGCCCGCCTTGTACGGAAGCAGCCTGGGCAAAATTCGCGGCACTTGAACGACCGCAAGGTTCGTGCTGAGATCTGGCCCCTCCAACTCTACCGCGACGTTCAAGCTTTTGTTTAGTAGTTGCGGGAACGGATGCACCGGATCCACCGCAAGCGGCGTCAGCACCGGGTAAACCGATTCTTCAAAATATCGCGTGTAGTAGTCTTTCTCTTCCTTGGTCAGTTCCGCGTACTGGAGAAAGAAAATGTTGTTACTTTCCAGCGTGGGGACCAGATCCTCGTTCCAAAGCCGGTAAGCGTCGTCGACCATTTTCCGGACTCGCACTGAAATGGCTGCGAGTTGCGCACTCGGGCTCAGCGCGTCGGGTCCCGGCGCGCTCAAATTGCTCTGGCGTTGTTGTTTGAGACCGGCAACGCGAACCTCGAAAAACTCGTCCAGATTCGAAGCGGCTATACACAAAAATTTCACCCGCTCAAGGAGCGGGTTACTATGGTCTTGCGCCTCTTCCAACACTCGCTGATTGAACTCCAGCCAGCTCAACTCTCTATTGATATACAAAGAGGGATCGTCCAGCGACCGTTCGGCTGCTGGAGTTGCCTCAGGTGTCGTCGAGGTAGTTTCAACCGGTGTCTTCGTGCGTTGGTGCATTAAGGTAGTTTCGGGGTTTCGAATATCTGGTTCCGAGCCGTAACCGGCGAAGGCCTGCGGCGTGGGAAGACAAGACCATAAACCTGAAACTGGCCGGCGAAAACCGGAAACAAGTAATAAAACCGTCAACGAAACCGGCCTGCAAAAACAGCAGCACCGTTGAGAGGCGTTACTTGCAGCGTTCGCTCAAAAGGCAGCCAGCTAGTTCCGACGCCCGCCGAGAAGCGGCAGCAAGAAGTAGAGCAAATAACCAAGCGATGTCAGGAAAGCCGCTACATATGTGAGGGCAGCCGCATCCAGGACCCGGTTAACCGCCGTTGCTTCGCCTTCGGTCCGAATGAAACCCATTTCTCTCAAAATCCTTTTTGCGCGGTTTGAAGCGTCGAATTCTACTGGCAACGTGATCAAGTTGAACAACATGATAACGCCCCATGCGATGCAGGTAAGCAGAAGCATCTGCCTGAGCATGCCAGTCATGATCCCGATAAACGGCAGAAAGGTTACCGCCATGTTGGCATACCCGACTGAATGGGTCGCTGCCATACGCCAATTCAACGGCAAATACGCCGTCTGATGTTGGATAGCGTGTCCGGTCTCGTGAGCTGCGACACCAACCGCGGCGCAGGAGTTACCCTGAAAATTCGGCGAGGATAACACCAGCCGCTTATTGATCGGATCGTAATGATCTCCAAGAAACTGGTTCGACTCGACGATGTCCACGTCTCGAATTCCAACTGCTTGCATTATGCGCGCTGCCACCTCCGCACCCGATAGCCCGGATGAAGTAGGAAACTGACTATATTTCGCGTACGCAGCCTTCACTCTCCAACTCGCCCAGAGAGAGATACCCAGTGTTCCAACAAACAAAAGCCAAGCTAGTCCACTCATATATCCGCCCATACATACACCCGGGGGCGAAAACAGTAAAGACGAGGCGGGTCGCGATAGCGGGCAATTCCCAGGACCGGCGCGCGATCTTCAACAGCTTCTCCCTCCCATTTCAGAACCCAACCCATTTCCGGAAATCGAAAAAAGCCGTCGTTCTTGTTGCAGGTGGCCAACCAACCGCTGAGGAGGTCGAACGCGTCAAGAAAGTCAGCCAGGAACTTCAAGGCCTGGTGCTGGCCGGTACGGACCGGTTCTTCAATGACCTGAAATACATCTCTTTTTTCATGCTGCCGATTTATGCGCTCGTATTCCAAATGTTATACCGGCGCGAAAAAAGGTTTTATATCGATCACCTCGTGTACACGCTCCATCTTCAATCCTTTGGATACGCAGTGGTAGCCGTGGCAATGCTTATTCCCTTTTTGTCCCGGCATTCGATCCCGATCGTTCAATCGGGAACAGTGCTGCTGCTCCTTGTGTACATGGCTCAGTCACTTCGCTATCTGTACGGTCAGAGCTGGCCGAAGACGATCGTGAAATCGATGGTCGCTACATCGCTTCTATTGTTTCTGATGCTCGTTACAATGGGGTTATATGCAAGCATCCCGATCCTTCCCGTGCTTCCTCGCGTGATTCACGAGCTCGAAACCGGCCGTTCGAAGTAGGCCCAACCCAAGCTCTAAGGCGCTCTGAAGTCCGGCAGCGACCGCTTCATTTTTTCTTTTCGCCCACCGAACGAGCGATTAGGCTGGATATTTCATGGGTAACTTGTTCGAGGGTTACGATCCGGAGACCTTTTTTGATGAGATGTTCCGCAACTCCGGTGAGGTGCGGCCGCACTACCAGCGGCTCTTCGCTCGCTTCGGAGAAATGTCATTGGCCGATTTTCGCGCAAAGCGAGCAGTTGCCGATTCGGCTTTTCTGACGCAAGGAGTGACCTTTACTGTTTACAGCGACCAGGAAGGAACAGAGCGGATTTTTCCTTTTGACTTGGTTCCGCGGATAATTCCCCGATCAGAATGGGATCACGTCGAGCGCGGCCTGACCCAGCGGATCACCGCGCTTAATCTTTTCCTCCACGATGTCTATCACGATCAAAAAATCGTAAAAGACGGGGTTGTGCCGGCCGAAATCATCCAGAGCGCTGTTCATTTTCGACCTGAATTCATGGGGTTTGCAGTATCACAAGGGATTTACGTGCATGTTTGCGGCACCGACCTCATTCGGGACGACAACGGAAACTATCTTGTGCTGGAGGATAACGCGCGTTGTCCATCTGGCGTTTCGTACATGCTGGAGAATAGACAGGCGATGAAACGGGTGTTTCCAAATCTGTTCTCGCGTTATGCGGTGCGACCGGTGGACACCTACTGCCTGGAGCTGCTGGACGTACTGCGTCATATCGCACCGAATAAAGAATCCGAGCCGAATGTCGTCCTGCTCACACCCGGGATCTACAATTCCGCTTACTTCGAGCATTCATTCCTGGCCAGGACCATGGGAATCGAGATCGTGGTGGGCTCAGATCTCACGGTGCAGGACGGTGTCGTCTATATGAAAACGACGAAAGGTCTGAAACGCGTCGACGTTATTTACCGTCGAATCGACGATGATTTTCTCGATCCGCTGGTTTTCCGAAGCGACTCGCTACTTGGCGTTCCAGGCTTGGTGGAAGCATATCGGAGAGGCAATATCAGCTTGGCCAATGCGATCGGGACCGGTGTGGCCGATGACAAGGTGACTTATTACTTTGTTCCTGCGATGATCCGTTACTACTTGGATCAGGAACCGATCCTCGGAAGTGTCGAGACCTACCTTTCTTACTACGACCGCGATCGGAAATACATCCTGGAAAATCTCGATCGACTGGTTGTGAAATCAGCAAATGAAAGCGGCGGATACGGGATGCTGATGGGACCTAAAGCAAACGCCGCCCAGCTAGACGCTTTTCACGAAGCAATTCGGGCCAACCCACGCAATTACGTCGCCCAACCTGTTATTCCGCTCTCTCGATCTCCTTCCTTTTACGACGAAGGCTTTGAAGGCCGGCACATCGACCTTCGCCCGTATATTTTGTATGGCGAAAAGATTACGATCATTCCCGGAGGATTGACCCGTGTCGCCTTGCGCAAAGGATCGCTCGTCGTCAACTCCTCTCAGGGTGGTGGGAGTAAAGACACATGGGTTCTGGACGAATGAAAGCCTTCGGCTTTTCTGTTTCCGGGCTACAGTCTTCGGTCTTCCGTCCACCGTATGGAGATGGGAATGGCACGCCAGGGACCGGAAACTGCATACGGAAGACGGTGGACGGTCGACGGTCGATTGTTGACGACTATTTATGCTAAGCCGAGTCGCTGACGCACTCTATTGGTTGAGCCGCTACACCGAACGAGCAGAAAACAATGCTCGGACGATGGACGTTAATCTACAGCTCATGCTCGACTCTAAGGTGTTGGGAGGTCAGACCTATCAGCAGCAGTGGGAGTCGATCATTTATACACTTGAGGAAACAGATCTGTTCAAAAAGCAGTACGATTCAATCACCGAGAGCAACGTCGTCGACTTTGTAACCTTTGAACGAAATAATCCGAACTCGATTTATTCTTGCCTCGCGCATGCCAGAGAAAACGCGAGAACCGTCCGCGAACAGATCTCGGTCGAAATGTGGGAACAGATCAACCGGATGTACTTATTCTTGAGCTCTGAAGATGCCAAGCGGCTATATCGTTCCAGTACTTACGAATTCTTTCGCTGGATCCTCCGAGCCTCCCAACTCTTTCAAGGCGTCAGCGAAGCGACGATGGCACACGATGAAGGATGGGAATTTGTTCAACTCGGCAAGCACCTGGAACGCGCCGACCGGACTTCACGGATCCTGGATATGAAATATCATATCCTATTGCCAAAAGCCGAACCGGTTGGCGGCAACATTGATACGCTCCAGTGGATGGCAGTCTTGAAATCGGTCAGCGCCCTCGAGCCGTACGGGAAGCATAATCGGGGACAGGTCGCTCCGTGGCTTGTGGCAGAGTTTCTTGTCAAGAGCCAGACATTTCCTCGCTCCGTTCGTTTTTGTGTCGACGCGGTCGACCATGCGCTGCACAAAATCAGCGGCACCGAACGCGGCGACTTCCTTTTTCGAGGAGAAGCCGAACGTCTTTCGGGAAAGCTGCTGGCGGATCTTTCCTACGTCTCAATTGAAGAAATCATGAAGATCGGATTACACGAATACCTGGACACGATTCAACTCCGGTTGATCGAAATTGACCGAGCGATGCATAAGGAGTATTGCGGCACGTTGTAATCGAGCGGCATCGAGCGGGATCGAACAAGAATGAGCATGAAGCGGGAAAAGGGCGTTTCCTAGCAATCGTTGATCGTGTAGGAGAACACCAAACGAAGGTGCATGGGCAGCGTCTTCAGATCTCGCTCGATGTCGCTCAATCCCGCTCGAGGCCGCTCGATCTCACCTCGTCTCCGACTCGCAGCTCTCCCGAAGTCTGGCTGCTCATGAGATATACGCCAAAGCGGACATTCCCTTCCTTGGACCTGCGGTAGGTGGCCAACGCTCTGAGCGGCTCTTTACCAACTGCTCCAGTCTTTTGATTGACCGCGGTCACCGTGCAGCGGCCGCAAGGTTCGCCATGCTGAAACCCAACGTTGCCGATCGTGATCTGTTGCCAGCTATCTTCCTGGTAAGGTTCCGAGACTCCCCGGATCACGATGTTCGGGCGGAATCTGTTGATCGGAACTGGATTCGTGAGCCTGGTGTTCAGCTCAGCGACTGTTTCTTCTGAAACAAGGTGGAACGGATAAGCGTCGGGAAATGTGATCGGTGCGTTTTGTCCGGCGATAATACCCTTTCGAGCAGTCCGGAAAAAGAAGGCTCCTCTCCGTACCAAACGCGCTGGTTGCCGCAGAAAATCGCTAAACCATTCGGCTGCCTCATACCCCATATCATCCGCGCAAACTCTTTCCTGGAAGACAGTAACCACCCGACGGGCCTCAGTATTTCCGCTGGCCGGGCTATAGAGCGGGACAAAGATTCTTTGAAAACCGGGAGCGCTTAACTGCAAGCTCGTTTCGTCCAACGCGGTTTGCACATGCACAAGCATTGGAGCTGTCCGTTGAGTGATGAGATGATCGTCGGCATCGACCAGCATGAACTCTCGATCATGGGCAAACCCGTACGCATCAACCGTGACAGCAGGCAGCTGAATTCCCGCACAGGATTTTAAAGGGTAAACATGGAGCTGGGAGACGGTGATCACTAGTTCAGTAACCGGCAACCGCGCTGCTAGGCGGCGCGTATCTCTTTGGCTCGAACAAAGTCTCGGAGCGGCTCAGGTATCAGGATCGATCCATCGGCCTGCTGATAGGTTTCCACCAGCGCGACGTATAAACGGGCTAATGCTGTTCCTGACCCATTCAATGTATGGCAGAATCGATTTTTCCCGTCCGCTCCTTTGAATTTGAGGTTCATCCGCCGGGACTGGAAGTCTTCCGCGTTTGAGCAGCTCGAAACCTCAAGATATCGATTCTGCGCAGGAGCCCAGACTTCGATGTCATACGTTTTCGCCATGGCGAATCCGAGGTCGCCAGTACACAGTTCCACAACTTGATAGTGGAGATCGAGCAATTGTAGAACTTTCTCCGCATCTGCGACCAGTTTGTCGAATTCCAGATAAGAGGTTTCCGGCGTAGTGATCTTTACGAGCTCTACCTTATCGAATTGGTGCACGCGGATGATTCCTCGCGTATCTCGTCCGGCTGAGCCCGCTTCACGCCGGAAACAAGGCGTGTGTCCGACATAGTTTTTCGGTAATTCGCGCTCCGACAAAAGCTCGTCGCGATGGAGGTTGGTAAGCGGAACCTCTGCAGTTGGTACCAAGAATGTCTTGCCTTCTTCCAAGCCGTAAGCGTCATCTTCAAACTTTGGCAACTGGCCGGTGCCAACCATACAATCCCTTCGCACAAGGTATGGTGGCGAAACTTCAATGTACCCATGTTCAGTGACATGCAGATCCAGCAAGAATTGGATCAATGCCCTCTGCAGTCGCGCACCTTGATGGGTGAAACAAATGAAACCGCTCCCGCTGATTTTTGCGGCACGCTCCAGATCGAAAAGTCCAAGGTGCGCCGCCAGCTCTACGTGGTCTTGCAAAGGAAACTCATACTTCGGTTTTTCGCGCCAGGTCCGGATTACCGGATTGGCGCTTGAATCAGCGCCAATCGGAGCGCCCGGATGCGGAATGTTCGGAATCGAGAGAAGCAGGTTCTGTTGCGTGGCATCAGCGCTAGCCACCTTCCCTTGCAGTTTTCCAATCTCCTCCCCGATCCATCGCACTTTTGTTTCCAGCTCTTCGCTCGGTTCCTTTTTCGACCGTAAAATGCCAATTTCTTTGCTGAGTTTATTTCGTTCCGCATTGAGTTGCTGCAACGCCGTCTCCAAGCGCCGCCTATCGGAATCGATCTCCAGCACCGCATCCACCTGTTTAGCGAGCTCTGGATCTCGCGTCGCGAGTCGTTCGCGCACGAAATCTGCTTTTTCCCTAAAGAGACGAATATCGAGCATGCCCGGACGCTATACCGCCTAATTCCAAATGCAAAGCGAGGTTGCAGACCAGTTGTCCATCGTGTTGAACTCCCAATACCGTTACTCAAGTCTCCGGCTTGATCGCGCCATTAGTGGAATGAGCTCCCATGCCGACCCCACTACCAGGCTTGTACAGCCTTCCTTTCCACGTGACGCCCTTCCCAGCAAGTTGCCGGAAACTGTTCAAGGCGATTATCAATGCAAACCCATATCCGATCGGGTGGAGCAGAACACTCAACCAGGAGCTGCGATACCGGGCCGCTGCAAGCAGGCGCATACCATAAATAAGGCAGACCTCAACAAGTGAAGCGGGACTCGGAGAAAGAATCATTAACACGAATGGCAACACAAACACCAAGAACTGCCCTGTAACCGCAGTAAAGTAATCCAGGTTCCCGCGATCGAAAACCGGACGAAGGTTCTTTGTAATACTCTGCCAAACAATGGCAGGAGTCTTGATAATCAAGGACTTACTCCCGAAAAAGGGCCCAACACAGAACAAATCCCATGACAGAGCCGCTTGCATTCGCTACGGCAGCGCCGGCGCTTTTAAAGCGCGCGCGCTCCTTCTTCTTTGGTCGTCCACCGCTCTGTCTCACTCTGTCCCACTTCGAGTCGCTGGAGTCGCTCGCGCTGGCCTTTACCAGCTGCTTATCAGAAGCCTGAGCAGATCTGGAAAGGCCAGCGCGAGCGGTACAGAGAACCGCCGCTCTCGAAAGTATTTCTGGACTGGCTCGGTGCGCAGGAGCTAGACCGTACTCGACAAAATATCGCTTGATTGCTTTTTAAGCTGTCCTCATTGGAATGTCGGCGGCTCGCCGTAGGCCTCGTCAATGCCTTTCCACTTATCGATGTGCAGTTCGGAGATTTTGATTCACCGACGGCCAGCTGCTAGGAGGCGCTCCGCTACAGGAGTCATTTCTTTGATTTTCGAGTCAGATTTTATGTCACCGGAATGGTTTGCGCTGTATTATTGCCAACGCTTGAAGGGGTGAACCCTGCCGTCCCTCGATGCCAGCGAATGCTAGAGCCCGTCGCTATCTTTTCGGGCGTTTCACTCGAGGCTTTCTAACTCAACCCGATTCTTGAGGTACGCCAGATAATTGATCAAAGCTGTGTCGATGACGTCCTTACAAAACTCCACTTCCTTTTTTGAGAGCTCCCGCTCAAATTTCAGACTCCCACTGATTTCCTCCGCCTTAAAGCCAAGTTCTACACTTACCTTCCCGGTTAACTTGGATTCTCTGAGAGCTCTCGCCATCTCGGTTAACTTGGATTCGCGAATCGGATTCATGGTACTGTGGTGGATATCTCTAGACATTCGCCGGTGCTTGTCAAGCACTTCTATAACACATACAGACAGTGTTATACACTAGTGCAACAAAGTTGTACGCTTGTGCTACAGATCAAGTCCTTTGGCGGCGCTCCTTCTTCCTTGGCCGTCCACCGAGTCGCCCAGCTGCACGCATCTTTTC
>JBKPBY010000075.1:0-25098 GCA_046727075.1 bacterium | reverse complement strand
AAGGCCGCTTCCCTCGGAAGCGCTTCCAGCACTAGCACTCAGACTAACACTCGCTAACGCGAGTCTTGTTCGCGCAGCATGATCTGTTATAGTCCCGCCGAAATCGTATATATGTGTTGGGGGAAATCGCTTGTTTTTGTTCTTGGTCTAGGGCTCTCTTCAATCTGCGCGTATAGCCAGCCACCTGAACCGTCGGCGACAGCTACGCCTAATGCAGAGACTACACCGTTCATTGTTGATCCGACTCAGGCCGAACCGCCGGAGTCGAATGCTCCGACTCCGACGCCGGACATGAGGTTTCCGGCTAATCCAATCGCTCCGAAACTGGTGACACCGGAAGCGGAAGAAAAACCGGGAAAACCGGCTGTACCGAGAGCCGAACCGGTTTCAGAGCGCGAGGTAATCACCCGGCTCCAGATCTTTCTGGACCAACGTTCATTTGGCCCCGGCAAAATTGACGGTCGCTGGGGCGAATTCTGCGCGAAAGCGTTGCAGAGGTATCAGATCGCCAACGGCCAGCCGCCAACAGGACAAATTGATGAGGCGTTGCAGGAAGAGCTGATCCGGATCTTTCCGATATATACGACGTACACGTTGACCGAAGAAGATTTTCAGCGGGTTGGCGAGCTTCCGCCGAAGCCGAAAGATCAAGCGAAGACCAAGGCGTTGTTGTATCGATCAATCACAGAATTTGTCGCTGAGCGTTTCCATTCCGACGACACATTTATTGAGAAACTGAACAAAGATCGGAATATGGCGACGTTAAAGCCCGGTGAAACGGTACGTGTTCCAAATGTGCCGCCATTCCGGATCGAAGATCTCAAAGAGGTCGGACATTTGCCGGTGAAACCGGAATTCGGGAAACAACGGAGCGTCCGCGTCGATACCCGTTATCGGATGCTCGACATTATCGAGGCGGATAAGATCATTGCGTCCTATCCAATTACACCTGGATCAAAAAAACTGCCGGCGCCTCCCGGAACATGGAAAGTAGTTGGGGTCGCGACATTGCCTTGGTTTCGCTGGGACGAAGCGATGTTGAATCACGGTGAGCGGAGCGACAATTTTTATAACCTGCCACCTGGGCCGAGGAACCCGGTGGGAATCGCATGGATCGGCCTGAGCAAAAAAGGGGTCGGGATTCACGGTACGAACAGCCCAGACACAATCGGTCGCTCCGGAAGCCACGGATGCATACGGCTGGCGAACTGGGACGCGGCGAGAGTGGTGAATCAGGTGACCGACGGAATGACCGTTGAGATTTTTTAGCCATCCGCCTGCGTTCGGCTTAGGCCGAACTACGGCGCGACGCTTTCGCTGACGCCTAGATTCGAAATTCGAAATTCGAGATTCCTAATAGGTTTCAGCTCCCGCTCGATGCCGAGGATCCCGCTCGTTCCCGCTCGATAAATTGCTCCATGTCCTGCGGTAGCGGTTCAGAGAAACTGAATGGGGCATTATCGAGTACGAATTCCAAGCCTGAAGCGTGGAGGGCGTGTCGAGGGAGAAGAAGCTTGGATTCCAATTCCGGGGTCCAATCGGATGCGATGAATTCGAGGTAACAATTTTCGTCGGGGCCGTAGATTTTGTCGCCGACGATAGGGTAGCCAGTATGTGCGAGGTGGACGCGGATCTGATGAGTGCGCCCGGCTTTTGGTTCGGCTTCGATCAGCGTAAATGGAGTGCCGTTGCGTGTGAATCGTTTGAGAACACGGAAGGATGTGAGCGCTGGGTATCCATTAGGATGAACAGTTTGTTTGAGCCAGATTTTTGAAGGCATAACGGTTCCCTGGCGCAGCAGTGGTTGGTCGACCGTGAATTGATCTGTATCAGGCCATCCCCAGACGATCGCTTGATAAAGCTTCCGAATTTGATGCCGAGCCAGCATGTGGCCGAGAGATCGAGCAGTTTCAGTCGATTTGGCAACAAGGACGAGCCCGCTGGTCTCCCGGTCGAGCCGATTGACGATTGAGACCTGGCCGCCGTTGATGATTTCGAATGCGAGAAGTTTCCGGAGCTCGTCCCAGAGCGTATTAGGTCCACCTGGTTTAGTAGGGTGGATCAGGAGATTGGCCGGCTTATCGACAACGAGAAAGCGGTCGTTTTCGTAGATGACAAGCATGAGTGTGATTGTGGAAATAAGTGCGAGTGTGAGTTAACAGAAGGCCGCGAAGGATACGAAGGAAAGAGGATTGTTGGAGGGGCGCCGCTTGTGGCGCCCAGGCGGCTGAGGACCTTGAACATGCTGTGGATCCTGGGTGATGATGGTTGGGCGTTGCAAGCAACGCCCCTCTACCATGATTGAGCTGAAGAATGTTACCCGGCGGTATCGGCAAGGAGAGAATGTTGTTCTCGCGCTGGATAACGTGAGTTTAACGATCGAGCGGAATCAGTTTGTGGCGGTGACGGGAGAATCGGGATCGGGCAAGAGCACGTTACTGCATCTGTTAGGGGGATTGGATCAGCCGGACAGTGGGGAGATTGTGGTAAACGGGATTTCTTTGCAGACTGCGTCAGAAAGACAGTTGACCGAGTATAGGGCAAAACATCTTGGAATCGTTTTTCAGTTCTTCAACCTGTTGCCGACGTTGAATGTTTTGGAGAATGTGTGCGTTCCGCTGCAGTTGCAGAGGATTGGTTCAAAACAGGTGATTGAGCGGGCCCGAGAGGTTTTGGAGCTTGTTGGGATGGGCAGCCGAGAGAGTCATTTTGTTCATCAGCTTAGCGGGGGTGAAATGCAGCGGACAGCGATTGCGCGGGCGCTGGTGCATCGGCCGAAGCTGTTGCTGGCAGATGAACCGACTGGGAATCTTGACCGGGCAAACGCGGAGAACGTTTTGAAGATCTTTCGAAAGATTGCTGCGGAACGATTGACGACATTAGTTGTGGTGACGCATAGCGCGGAGGTTGCAGAAGCGGCGGAGCGCAGGGTGGGGCTGATGAATGGGAGGATTGGGTAGGCACCGAGCGGGATCTGCGGTCGCGCTTGCCGGGTAGGGACGCCCCGCCAAGACGCCGCAAGGACATCACGCCAAGACGCCAAGACTTAGCGCGGCAGAGCCGCAACCAAATCGTTCTGGAAAGCACCGGGCGTGGAGATAGTCGTTGGTGTCTTGGTGTGATGTCCTTCCGGCGTCTTTGCGTGGAATCCATATCTTCGCGCCTGGCGTGTCCGCTTGCGCGGATAGGGTGCGTATGTTAACACGGGCGGTTATGGCTTTATTTTACCAGCAGACCCTGGCCAAGAGCGCGAGCCTGAAAGGGACTTCGTTGCATACAGGGGAGCAAGTGACGTTGGCGCTGAAGCCGGCGCCGGTGGATCACGGGATCAAGTTCAAACGCACAGACCTGGGTGATGAACCGACTATCGATGCGAAGATCGATCACGTAAGATTTGTGGAGCGGGCGACTACGCTGGCTGAAGGGAACGTGAAGGTCCACACGGTTGAACATGTCCTCTCTGCCCTCTGCGGGATGGGGGTTGATAATGCGTTGGTCGAGATGAACGCGAACGAGCCTCCGATCGGCGATGGAAGCGCGCTTCCATTTGTTGAGCTGATTAAGAAATGCGGACTCGAAGAACAGGGCGCTGTTCGCCGTACGTTTGAAATCCGGGAACCGTTACATATCGAGACAAAAACAGGGTCGCTGCTGACGATCGTGCCGGATGATAAGTTCCGGATTTCCTGTACGCAGGTGGGACCGGGAGGGACGTTTACTCAGTTTTATTCGACCGAGGTGACGCCGGCGGTTTACGAAAAAGAGATCGCTAAGGCCCGTACATTCGTTTTTTACGACGAGGTGAAGCCATTGATGGATAAAGGGCTGATCCGCGGCGGCAGTCTTGAGAACGCTATTGTGATCCGCGGCGAATCGGTTTTGAGCAAAGAACCGTTGCGTTACCCGGATGAATTTGTGCGTCACAAGATTCTGGATATCATCGGCGACCTTTTTCTGGCTGGCTGCAGAGTGCTCGGGCACGTGATCGCGGTGAAACCGGGCCACGGTCCGAACGCAGAACTGACGAAAGCGCTGTCGAAGCGCTATGAACACATGCTTTCCATGGTACCGCCCCAGGTTATTCCACGCGGAACCGGCGTGATGGAGACAAAGGATATTATGGCGGTGTTGCCGCACCGGTATCCGTTCCTGATGGTTGACCGGATTGTTTCGTTTGATGGCGATAACAAATGCGTCGGGGCGAAATCGGTGAGTATTAACGAACCGTTTTTTCAAGGGCATTTTCCGGGGCATCCGGTGATGCCGGGCGTGCTTCAAGTCGAGGCCATGGCGCAGGTCGCGAGTATTCTGTTACGGAAACAGAGTACGATTACCAGCGGGATCGGTTATTTCATGAGCGCTGATGATGTGAAGTTTCGTAAGCCGGTGCTTCCGGGTGATATGCTGATGATCGAAGCGGAGTTGGTGCGAGTGAAAGGAAATATCGGTAAAGCGAATTGCCGATGCGTGGTGAACGGGGAGATCACTTCTGAGGCGTCGCTGATGTTTGCATTTGTAGCGCAATGAACATTCACAGTACCGCAGTAGTTGATTCGAAAGCGGAGCTTGGGAGTGATGTGACAATCGGACCGTACTGTGTTGTGGGCCCGCAAGTTTCTATCGGTGACGGCTGCTGGTTGCAGAATCATGTGACCATTTGTGGGCCGGTGAAGATAGGGGCGAACAACCGATTCCATGCCGGATGCTCGATCGGTCAGCAAACCCAGGATCTAAAGTATGCCGGAGAACCGACATACCTGGAGATCGGTGAGGGTAACTGTTTTCGGGAATATGTGACGGTTAACCGGGCCACGGGAGTTGGTGGAAAGACCGTCGTCGGAAATCGCGGGAATTTCCTGGCCTATAGCCACATCGCTCATGATTGTGTGGTTGGGGATGACGTGATTTTTTCGAATAATGGTACACTGGCTGGCCACGTCATTGTGCAGGATTACGCAGTGATTGGTGGGTTGACGGCAGTGCATCAGTTCTGCCGGCTGGGAAAACATGCGATCACCGGGGGCTGCTCAAAAATTGTGCAGGATGTTCCCCCGTTTCTGATAGCGGATGGTAATCCGGCGGCAATTCGTGGTGTGAATGTGGTCGGTTTGGAGCGGCACGGATTTTCGCCAGAAACGATCCGGACACTCAAAGAAGCCTATCGCATTTTGTACCGGTCCGATCTGAACACGAAACAGGCAATTCAGGAATTGGAAAAGAGTTTTGCTGATTCGGCCGAGGTGCGGGATCTGATCACATTCATTGAATCGAGCCAGAGGGGGATCATTCGCTAAGCTTTCAGCTTAGCGAATGAAACGCCGGGAACGCCGTGATCGTCGGGAACGCCGGGAACAAAGCCCCGACAACGCCGTCATTGCCGACAGCGCCGTCACCACGGGACGAGCAGCGCTCGGGCAATCAAAACCGAAGATTGAAAACCAGCGCTTCCACTAGTACCAACACCAGCAGTTGCTGAACGGTGGACGGAAGACGGACAACTGGCTGAAGCCGCGCTGCGGCTTCAGCGGGACAAGTCGGTCTGGCTGAGGACGCGGAAGCCTTCGCCGGCCAGGACAGACCAGCCGCATTCGTGATCGTCTAGGTGAAGCACCATTGCGGCTCGCCCGTGCGGCCGGATGAGCACGGGGAAACAGACTAAAATGTTGACCTCAGCCATCAACAGGCACTGTAACATCCGCCGGAGCTCAGTTTCGACTTCTCGAAGTTCAACGACCAGGACCTCGGAAACACTGTAAGCGACTTCGTGTAGATCGAATAAGCTTTCGACTCTATCCGGGTCGCTGACCACGATCCGAATGATCGCCGAATCGGTTGAGTCTTGGGCATTGACCGCCAGAACATCGACGCTGTTCTCGTTCAACAAACGAACGATTTGCAAAAGCGCGCCGACCCGATTTACCAGGAAGACGGAGAACTGTTTCACCATCGGGCCGGAAGTCTTTTCCTGGACTTTGGAGCTCGCGGGCATGCCGGAATTGGGGCGACGAATTACTTATAGGAGTAGATCAGGCAAAACGTCGCCGGCTTGCCCTGTTCTAGTGAGACCTTTACGTAGTAGAGCCCGCTCACTTCCGGGCTAAATCCTGCTGCCGCGCAATTGCCGGCGGCAAATGGCTGATATTCGACCGGTTTACCCAATTCATCAAACACAGAAACTTTGAGCTTGTCGGTCTTGCCTGCCGACGCGGCGGTGAACCAGTAGCCGTTTCCATTATACAGATTTACTGCCACGACCGGAGAATGATCCTTCGAAACGTTGCCAAACCAGTTTCCATCCCGGATTTTGAAGCCATCATTTTGAAAGGCGCCGGCAAAATCGATGACACCGCTTCGAGCGGCTACCTGGTCAGCGGTCTCGGTGTCGGCTACGCACCATTGTGTGAGTAAGATGCAAAGGGTTAGCGCAAGAAAAAGAGAGCGATTCATTCTGTACTAGCGATCTCCTTAGTTAGTTTTGATGCCGCGGCGTTCAGCTGTTTGACTTCGTCGACAGTGGGAACGTGATCGGCCGGGTAGGAGACCATTTTCTGGATACTGTCGATGTCACTTTTTACCTTCTGGACCAGGGGATCGTTTCGGAGTCTATCAGGGAGCTGGGTCAATTTCGCGTTGAGGAATCCGACCAGAGCCGGCTGGCGTAACAGCTTAGCATCATCTGGATTATAATTCTGAAGAATTAGCCCGGTCACGACCTCCGTGCCGCGGACCCAGCCGCCGATGCTGACCAGAGAAATCAAATCGGTGTCACGATTTTCCTGGAGGGCTTTCTTCACTTCGTTCTGGGTTGCCTCCAATTCTTCGTTTAGCTGATTCCAGGCGTTGTTCTCAGCAAACTGGGTAATGCTTTCGCCTCGTGCCAAGACGCTTTGCGATACGCTCAATTTCTTGGCGAGGGTTAAAACATCTTTGCCAACATTTTTGACCTGCTGGCCGTCCTGGGCTTCTACCGCGATGTAGCCGTCGGCAATCAGGGTACCAAGATTGAGAGCGGTTTGGGCCCGATTTGTGGATTTGATCGAAACAGGGGGACGATATTGGGAGCTCCAGTTTGGTTTGCCACCCTTTTCGATCGCAGAAAAAAATTCGCCTGGAGTGGGAACGGTCAGCGCGTCAATCGACGCTGCTCGTTTTAGTTCATCTGCTGAGAGTGGAGCCTTAGAAGCGGGGGCCGTTTGAGGAGAGGGTGAGGCCTGTTGCTGTGCGGTTGCTGACGCTGTAAAGATGGCTGCGATCATGCTCGGCGCCAGCCAATTCCGAATGAAGGACATATTTGTGCAGTTTACCAATTGAGGTAGCGGTGTCCAGCGCAGGATCGCACAGGATCGCGCAGCGATCCTGCGTTTGGCGCCTCGCGTTTGGCGTTCGGCGCGAACTGAAAACCGATAACTGAAAACCATTCACAGAGGGGGGCGATAATAGCACAGCGAATTACGAGACGGCGCGAGACGGAATGCTGCTAGCTGGGAGTGAGAGGTTAGGGGTATATGGCCAGTAGCGGTGCTCGCAAAAACGCCAAACGCCCAAACCCGAAACGCTACTTTGTCCTTGTCGAACCTTTGATGTCCCTCGATGGTGGGGGCTTTCAATGAAGGTACGCGTCATTGTGATGCCTAAAACGAGCGTTTTGGATCCGCAAGGGGTCGCGATCAGGAACGCTCTGAAAGAAGTTGGCCTGGAGCAGGTTGAGAATGTGAGAGCCGGGAAGATGCTTGAGCTTGATTTCGCTACCCCTCCGGATCAGAGGAAGCTTGAAGAAGTGTGTCGTGATCTATTGTCGAATCCGGTGATTGAGGATTATGTGATTCAGGTAGCGGAGCAGAAATGAAAATTGCCGTGATCCAATTTCCTGGTTCGAATTGTGATCAGGACTGTTTGCGCGGTTTCACCGACGGCTTGCATGTCCAAGCCGAGTACCTCTGGCACAAAGAAACTTCAATCTCGGGCTATGACGGTATCGTGCTGCCAGGTGGGTTCTCGTATGGCGACTATCTACGATGCGGAGCCATTGCGCGATTCTCGCCGATTATGAAATCGGTGATTCAGGCGGCTAAAGACGGGATGCCAGTTCTTGGAGTTTGTAACGGGTTCCAGATTTTGTGTGAAGCAGGCTTACTGCCTGGAGCATTGATCCGGAATCGTTCGCTGCATTTTGTCTGTCAACCAGTGTGGCTGAGGGTAGAAAACGCGGAAACGGCGTTTACGTGCGAATTGGAAACGGGGCAGCTGATTCGAATGCCGGTTGCGCACGGTGAAGGTGCGTACTATGCGGATTCGAATGTTCTGAACGAACTGGAGGCCAGCGGACGGGTTGTTTTTCGATATGTTACGCAAGATGGGAAAGCGACCTCCGAAGCGAATCCGAACGGTTCTCTGGGCAATATCGCCGGTATCTGCAACGAGGCTGGGAACGTAGCCGGTATGATGCCACACCCGGATCGGGCTTGGGACAAAAAGCTCGGCAGCGAAGATGGCAAACTGATTTTCCTATCAATGGTCAAGACGCTGGAATCGGCTGGCTGGAAAAGGACGCCATCGGCTTCGGCGGCGCGGTCCTCCCCCGCCAAGGCTTCGGCGGACAAGCTCTGCCGCCGTACAGCATGATTACGGAAGTTACTCCTGAGGTTATTAAGGATCACGGGCTGACCGAGGAGGAGTACGAGCGGATCAAACGGATTTTGGGCCGGGAACCGAATTTCACTGAGCTTGGTGTTTTCTCGGTCATGTGGAGCGAGCATTGCTCCTACAAGAATACCCGACTTGAGCTGAAGAAATTTCCAACGACCGGGCCGAGGGTGCTGGTCAAGGCCGGGGAAGAGAACGCCGGGGTGATCGATATCGGCGATGGCTGGGCTGTCGCGTTCAAGATGGAGAGCCACAACCACCCCAGCGCGGTGGAACCGTTTCAAGGCGCGGCGACCGGAGTCGGAGGCATCATTCGCGACATTTTCACGATGGGTGCGCGTCCAGTATTTCTTTTGGATTCGTTGCGATTCGGTCCGATCCACCGAAAAAGCGATACACGCAATCGCAGACTGTTTGGCGGTGTGGTCGCCGGGATTTCTCATTATGGCAATTGCATCGGTGTTCCCACAATTGGCGGGGAGATTTATTTCGACGAATCATATGAAGGCAATCCTTTGGTGAATGTTTTCTGTCTCGGCGTGCTGCGTCACGACCAGATTGCCAGAGGCGCGGCGAAGGGTGTTGGGAATCCAGTCTTTTACGTTGGTTCAGAGACCGGGCGAGACGGACTCGCTGGAGCCGCATTCGCTTCCAGGGAACTAACGGAAGAATCAAAGGAAGATCGGCCTGCGGTCCAGGTCGGAGACCCATTCAAAGAAAAATTATTGCTGGAAGCCTGTCTCGAGTTACTGGCCAGCGGTTGTGTCGCGGGCATTCAAGATATGGGCGCGGCGGGATTGACCTGTTCGACCTGCGAGACCGCAAGTCGGGGCGGGACAGGGGTGCAAATCGATCTGGCGCTTGTGCCGCAACGCGAGTCCGGGATGACGCCGTACGAGATTCTGCTGAGCGAGTCGCAAGAGCGGATGCTGATCATCGTGCAACGGGGCAAAGAAGAGATCGTAAAAGAGATCTTTGAGAAATGGGATTTACCTTACGCGCAGATTGGCGAAGTGACGGACGACGGAATGATGCGTGTCCTTAACCACGGACATCTTGAAGTAGAGATTCCGGCGGACAAACTGGCCAATGATGCGCCTGTTTATCGGCGTGAAGCGGTCGCCGCGGAGAAGCAAAAAGAGTTGGTGGTCACCAAAGTCGCGGAGCTGGATCCGGAAGCAAGCCTCTTGAGGTTATTAGCGCATCCGACAATTGCGTCTAAGAACTGGGTCTACCGCCAGTATGATTATACGGTTCGAGCGGGGACGGTCGTTCCACCCGGGTCAGACGCTGCAGTTTTCTATGTGCGAGAGGCGGGCAAGTTCCTGGCAGCGACAACTGATTGTAACGGGCTCTACTGTCAGTTGGATCCACGCGAAGGGGCGAGAATTGCAGTGGCTGAGGCTGCTCGGAATCTGGCGTGCTCGGGCGCGACACCGTTGGCAGTAACCGATAACCTCAATTTTGGAAACCCGTATCGGCCGGAAAATTTCTGGCAGCTACGCGAAGCTGTCGAAGGGCTGGCTGAGGCATGCAGCAGGTTTGTTACACCAGTTACAGGCGGGAATGTCAGTCTATACAACGAGAACCCGGAAGGTGCGGTTGATCCCACACCGACGGTTGGGATGGTCGGGCTGATTGACAGGGAGGAATGGATCACGAGCCAATATTTCCGGGACGCAGGCGACCGCGTGCTGTTGCTTGGCCCAATTGGTAGCGAGATGGGAGCATCACATTATTTGAGCGTTGTGCACGAGCGCAAAGCAGGACATCCGCCGAGACTTGATTTTGATCTGGAGCTCAGCGTGCAGCGGACGCTGCTCGATATGATTCGCCGAGGATATATCAAAAGTGCACATGATTGTTCAGAGGGCGGATTAGCCGTAGCGCTCGCCGAAGCGTGCATTTCGGGAGAAGACCGGATCGGAGCATCGATCTGGGTTGACAGTACTGGTCTCCGGACGGATCAGGTGCTTTTTAACGAATCGCAATCGCGTGTTGTAGCGACGGTTGGCAAAGAGCATCTTGTTGAGGTTGAACAGGTTCTGGCAGAAGCCGGAACTCCATTCCGCTGGTTAGGCGAAGTGGGCGGCGACGTCCTATCAGTCGCAATCTCAGATAACGTTTTCGAGTGGGGAATAGCTGACCTTCACGATTCGTGGTACTTTTCAATTGAACGCATGATGGCGTGGTGAGCGGGAACTTAATGAACGAAGAACCAAAACATGAGTGCGGCGTCTTTGCTGTTTACGGGCATGCTGACGCTGCGCTGCTGACTTATTATGGATTGTTCGCGCTACAACATCGTGGACAAGAGAGTGCGGGGATCGTTTCGAGTAAAGGCCCTGACGAACCGTTTCAGATCCATCGCGGTATGGGACTCGTTTCTCAGGTTTTTTCGGAGCGTGATCTCCAGCAACTGCAGGGCACCCGGGCGATCGGTCACGTCCGATATTCGACTACCGGCTCGAGTACGCTAAAGAACGCACAGCCCTTGGTTGTTGATTGCGCGCGCGGCCAGTTGGCGATTGGTCATAACGGGAACTTAGTGAATGCGTGGGTGCTGCGCCATGAGCTCGAATCGAGGGGTTCGATTTTCCAAACCACGGTCGACAGCGAGATTATCCTTCATCTTTTGGCACAACCGGCGAAACGCCGAGACGCGCTTGCCGCGCTGCGACAAATACAGGGCGCATTTGCGTTCGTGTTGATGGGCGAAGAAGAAATTATCGGTGTACGGGATCCGTTCGGTTTTCGTCCCTTGGTATTGGGCCGGCTGGATGACGCGTTCGTACTAGCTTCCGAAACGTGCGCGCTGGATTTAATTCACGCTGAGTACATCCGGGAGATCGAGCCGGGAGAAGTGATCATCATCAACGACGATGGAATTCATTCGGAGTGGCCGTTCAAAGAGGAACGAAAAGCGTTTTGTATCTTTGAGTTTGTTTATTTTGCCCGTCCTGACAGCATGATCTCGGATCACAATGTCAGCAAAGTGCGTGTCGAGATGGGTCGCGAGTTGGCCCGCTTGCATCCGGTGGAAGCCGATATGGTGGTTCCGGTTCCGGACTCAGGGAATTACGCGGCGTTAGGATTCAGTCAGGAACTGAACATTCCTTACCAGCCGGCGTTTGTGCGGAATCACTACATTGGGCGCACGTTTCTGCAACCGACACAGTTAATTCGCGATTTCAATGTCAGGGTTAAACTGAACTTGATCAAAGAACTGGTCGCCGGGAAACGGGTGGTAGTAGTCGACGATTCAGTCGTGCGCGGAACCACTGCGCGTGCGCGCGTAGTGAATCTGCGAGAGGCCGGTGCCAAGGAGGTGCATTTACGGATCAGTTGTCCGCCGCACAAATTCGCGTGTCACTACGGGATCGATTTTCCGGATCCGAAGAATCTGCTGGCTAATCAGATGAGCCCGGATGAGATCGGGAAATATCTGGGAGTCGACTCGATCGGGTATCTGGACATTGCCGGGATGGTTCGGGCAACCGGATTACCCGAGGACCACTTTTGTCTAGCCTGTTTCAACGGAGATTACCTTGTACCTTTTGATCCGGAGCTGGACAAATTCATCATGGAACGCCGCAAAGCGCACTCCCATTTGTTGCACGAGGACGGCGACCAAGCCGAGCTGTTTGCCAGGCTCAAATAGCGTTTGGCGTTTTGCGTTTCGCGATAAGACGCAAGGGCGGGAAACTGGTTTGGAAATGAAGAAGCAACAGAAGGCGTATGCGGCGGCTGGGGTTGATATCGAGCTCGGCAACCGGGTCAAGAAAGGGCTCCAGGAAAAGGTCCGTTCTACATTCGGGCCAGAAGTGCTTGGCCATATCGGAGGTTTTGGGGGGCTTTTCCGCGCCGATTTTCGTTCGATGAAAGATCCTGTGCTCGTTTCGAGCATCGATGGAGTTGGGACGAAACTGAAGATTGCGATTGCGCTAGGGAAGCACGAATCGATTGCACAAGATTTGGTTAATCATTGTATCAACGACATCGCGGTAACCGGCGCGCGACCGTTGTTCTTCCTTGATTACATTGGCGCCGAACGGTTGGATCCGCCGGTATTTGATCAGCTTATCGCGGGCTTCACGAAAGCGTGTAAAGCGGGCGGTTGCGCGTTGATCGGTGGCGAGACGGCACAATTGCCGGACATGTATCACGAGAAAGAGTACGATCTAGCGGGGTGCATTGTAGGACTCGTTGATCGCCCGAAGATGCTGGATGGGAGCCGTATCGTGCCTTCTGATGCGTTGATCGGTTTACCGTCAACCGGCTTGCACACCAATGGGTATACGCTGGCTCGGAAAGTGTTGCTAAATCGGATGCGGCTTGATTTGAGTCAGAAATCTGGCGGGCTGACCAAGCCTCTTGGCGAGGAGTTGCTTCGAATACACAAGAACTATCAGCCAATTCTGACTTCATTGCCGGAAGGACGACTGAAAGGAGCAGCGCATATTACCGGCGGCGGACTAGTGGATAATTTACCCAGAATTCTCCCGCGAACGACGGACGCGTTGATTGATACAAAATCATGGAAGGTGCCGCCGATTTTCCGGCTGATCCAAAAGGGAGGCGATATCGCGTGGGAAGAGATGTTTCAGGTTTTTAATATGGGGATTGGAATGGTGTTGATCGTCGCCAAACGCCATGCCGAGGAAGTCGCCTCCTTGACCGAGGGAAAGGTGATTGGACAGATCACACCGGGATCCGGAAAGGCCCTGCTGACGTAGGATCGTGCGGTGCGCGATCCTGCCGATCGACCGTCGACCGTCAACCGTCGACCGTCTTCCGTTGCGAAATTGTGCGCCCAACGCTCTATAGAATATCTGTTACGCAGCAATCACCCCTAGCCGCTAATTACTGAGGGAAAACCAAGAAACGGCGGACGGAAGACGGTGGACGGTTGACGGATAACGGTGAGGCCCATGGCCTCACCCGATTGGAGTGGAGTTTCTGGCTGTACAGTTTTGGGGAGTTGTGAGAAATCCAACGAACATGTGGCGAGCTATTCTAGGTCGAGCCAAAAAGTCATGGAGAGTCAGTCTGGGAGCGGGAATTCTTGGAGCGCTCGTCCTAGCATTTCGGTACGCCGTCCGGCCGATTTCCAGGCCGAAAATACCTGAAACAGTCTCGCCCGCCATTTTTGCGACTCGTCTGCTGCCGACGTCGCGAGGTCAAATTATCTACCACGAATCCGGTCAGGGTGAACCGTTGCTTTTTGTGCACGGGGTTTACGTCGGAGCCTCATCTTATGAGTGGTCAAAAGTTTATCCGTTCTTCGCGGGGACGCATCGAACCATGGCGATGGACCTCCTTGGATTTGGGGAGTCAGATCGGCCAAATCAACCACTGTCTGCAGCTGATCAGGTTGATGTTATCGCACAATTTCTCCGAGCTAAGAGCGACAACGAACCCGCAACGATTGTGGCCAGCGGCTTTGGAGCTGGATTCGCAGCGATGCTTGCGGCGCAGCATCCTGATTTGGTGCAACGGTTGATTCTCGTTATGCCGATTGCCGAGGTAACGGGTATCCCGCGTCGTTATCGGATCATTTCGAAAGTTCCGTCGTTCAAGCGACCATTGTATCGGCGACATATTTCAGGTCATGCTCAAGTGAAAAAGTGGCTTGAACGCTACGGGTTCGCTCAAGCGGAGGCTGTGACGACGGAGGATGTGAATGTCATTTCTTATTTCGCTCACCAATGGGGCGCTGAATATGCAGTATTTCGATGGCTGGGCGGACGGTTTGATTTGGACTTAGAGCGAAGGTTGTCCGAGGTCCCGCATCCAGTCACTTTGATCTGGGGGGATAAAGTGCCTTACCCGCCGCTGGAGCAGGCGTATCGGCTGCAACCTGTTGCCCGGCGATGTAGCCTGGTAGTGATGGAGAACACGGGGCTTCTAGCCGCATTGGAATCTCCTCGAACAATGGTCGATGTCCTGTCACGTGAATTGGATAGGACGATTCGGGTGTTTAAGGCAAGCTAGGCGCAACGGCTTCGCCGTTGCGGCCTTCCGTCGACCGTCCACCGTTTTCCTTCCAGCTGCCAAGTGTCGCATCGAGATGGGTTTCCGGTTTTCTAAATGGTTTTCCAGGTTCTGGCCTGTAAAAACAGGAGAACTATAGGACGGTGGACAGTAATCCATTGACGGTCGACGGTGGACGCAGAGTTCATGAGCGCGCGGTACCTGATTGTCGATGGCCATAGTGTCATTTTTGCCTGGCCTGAATTGCGGGCGCTCCACAGCAAAAAGACGGCTTCTGCGCGGGATCAACTGACTAAACTGCTGACAGAGTATCAGGACTTTACCGGCATTCATGTGGTCGTGGTTTTTGACGGTCGCGGAGCAACGGTCAGTCAGGAAACACAGCCGGGAGGAATCCAGGTCTTCTATTCAAGCAGCGGTCACACTGCGGATGACATCGTGGAGCGGCTGGTGGCCAAATATGGCAAGATGTATCCGATTACGGTCGCGACCTCAGATCATTTGGAGCAGCAAACGGCGATTACGTTTGGGGCGGATTGTATCTCCGCAGATGGTTTGCGGGAGCTGCTGGAGTCGACGCGGCGGGATTTTGCGCAAGAAATGAAAAGACGGAAGAAGGAGTTGTAACGCTTCGTGGCGGAGCGTTGTCAACCGTCAACCGTCCATCCTTTCAAGGCGACACGGCGAAAACAAATAGGAGAATTGAACAGAAGGTCGCACGGCCTCGGTATTTCTGAATCTTAACCTTTGCGCCTTGGCGTGAGGTTTCTCTTTTACGCCGCTAAGACTTCGCGGCGTGAGATTCCACGGAGTTCGTAGACGCGGAGGATTGTCTCTTCGATCAGATTGTTTGGGCAGGAGGCTCCGGCGGTAATTCCGATGACCGACGGGCCGCTTGGTAACCAGTTTTCGCTGATGTGTTCCCGTTTTTCGTGAAGGTTGTAATGGCTGATTAGAGTCGCTGACTCGAGATTGGAAGCGTTACCGACGAAATATGTCGGCAGCTTTGCTTCGCCCATCTCGGCCAGATGCGAGGTATTGGAGCTGTTGTATCCGCCGACTACAAGCAGCAGGTCCATTTTCTCTCGCAACAGTTCCTTGAGTGCGTCCTGGCGTTCCTGAGTTGCTCCACAAATCGTATCGAAGAATCGGAAATTTTTTGCCCCGAGTTCTGGTCCATCACGATCAATGATCGCAGCGCGGATCCGTCGTTGCACTTCTTCAGTTTCGCCCCTGAGCATGGTGGTCTGATTGGCTACTCCGACGGCAGTAAGATGAATATCCGGGTCAAAGCCTGGGGAATAGGCGTTTGGAAAACGCTGTAGAAATTCCTGCTTGTCTCCCCCGTGACGGATGTAGTCGCAGACGTAATCGGTATCTGCCAGGCTCAATACGATAAGGAAATGCCCGCGTCCGAGTCCGAGTGCTCGCGAGGCAGTTGCTTTGGTTTCCTCGTGCTCGGCTTTTCCATGAATGATTGAGGTTACGTTTTCGTTGGCATTCTGCCGTACACGTTTCCAGACGCTCATCACGTCGCCACAGGTGGTATCGACCAATTGGCAGCCATGTTCCTGAATGCGTTTGAGCGTCGGGAGATCGGTTCCAAACGCCGGCACGATGACAATGTCATCTGCAGTTAATTCGTCGATCTCGGCTTCGCGACCGTTACCGAGCAGGTTCTTGATACCCATGGCAGCGATCTGCTCGTTGACGAGTGGGTTATGGATGATCTCTCCCAAAATGAATAAGCGCCTGTCGGAGAATACCTTGCGAGCTGCATAGGCGAGATCGACCGCGCGTTCGACGCCGTAACAGAATCCGAACTGTTTTGCTAACAGCACTGTCGTATCACCGATTGTCAGGACGCCTCCATTGGCGCGAATCCGTTCAACGACAACGCTGCGATAGTGTTCTTCTACCTGCTGTTGAACCCTTTCCATCACATCCGGAGTACGGAGGTTGATCTTTTTGGGTTTTGGAGGTGCAGAGGTGGACTGTTCGGACATGGGACGCCACTCTAGCGCAGGTGGGGGGATGGGTCAAAGAACGCCGTCAATGCCGACAGCGCCGATATCGCCAACACCGCCAGGAAACGTTGCGCCGAACGCCAAACGCCATACGCCAAACGCCAAACGTCTACTGCGCCTGCAGCAGGGGACCCTTCGGTGGTTCGAAGACTTTGCTGGAGATCATGAAGGCGGCGGGTGGATCCGGGTCGTTGTAATCGGCCGGATGTGGCGCCTTTTTGCCCAGGGTCGCATCCTCTGGCTGCGTTTGAGCGATGTTGACCGGGGTACCTTCGTGCACCAAAGCAAAGAACTTGGGCGCTGCATTCGGATGCAATCTTAAGCAACCATGAGAATGTGGGATCGGCCAGACTGCGCCCTGGTGAAATCCATAGGCCGGTTTGAACTCAACCCAGTAGGCCATCGGGTATCCGACGTAATGGTATCCGCTACCCGGAGCTTTGCCACTGGTTCCGGCAACGATTGTGCTGCCATTCGTCCAGAACCCATATGTGTTCGAACGCTTCTTCTGGATCTTGGCGAATACGCGGAACGTGCCGGTTGGCGTGGTTGCACCCTGCTTTCCGATTGTGGTCGGCGTTACCAGGAGCGGCCTGTTGCCCTCCATGACGTAGACCATTTTGCTCTGAAGCGACACCTTTACGCGGACGGCACCTGGATTGTGAGCTTTATAAGCAACCACTTCGTACGTTTTCTTCGTAGACGTGGTAAGTATGCTACACCCGGTTAGGAACATGGCGCCGAGGGTCGCGCCTGCGACAAGAGTACGGAGGCAAAGAATTCTCATGTTGACGTAAATAAGCCGTCTATTTTAGCGGATCGTCGAAATTTGCAAGCTCAAAGGCCGGCGCCTCTGTGCGATGCCCGAGGCAGAACTTGAAGCGACAAAGGGATGGGTTAGTTCATTTTCCCAGCTCTTCATCGAAACGGGCTGAACGGTTCGCGTAGAACGGATATTCGTGATCAGTAACAGACGGGCGGTATCGCCAATGTTTGTAGACCCACATCCATTGCTCCGGATGCTGCCGAATAAGGGGTTCAAATTGGTTCCAGCACGCTTGGGCGATCTGTTGATGAGGTGATCCAGCTGGGAATGATAACGGAGGCATGATTCTGACAGAATAGCCGCCGCCCGAGCGAGGTAAGGCAATGAATGGTACGATCGGAATTCCGGTTCGTTCATGGAGGATGCAGTGGGCGAGCGTAACACGCATCTTCCGTCCAAAGGCGTCGATGATCACGGCCGGGTCGTCCATTTTAAGGGTCAGATCGGTTAGCATACCGATCGTTCGACCTTTTCGAAGCGCTTTGAACAACCGGAGAATGGAGTTTTCCTGAGTAATTGCGATGTTTCCCGATAGCTCGCGAACATCGCGAAAGATGGTTGTTAGCCGATCGTTCTTGAACCGTTGAGTGAGGATCGTTCCGGTATATCCTTCCATTCCGAATAGGACGCTGGCCCATTCGAAGTTCCCAAAATGGCAGGTGACCATGATCGCGGGCCCGGCAATCAGCTCGTTGAAACGAGTGATGTCCTCGAAGGAAACGTAGTCTCTGACATTGTTCTTGTTCAGTCGCGGTACCCAGAAAAGCTCCAAGAAAGCTCTGGCAAAGACCTGGAGTGATTCGCAGGCGATTCTTTCACGCGCATTTTGATCAAGCGCGTCTCCAAATACTGCTTCAAGGTTTGCCAACGCGACGGCTCTGCCCTTGCGATCCAGACGATAGACGACAGCGCCGGCGAATCGGGCTAAATGGCGAAGTAGAGCAAGCGGGAGAAGCGGGATGATTCCAGCAAATATTTTGACGAAGAACCATTCGAGCCAGTAGCGAAGTCGTTTGAGCATCACAGACCTTCGAAAACTGGCGATTGTAGTTTTTCACTTTGGAGAGTTGCGATTGGATAAGCGCAGTAATCAGCTGCGTACAGAGCGGTTGGGCGGTGATTGCCTGAGATCCCTATCCCGCCAAAAGGTGCAGCGCTGCTTGCGCCAGTCGTCGGGCGGTTCCAGTTGATCACACCAGCGCGAACCTGTTCACGAAATTTTTGGAACTGCTCTCGAGTACCGCCGAGAAGACCTGCGGCGAGACCAAAGCGGGTGTTGTTCGCTTCTTCGATGGCTTCATCGAGGTTGCTGACTCGAATGACCTGCAGCAATGGCCCGAAGATCTCTTCATCCGCACGGTTCCGGACGTTTGTGACGTCAACGATTCCGGGCCGGAGGTACGGAAGTCCAAGCTCTGTTGGTCCACATTCTTCTAGAACCGAGGCGCCCTCTACGATCAGTTTCTTTTGAAACGCCAGCACCCGTTCGGCGGCGGGTCGATGAATAACGGGGCCCATAAACGGTTTAGCGTGTGGTGGGCCAACCTTAATTTGGCGTGCGCATTCGGTAAGCGGGGCCAGCACTTGGTCGGCGTCTCCGACAACGATCAACCGGCGGGTGCATGTGCAGCGTTGGCCGCTGGTAAGGAAAGCTGAGACGGCGGCTGTCCGCGCTGCTTCCGTTGAGGAAGAAAGGGCGATCATTGCGTTGTTTCCACCCATTTCGAGGGCGAGAATGACGTCGGGACGTCCGGCAAACCGTTGATGAATTAAGATCCCTGCGGCTGCGCTTCCGGTGAAATAGACGCCGTTGGTTCGGGGATCGCTGAGTATTGATTCGGCTGTTGTCCGATCACCCTGAAGCAAATTCAAAACGCCGGCGGGCAACCCGGCTTCGCTCCAGCAATCTGCCATCAACGCGCAGGCCCCTGGCGTAAACTCGCTTGGTTTAAATAAGACGCAGTTCCCCGCCAGGATCGCCGGGACAATGTGTCCGTTTGGTAAATGCCCAGGGAAATTGAATGGTCCAAGGACAACGACAATCCCGTGTGGCCGATGTGAGATAACGGATAATGAATCATTCAGCGGCTGTTCCCGTGTGCCAGTTCTTTCGTGGTAGGCCCGAATACTGAGGTCGACCTTGCGAATCATAGTGTCGACTTCCTGATCTGATTCCCAGAGCGGTTTTCCGACCTCGTTACTGATCTGGGCAGCTAAAGATTCTTTCTTCCTCTGCAAAGTCTGCGCGTAGCTTTTGAGGATTTCAACGCGCCGTTCCAACGGCGTTGTACTCCAGCTCGATTGCGAAGCTGCAGCGGCTTCGACCGCCGCAGACACTTCGGCCGGAACAGCCTTTCTAGTGGTGAACGCATGAGGATGATTGGTCGGATTGACAGCGATCATCGGGGCACCCGATCCGGTGATCCAACGTCCGCCGATGAAGTGATCGTGCATGGGGCGGAAGGGTAATCCGGAAAGGGAGCGCCGGCAACGAGTGGGATAGAGCGTATCTTTTGTACGGTTTACGGTTTACGGAATACAGTTTACGATCCCAG
This sequence comes from bacterium, assembly GCA_046727075.1. Taxonomy (GTDB): domain Bacteria; phylum Verrucomicrobiota; class Verrucomicrobiia; order Chthoniobacterales; family JAFAMB01; genus JBKPBY01. The sequence goes on along the minus strand of JBKPBY010000075.1, from coordinate 5,053 downwards.
AGTATGCCCCAGGACGAACAGCATTTTGTTGGCGTAGATGTCGGAACCGGCAGCGTACGTGCCGGAGTTTTTGATAGCAGAGGTAACCTCAAAGGGAGCGCAACGGCTCCAATCCAGATGTGGAAACCTGCTCCCGATTTTGTGGAGCAGTCGTCAGACGATATTTGGCAAAAATGTTGTGACGTGGTTCACTCGGCGGTTTCACAGTCCGGTGTCAACTCAGTCGAAGGCATTGGTTTTGACGCTACCTGCTCGTTGGTTGTGTTGGATGAAAAGGGACAACCGGTCTCGGTGAGTCCGACTGGGCGACCAGAGCAAAATGTCCTCGTTTGGATGGATCACCGCGCCGTCGAACAATCAGAACGGATCAACGCGACTAAACACGAGGTGCTCCAATACGTCGGTGGCGCGATTTCGCCAGAGATGGAGTCGCCGAAGCTGCTCTGGTTGAAAGAACATTTGCCCGACACCTGGAAGCGGGCGGCACATTTTTTTGATCTGCCGGATTTTCTAACGTATCGAGCCACTGGTGATACCGGGCGCTCGCTTTGCTCGCTCGTTTGCAAGTGGACTTACCTTGGTCACGAAAAGAAGAAAAACGATCTCGCTGGTTGGAGCGACTCTTATTGGGAACGGATCGGTCTAGGAGATCTGGTTGCGGAGGGATACAAACGGATTGGGACGGTTGTGCGACCAATGGGAGCTCCAGTGGGCAACGGTCTTTCGGAACAAGCAGCGAAAGAGCTCGGATTGAAACCGGGCACAGCCGTTGGCGCATCTATTATAGATGCACATGCCGGTGGGTTGGGTGTGATTGGCGCGGTTGAGAAGGGGGAGAGCCTGACGCCCGAACAACTGAATTCCCGGGTGGCGATGATTGCCGGGACTTCATCCTGTTATATGGCTGTATCGAAAGAGGCTCGGTTCATTCCGGGCGTGTGGGGTCCATATTTCTCAGCGATGATACCGGGTCTATGGCTTACAGAAGCGGGCCAATCAGCGACGGGCGGATTGTTGGATCACATCATCTATACCCATGGCGCTTATCTGGAAGCTAAGAGACAAGCGGACGCGGCCGGTGTTTCGATTTTTGATTTTCTAAATCGACGATTGGCCGGTCTGCAAAAGGAACGCAACGTCGGATCTCTTTCGATGCTGACTAAGGAACTGCATGTGTACCCGGATTTTCATGGAAACCGGTCTCCGCACGCCGATCCAACACTCCGTGGGATGATCAGCGGACTCAAGCTGTCGGCCGACGTCGACGATCTCGCGTTGTTGTACCTGGCATCAATTCAAGCGATCGCGTACGGGGTTCGTGATCTGCTTGAGGAGATGGGTGCCAAGGGATACACCATCAAGAAAATATTAGCGTGTGGAGGCGGCCTGAAGAATGAAGTGTTTCTTCAAGAGCACGCGGACATCACCGGGTGTGAGCTGATTTTGCCAAAAGAACCGGAAGCGGTTTTGCTTGGGAGTGCAATCCTGGGTGCGGTCGCGTCCGGTGCCTATCCTGACATTTTGCAGACGATGAAATCGATGAATGCAGTCGGGAACAGGGTTTATCCAGGGGGACGCGCAGTGGCGGAGTACCATACGCAAAAGTACAAGGTTTACCGGCGCATGTACGAAGACCAGATCGCGTATCGGAAGGTGATGGGAGAATTCAGGAGTCAGGAGCTAGGAGCTAGGAGCTAGGAGCGCTTCGCGCCCTCTCAGTTCACGGCGGGATGACAAAGCGAATGCACTCCCCAGGGTGAGGTGTTATACGAACTCGGAAACCGAAACCTCCAAACCGGAAAGACGCTTTAGTGCCGCGGCAGGCGGCCCGCAGTCGCTGCGCTTCGTCATGCCTCCTGCTTGCGGGATATGAGCTGAACGGGCTTCGCTTGTTGAAGCCCGAAGGAGGCAGTCGCACCAGTTTCCAATCTGGTGTAAGACACGGTCATGGCGCTTCCTGACGGACCGAAGGTTTCCAGCGTTTGGCAAATGCTCCAATGGGTCACGACGCCCTTCTCCTTTATGCGGGCATGCAGCGAGCAGTATGGGGACTGCTTCACGATTCGACTCAGCCGAAGATTCGGTCCGTTGACCTTGTTCAGCCATCCTGAAGCTCTCCAGGTGATTCTAACCAATGATGACGGCAAGCTTTTCGATGCGCCCGGGTCCTCGAATGTTACGCTCGAGCCGATCACCGGGTCACAATCGGTATTCGCATTCAGCGGCGAGCGTCACCGGCGGGCGCGCCAGTTATTGATGCCTCCGTTCCATGGAGAACGGATGCGTTCCTACGGAGACCTGATCCGCGACATCACAGTGCAAGTGATGAGCGAGTACGAGACTGGTCAACCTTTCTTGGCCCGGACACCAATGCAAACGATCTCCATGCGCGTGATTCTGCGGGCGGTCTTTGGGTTAAAGGAAGGATCCCGGTATCAAGAACTGGAGAAACTTCTGGGAACGATGCTCAATGGTTTGAGTAATCCGCTGAGTGCCAGTCTTCTGTTTGTTCCGATCCTGCGTCAGGACCTTGGTCCGATGAGCCCATGGGGTAAATTCGTCCGGGCCCGGCGGCAAATCGATCAGCTGATCTACGACGAGATCGCCGACCGTCGCCGGACCCCGCCTCACCCTCAACCAGAGACGGACACGGATGAACAGAAATCGGATCCGGCGAATGATATCCTGACCCTGTTGATGTCGGCCAGTGATGAAGCGGGTGAACCTTTATCGGATGCGGAGTTGCGCGATGAGCTGATGACGCTCTTGATTGCCGGTCATGAAACGACCGCGACCGCGCTCGCGTGGGCGTTGTACTGGATTCACCGGTTGCCCCCGGTGCGCCAGCGACTTTTGCATGAGCTGGCGTCAACCGATGGGGATCTCGACCCGACCGTGGTCTTTCGACTCCCTTATCTCAATGCTGTTTCCTCAGAAACCTTGCGTGTTTATCCGGTTGCGTTGCTCACTTTTCCGCGTGTCGCCAGGTCGCGCGTCGAATTGACAGGCGTCTCTCTTGAGCCCGGCGCCGTGGTGGCCGGTTGTATCTATTTGGCTCATCGCCGGAAGGATATTTATCCCGATCCGGAAGAGTTTAAGCCAGACCGATTTCTGGAGCGGCACTATTCGCCCTTCGAATTTTTGCCGTTTGGCGGCGGGATTCGTCGTTGCATCGGCATGGCGTTTGCCCAGTTCGAGATGAAGTTGGTGCTCAGCAGTATTTTAGCCCAATTCGATCTTGCGCGAGCCGATGCCCGCTCCGTGCGCCAGACGCGCCGCGGTCTGGTCTCGGGACCTACGCCATTTAGGATGATCATCAGAAAGCGCTTCTCCCTTGACCAGTTGCCAGCAGCTAAAACGAAGGGGAGGTGACAGAATGAAATCTCACGCTAAACAGACTTCGCCCGGCGCTGGCTGGACCACGTCGGTCAGGCACGCAAAAGAGGCAGGTATCTTTTGCTCCGGATGCTCTATTTCTTCAATTACCTTGAATGGATCCGCTGGGATGACGATTCCCGATGCCCACTTGCTTCGACGAGTTGACCGACTCGTCCGAGTCCGAAGGGAGGCATATTGTGATAAATGCTCTCGTACTGTCCTTCGGAAATCAGATAGGTTTCATGCCAAATACCAACATCGCCGCTGCTGCCGATATTCTGGCGAAAGCGCGCCCAGGCAGGCAAATGGGCGAGATCAGAGCGCTTCGCATATCCGGTGAGAGCCTCAAAAGATCGCCAGTACTGAAGAAGCAGAATCGTTCTTCCAAACCATATATCGGCGCCCATAAAGCCGAGATCAGGTCGGCGTTGGAGCTCCTCAAGCATGCGAGGCATGGCAAAGAAAACCGGCAACCACTGGACTCATCATCGAATCGCAGAAGGAGGGCGCTTTGCCCGAGGGAGATCCGCATCCGTTAGCACTGATGGCGTGGTCTATAGTGCATGGAATCGCAAAACTGGCAATCAGCGGAAATCTACCCTACACCTCGAAGCAGGTTCTCGATTTCACTCAATACGCTTCGCAGGCGTTCGTGAGGGGAATGGGGTTTCTGAAAGAATTCAGAATACAGAAGTCAGAAGTCCAAGTCCGCGAGCTGATCACTGACACTAAGGAAAAAAGACAGAAGTCAGGAGTTCCGTATCCGTCTTTATAGGTGATCCGCAGGTTATTCATCAGGCTGTAGCGGAGGCGATGTCGGCGCTGTTGGCATTACCTTTTACGGTAGATTTCGCGGAAAGGGTGCGTATCGATCAGGTTTGGTTCGATGCCGCCGAATGTGGCGCCGTCGTAGATGTTGATGCCTACGTAAAAATAGACCGGGCAAATGGGAGTGCCTTGGTTTAACAGGATGTCTTCTGCTTTCCCAAGAATCTCGAGGCGTTTGGATGGATCGCGTTCTGTCGCTGCCGCGGCGATAAGCTTGTCGTACTCCTCGTTGCTCCAGCCGGTTCGGTTGTTGCCGCTGTTAGACAGAAAGCATTCCAGAAATGTGTTTGGATCGTCGTAATCGCCAACCCAACTGGATTTACAGAAATCGTAGTCAAGCCGGTTCATCGTGTTGAGGTAGACCTTTGCTTCTTGTTTCTGGAGATCTACTCGCACCCCTAAATTCTTAGCCAGCATGCTCTGGAGTTCGACTGCGATGTCATCGTTCAGTTTCTTGTTGTCGTAAAGGAAACTTACCGTTGGAAAACCTTTCCCATCGGGATAGCCGGCGTCGGCCAAGAGTGCTTTCGCTTTGTCGATGTTTCTTCCGAATTGTTTTGTCGGCACATATCCGCTCGCCGTGCCTGGCGGAGTGAACGAATAGGCCGGTGATTCGCCGGCTTGGGTGATTTTTGAAACGATCAGTTCCCGATTGATAACCTTGCAGAAGGCCTGCCGCACACGGACATCGTTAAATGGTTTCCGTTTTACGTTGAACCGGATGAAATAGTTCCCGAGAAATGGCGCAGTATGAAAATCGGGCCGGGTTTTTAGCTCCGGGATCAGTGAGTTCGGCGTGAGCACCGCATCCGGAATGAGATCAGCAATTTTGGAGGCGTAAAAATTG
>JBKPBY010000074.1:0-7796 GCA_046727075.1 bacterium | reverse complement strand
ACCCCGATCTTCATTGTAGTCTTAGCTTGTGCCCACCTAGTTTAAGCTGGGATGCCAAACTGGGCACCGCATTTGCCCGAATGGCAATGGGCGACGATGTGCGAGGATAAGTCGCCAAGGCAACTGCCGGACTAGTTGCCGAGGGATCGCGTCCGTAGGCGCGGCCAGCCGGGTTGAAAAGCCTCAACTCTCGACTGAATTCCAGGATCCATGCTAAAAGCGGCGCCGTTGCCAGCTGGCAGAGTACCAGAACAGAGATCATCGGTTCGCTGGTCGAGCCCGACTCGGCCCGGCCAATGAGAAGCAGTGTGAAGCAGATTTGACTGCAAAACACCGGGAGCATGTGACGGCCGATGAGTGAAAGCGGTCGCAACAGCGTTTCCCAGCGGTTCAGGTACTTGAGCAGTCTGGCAGCCACGAAAGCGGCTGCAAAAAAATTGACTAGGCGCAACGGCCCAAGGTGCCATTTGTCAAGCAGCCACGTCTGAGCGACCAGGTCGGAGCCGAACACAATAGAACTCCAACGCCAGACTAAAAAAGCTACCGTACAGAGCAACAGGAGCGGATGCAGTACAGGTAGAGGCAGCAGCGTTTTGCCTTTGTAAAAGCGCTGACCAAGGAACAATCCACTTATCCAGAGAAGCTGCCACGCGAAAAGATCGAACGGCCCAAGTTGGATGAACGAAACACCTTCGAATGCGGTTATCAACAAGTCTCTGACGTGGATCTGTGCGACGAACCAAATCGAAGCGCTGAACAAGAGCACTATCTTCCATCCCAATCGCCGAGCGGTCCAAAAAGCAGCGGGCGTCAGAAAAGAGAACAAGATGTACATCGGGAGGATGTCCATCAACGGCGGCCGGAATGCCAACACTACTGCTCCGCCGATCGCCGCCCATTGATTGCGCAAGTAATGGTCTAACAAATTCCTGATCCCAGGAAACTCTGATAAGAAGAGACTGCCCAGAACAAAGGCGAAGCCAAGGGTGACGAGATGACTTAGGTAGATGCGCCCGGCCCGATGGATCGAAGAGGATCGCGCTGCGGCAAATCCCTGCTCTTCAGCCCGTTTGCTAAACAGCAGGCCAGCGAGGAATGCCGAAACGAACACAAAGCATTCAGCGGTAGTAAAGAATCCCAAAGGCTGGTCGGTAAAAAGACGAAGCGACGAGGACGAATGATCGACGACCATCATCAATAGTAAAACTCCTCTAAGCACATCCAGCTCGAAAAGGCGTTTCATGCGCTGTCTACCTCGAACTCGCACTCAAAATCGAATTGGCGCGAGAATTGTGAAATGGAGAAGCCCTTCTCATTTTGGCGATTCTTTGACACTTAATCCAACGCCACAACGACCTTGCCAGCGTGGGCATTCGCGTCCGTGTAATAATGAGCGGCGACATATTCGCCAAACCCGGAAAAGACGCGATCGATGTTCGGCTTCAGCACTCCTGACATTAACCCGGCTGCAACAAAGCTTTTGGCCCGTTCAATTGCTGCCGGATTCCGTGGGATTCCAAGCTTGGGATTTCCTGTATAATCGAAAATCTTGAAGCTGGCGTGCAAGCTCAAGCCTCGAAGGAAGCATGCGCCGAGTGGAAACGGCGTAGCGACGTCCATGGCTCCGAGATATCCATAAACGATCAGGTGGCCAAATCTCCGGGTGGCCCAAACCAATTCCTCCAGACCAGGTCCAGCGACGCCGTCATAGACGACATCCGTCCCTTCTCCATCGGTTATTTCAAGCACCGTTTCCTGGACATCATCCAGGCCCGCTACGATCACGTGATCGGCTCCGGTACTGATCAGCCGGTTTCTCTTTTCCTCTGACCGGGTGACAGCAATACATTTTGCGCCCAAAGCTTTTGCTAATTGAATCGCAGCCATCCCCATCGAAGAGCTCGCCGCTGTAATCACCACAGACTGATTCGGCTGCAGCTTAGCGCGCTCGACGAGAGCAAAATAAGCCGCAAAAAGACCCATATTAACCGCAGCAGCCTCCCGGGCAGTCAAACCAGTCGGATAAACAAACAAGGCGTTTTCAGGGTAGATCACGCCCTCACCGTGAGCTGGGTAGTCCAAAAGAGAAACAGCCGGGAAAGTCGAAACAGAGTCGCCTATTTTCAGGATTTTGACATCGGGGCCAACTGATTCGACCACGCCTGCAGCATCGTAACCGATTCCGGCGGGGAAGACTGGTTGCTCAAAATACGATCCTTCCCGCCAAAGGAGGTCGATCCGGCTAAGGCCCATTGCCTGCACCCTCACTAAAACCTCGCCAGGACTGGGTTCTCGAAGAGGGGCTTCCTCGACTTTCAACACATCTGCCGGACCGGTCCGGCGAAAGCGCACTAATTTTACGTTCTTATCCATAAAGAGGGAATCTGGGGTCACAAACAACTGACTTTCATACGACAACAAATATAGTGATGCGTGGAGGCGACGCCTACGCTCACAACGAATCGTTATATATTACTCAAAAGGGTTAGTAAGAGCAGCAGGCCCGCTCCTCTTTGGGCTTTTCACAAGGGTACAAAGACTGGGTCACTCTCTGAGTTTTTGTGGCCCTCTGTGAAGTGGGCGAGTGCATACGTGTCCCCTGCCCACTGTGGACAAAAAGTGAAAGGGCACGGAGGTTAGGTCATGAAGTTCAACGTGGCCAAGGCGTTCGAGCGATCGTGGGCACTCTGTTTGATCGGGGCGGCCGCTTTGGCTCTGCTGACCATTATTTGTTTTCAACTGCACGCGCTTCCTGCAGTTGCTGCAGTGCTGTACATGGTCATCATCGTGTTGGTCTCCCTGCAGGGCCGCTTTATTCCGGCTATCTTCGTTTCGTTGGTTGCAATTGCTTGTTTGGACTATTTTTTTGTTGCACCGGTTTTTCGGATTACCCTGGCCGGTCCACTCGATCTGGCGGCACTGCTTGCTTATTTGACCGCGGCCGTTGTTATTACCAGCCTGCTAGCTAAGGTCCGCAATTCTTTTCAGGAACTGCGCCGAAGCGAAGCCCGGTTGGCGGAGGGCGAACGTCTCAGTCGTACTGGCAGCTGGACATGGGACGTTTCCAACCAGGACAACGTCTATTGGTCGGCGGAACATTTTCGCATCTTTGGATTCGATGCCGACAAAAAACCGGTGCCTTACCAAAAAGCTTTAGAACGGATTCACCCAGACGATCTTGGGCCTTTTAAAGAGCGTCTTAACCAAGCAGTACGCGAAAAAAAAATTTGGGAAAACGACTTTCGGATAGTTCTACCCAACTCTTCCACCAGATACATTCACACGATCGGTCGTCCGGTTCTAGACGAGTCTGGTGAACTGGTTCAGTACGTTGGGACCATCATGGATGTGACCGAGCAACGCCGCTCGAGGGCCGCGCTGGAAAGGGCTCTCGCTGATGTAAAGAATCTGAATACCGAACTTATCCAAACCAACGAAAAGTTACTAACTGAGATCCGCGAGCGACAGGAAGTACAAGAAGCGTTGAGAATAAGCGAACACCAGCGAGCCAATCAACTGGCTAAGGCCAATGAAGTGCTCCGACGATGCCTCGATACGCTGGCCGACGTCCCAGAGTTGGATGACTTTCTTGGGCAAATCATGGCCTCGATCAGCCGATATCTCGGCGCAGCCCTTTCCACCCTGAGAATCCTGAATGCCGAGCAGAACCGGTTAACAGTGGAGCTTGTTCTGAAAGAAGGTCGACCGTTATCCGCGATCGAAGCGGGATTCCCGCAGGCGTGGCGATCGGTGTCACCGGAGGAACAACACCTCGCAGCGTACCAAGATCACCCAACTACAGTGACTCGCCTGCTCGATCCGAAGTCCCCGACACCACCGGGCCTGAGAGAGTATCTGATTGAACTCGGCATCAGGACCGGGTTGATCATGCCACTAACTTCTGGCGGCCAGATGCACGGTTTGCTGGCTTTCTATTTCAATGACGAGCGCGATTTTGACGCGGAAGCACTGGGAATTGCGCGGGCATTGGCTACCCAAGCTGGTTTGGCCATCCATCTTACACGGTTAGCCAGAACGGCCAAACAATCCGGCGTGTTGGAGGAACGAAATCGTTTGGCCGGTGAAATTCACGATTCACTGGCTCAAATTTTTGCCGGCATTTCCATGCAACTATTCGCTTCGATGGAGGCTCTTGGGACAGAGCACGATGATAGCCGTGACTATATCGAGCGAGCTAACGAACTGGCGCACTTTGGGTTAGCCGAAGCCCGCCGGTCTGCTCTCAGCCTGCGTTCAGACATCATCGAAGATTCAGGTCTAATCCAGGCTCTGCAGATGTTAGTCGAACGTTCTAATATTCCGGGTCGTTTGCGCTGCAATTTTAGCTCGAAGGGATTCAGGGAGGAGAGCTTACCACTGCCAGTTCAGCAAGGCCTCCTCCGTATTGCCCAGGAAGCGATGAGTAACGCGCTCCGGCATGCCAAACCAACGATTATCAGTGTGCCGCTCAAAGCCGATCCGGCACTGGTAACACTGGAAGTCAAGGATAACGGTCCCGGTATCGACAGCGCGCATCTGGAGACTGCAGAAGGATTAGGAATCGCTAATATGCGGGATCGAGCCAAACAGCTCAATGCTCACCTCGATATTCGGACCGCCATCGGCCGTGGGACCACGGTCATTGTCCAGCTGCCACTACCTAGTGAGAAGTGAGACGTGATTGGTGACCTGTAGTACTGGGAAAGCGAGCTGGATGCCGCTATCCCCCGGATAACGATCCAAGCACCTCTGCGGTAGCACGCCATTACCCGTCCGGGTACGCGCAAAGTACTCCTCCCGCCTATAGCGACACGTAACGGCTGCAATACAATTGTGTAACGGAATTACCTCGTAACAATAGCATGAGTCTAGAGACATTGAAGGCGATAGAAGCGGACACCAGGCTATCCGTCCCGACAAGGGCGCAGAAGCCGCGGCAATTCGTCTTTATTGGCGGAGCTATTATCGGCGTTACGATCGTAATTTTGGCGTATGTGTTAATCTCCTCTCGCGGAGCGGCCCCTGCCAGCACTTCACCGGACAAGTCGACGATGACGGTGAGCGTGATTCAGCCGACGAAAATTCCCAGCAGGATTAGTCTGCAACTACCTGGTCAACTTCAGGCTTACACTGAAGCTCCGATCTACGCTCAAACCAGTGGATACTTAAATGCCTGGTACTTCGACATTGGAGCTAAGGTAAAAGCCAACGATATTCTGGGACAGATTGATACTCCTGAGGTCGATCAAGAATTGGCGCAAGCTAAGGCCCAACTGCAAGTGGCTCAATTCGCTTTGAATCTGTCTCAGGTTACCTTCCAGCGATACCAGGATCTTTATGCCCGGCATGTTATTGCCGTCCAGGACCGCGATACGGCAGAAGATACTTATCATGAGAATCAGGCGACGGTACTGGCGGACGAAGCAAACATCAATCGGCTCAACGCGTTAGAAGCGTTCAAGATAGTCTGGGCGCCGTTTGATGGTATTGTCACGGCCAGAGATACCGATATCGGTGCCTACGTCGCCGCAGGTTCAGGAACGCAGCTCTTCCGGGTGGCACGAACTTCCCCTCTGCGCATCTATATCAATGTTCCGCAGCAGTACGCGCAGTTAGTTAAAGTTGGTGCGCAAGCAGACCGGTGATCAACATCTACGGAAACGTCGATGGCAAAGACTTAGGCTACGTGGCGAACCAAATCCAACGGTTAGTCGACGCCTCTAAAAAGGACCTTCCTCGAGGCAGTTTCATCGGGATCCGCGGACAGGTCAGCACGATGCATGATTCGTATACGGGATTGTACGTTGGCTTGGGTTTCTCCATGCTGCTGGTTTACTTGTTGATGGTGGTGAATTTCCAATCCTGGACCGAGCCATTCATTATCATCACCGCCCTACCCTGCGGACTGGCCGGAATTGTTTGGATACTGTTCGCAACAGACACAACACTGAGTGTTCCGGCGTTGATGGGCGCGATCATGTGTATGGGCGTTGCGACAGCAAACAGCGTTTTGTTCGTTACTTTCGCGAATGAGCTCCTGCAGAGATATCAGGATCCCTATCGAGCGGCACTAGAAGCAGGGTATGTTCGGATTCGGCCAGTACTGATGACGGCGATGGCCATGATCATTGGCATGGTGCCGATGGCGTTAGGCTTGGGAGAGGGTGGCGAGCAAAATGCGCCTCTGGGTCGAGCGGTCATCGGAGGTTTAATTTTGGCAACCGCAGCTACATTGTTTTTTGTTCCAACCGTCTTCATGCTGGTCAGAAGAAGGAAGCACGTTGAAATCAGCGTATCTCCGGAACCAGCTGTGGGAGCGGAGGGATGAGGCCACCAAAAACAGCTTTCTCGTCAGGGGAAGCGGACTACACTATGCTGCTGAGAGTAACGTCATGAGCCCGGCTTCTGCATCACTGACGGACACCATCAATATTCTGATTGCAGATGATCATCCGGTGGTCCGCGAGGGGCTAGTCGCTATTTTCAAATCTCAGAAGGACATAAAGGTCGTCGGTGAGGCTAGCGATGGTGAGGAAGCCTGCGCACTTTGTGAACAACTTTTTCCCGATGTCCTCTTGCTCGACCTGCGAATGCCAAAGAAGGATGGGCTGCAAGTAATCACCGAACTGGCGGGTCGAAAAGGTCCAAAACCTCGGATCATCGTCATGACGACCTACGAAAGTGAGGAAGATATCCGGCGTACTTTAAAAGCCGGTGCCAAAGGCTATTTAGCCAAAGGGACAGCTCCTGCGCAGATCCGAGACGCCGTGCGCAGGGTGGCGCAAGGAGAATCCTTACTCCCTCCAGCTATCGCTACAAAATTAGTTGAATCGATGGCGCGCCCTGAACTGTCCGAACGTGAGCGCCAGGTCCTCCAGTATATAGCGAACGGTCGGAGCAATAAAGAGATCGGACAAGTTCTTTATATAAGCGAGAACACGGTTAAAGCTCATGTAAAGTCGATTCTGGCTAAGCTAGACGCTATGGGTCGTACCGAGGCGATCGCGATTGCAACCAAACGTGGTTTAATTGCGCGGCCTGAATGAGTAGCCCTCAGTAATCATTTCTCACTCCTCACTCCGCTCGCTAACGAACACCTCAATAGGAAGCAGGTGATTGATTACGTAGTTAGAGTAGTTCTCATCATGCTCTTCTGGCTGAATCTCGCCATTGTCAGCCTTTGCGCGAGACAGCAACGTGTATTGCCCAGGCGCCTTCGGCGTAATCCAATCAAATTTCCAACGTCGCCATGCGTATCGTTGCGGCGGATCAACGAGTTTGGCGTCGGCCCAGGTCCGGCCGCCGTCCGTGCTTACCGATACTTCCGTTACTTCGGTTTCGCCCGCCCAGGCAGCGCCATATACGGTGTATACCTGATTCGGTGCGACCGTTTCATATATAGTGGGCCGGAAGATCTCGGACTTCACCTTTATTTCTCCCAGTGGACGTCGCACCGGCTCTCCATCCACGTAGTCCCAATAGCCGTAATCTGATGTCTGCCAATAACCCTGAAACGGTTCTCGTACAGCATAGATCCGCGTCAGCCACTTAACTGAAGCCATTGCGTAGTGGCCCGGAACGATTGCACGCACCGGGTATCCGTGATCAGGGGCAAGATCACGGCCGTCATTTGGTAAGCGATCAGTACATCCGGCTGAAGCGCTTTTGCTCGAGTCAAACTACGGGCGTAGCAAATGCGACCGGGAGGTACTACCCCTTCCTTCGGTATTGCCCGATCCGGTCCTTCGAGCACGATCTCACAAGCGTCGTCTTCCAAACCGGCGCGCTCCAGTAAG